>NZ_JARHXR010000015.1:0-36073 GCF_029222665.1 Bacillus sp. Cr_A10
CGGAAAGGGAGCCGTTTCAACGCTTTTCTTATTTATCGGACGAAATTATTTAGTAAAGTCGATTTCTATGGACTTTTTAGTGCCCTCAGCGTAGGAGAGGAAGGAAGGCTATAGGCGCGTCTATTCAAATGTAAGGTAACCTAAGTTCGCCGAGTTCTGCTCCTGCGCAAAGCTCGTCGCAAAAGAACTTTTGCGGCAACGATTGCATGACCAACGTCCTGTTGGCCCAAGCGGCTCGGTGCTCGCCCGCGGAA
Source organism: Bacillus sp. Cr_A10 (assembly GCF_029222665.1). Classification (NCBI taxonomy): domain Bacteria; kingdom Bacillati; phylum Bacillota; class Bacilli; order Caryophanales; family Bacillaceae; genus Bacillus; species Bacillus sp. Cr_A10. Next base: position 255 of record NZ_JARHXR010000015.1, read on the forward strand.
AGCGAGCGGTAAGCTTCGGAAAACCTGAACTAATCTATATAAAATATATTCAAGTATGTTTAGTGTTTAAGAGATTATGGATTGACCATAATCTCTTTTTCAATTAAATTTCTTTTCGTAAACTAGAAGAAGGAATATTCAACTCTTCCCGATATTTAGTTATTGTACGTCTAGAGATTGTAATTCCTTTTTCTGTTATAAAATAATCGGCTATTTTTTGATCGGATAATGGCTTACATTTATTTTCTTTCTTAATAATGTTTTCTAAGAGTTGTTTAACTTCCGTTTGAGAGATAGAATTCCCATCCACTGTCTCAAGCTTGGAGGTAAATAACATGCGTATATCGAACGTACCATGAGGAGTTTGAATAATTTTATTCATAGTAGCTCTACTAACAGTAGACTCATGCATGTCAATTTCCGTTGCGACATCTTTTAATGTTAATGGCTTTAATGATGTAAAGCCTTCTTTAAAAAAACTAGCTTGTTTTTCCAATAGCACTTTCATTATTTTCAAAATGGTTACGCGGCGTTGCTCTATACTGTTTATCAGCCACTTGTATTTGGAAAATTGATTGGAAATATAGTGTGATGTTTCATCTTTAACGTTTAATAAACTGGAATAGTCTTTATTTAGACTAATTTTTGGTAAATAGCTTTCATTTAAATAATGAATTAATTTTCCTTCTTTCAATTCAACAACAATGTCTGGTACTACATATTCCACTTTAAAATCAGCCAAGTGTATACAAGGCTTTGGGTTAAGTGTTTGTATAAACTCATAAATTTCTTTTACTTTTTCTAATGATATTTTCATCACACGTACAATATCGTTCCACTTTCTATTCGCTATTAGGTCAAGGTGATTGTCAATTATCGCTTTAGCCAGCAATTGATCTGGATAGTTGTATGTTAATTGTAATTGTAAGCACTCTACTAAACTTCTTGCGCCAATACCGATTGGTCCAATCTCTTGGAGAAGATGGATGCCTCTTTTAACTGTATTTTCATCATATATTGCACTATCATCTAAACGTAAGTACCCGCTATCATCTAAATTTTGAACTAGATATAAAAGGAATTGTTGATCTTTTTCTTTGAAATGAAGCCTAACTTGTTCACATAGCTTCTGCCTCATACTGATTTCATCGTTTTTTATAAAATCAAGCATATCTGATGTAGGAGAGGAAGAAAGCGATTTTCTATTCGTTTGCTCGGTATATACTATATCCTTTGTCTGTTCCTTTAATTCTATCAATGGATTTTCAATCTCTTGTTCTTTTATGTATTGATATAAATCGTAAGTGGAGAATTGTAATAGTTCGATGGCTTGTCTTAACTGAAATGTCATAACTAAGCCGAGTTCCTGTCTTTGGTTAAGAATCAAATCCATTAACTAACCTCCTTCAGTAATTACGAAAGCGTTTTCATTATTATACAATATATTCTCAGAATTTTCGACAAAAATAATGAATATTAAGAATGTTCTAACACGGGTGTAGAAAGAAAAGAGCAAAAACAATGGAATGCGTTTGCTCTAGTATGCTTAAAATTCTCTTTTGTTAACAAGCATCATTGCTTTTTGCGTGTTTGCAAAATGCCATTTTGTAATGGATTTTAGAAATGCTTCTCCATTTTTTTTATAAATTTTTGCTGCTATTTCATCCACTTTTGCGCTAGCACCTTTAGGGATAGTTGTTCCGGCTATTTCGGTAAGACGATCCATCTCCTTCAAAAAAGCATATCTTGCTATAATGGAAGCTGCTGCAACAGAAACATGAAGTTGTTCAGCTTTTGTAGCGAAGAGTACATTTTCACGTATAATTTCTTTTTCCATCTTAATATGATTATAGTAGATTCCACGTTCAGCAAATTGATCGATTAATATAAAAGATGGCTTTTCAGGATTTATTTTGTTTAATACATGCTTGAGTGCTTGGTTATGCATGAGTGCTTTTATTTTCCCCTGGGACCAACCTCGGCTCTGTATATCATTATATTTTTCATTTTTTAATACTAGAACACTGTGTGATAATGAAGCCATTAAATCAGGTGCCATTTTACGCATCACATCATCGGTAAGCATTTTTGAATCTTTGACTCCTAGCTCGTTAACTAACTCTATTTGGTCTTCGCGTACAAAACATGCAGCAACTGTTATAGGACCAAAATAATCACCCGTTCCAGTTTCATCTGATCCGATGACAGATAGAGAAGAGAAATTAGGTGGTAATGTATCGCCTTTAGTAGAAACGGTAACTTTTTCAGGAGACATTCCCCATAAAGAAGCTTCCCGAGATGCTCCGTTTCCTTGAAACATGACTTTGCCAGATTTATAGACTGTTATAGCTGTATCGGTTAGCTTTGCCGCAAAAACGACACCTGGAGCAGATCTTTCAATTTTATAATTCATATAATGAAGTTTCACTCTTTTAATCTCATCGGGTGATAACACTAGCACTACATTGGACATTCGATTGTTCCTTTCTTCACATCAGAATCTATTTCGTGTTATTATAATTAATAGGATTTTCTGGGGGAGGGTATGTCTTTGTCAGAACAACAAAAAACAAGAATTTCTGTTGATATATATGGACAGAATTATACAATGGTAGGTCCAGAAACTTCTGGACATATGCGTCTTGTAGCCTCCATGGTAGATGATAAAATGAGAGAAATTCATTCTCATAATAGTCAACTAGATATTGCTAAACTTGGGGTGTTAACAGCCGTTAATGCAGTAAACGATTACATAAAAGTAAAAGAACAATTAGAGCTTCTGGAAGAAGAAGTGAAAAAGTTAAAGGACTGAAAAAATGTTAGATATTCTGATTTTAATATTACTAGTAGCTGGTTTAATTACTGGCGCAAAACGAGGGTTAATTGTTCAGCTTATTCATATGACTGGATTTATCATCGCTTTAATCGTTGCCTATACTTATTATAAACCACTTGCGGATAAATTTGTTTTATGGATTCCGTTTCCAGCAGTAACTGCGGGTTCTAAGCTTACAATTGCTGTAGAAAGTTTAGATTTGGATCAAACATTTTATCGTATTATTGCATTTGCACTTATTTTTGTTGTTGTAAAGTTTGCATTACAGTTATTAGCTTCGATGTTTGATTTTTTAAAGTATTTGCCTATACTTGGTTTTATAAGCAATATTGTGGGTGCAGTTTTAGGATTTATAGAGTTTTATTTTATATTATTTGTTTTACTTTATGTTTTTGCGTTACTACCGATAGATTTTATTCAAAATTTAATTTCCAAGTCTATTTTGACATCTTGGATGTTGGATCATACTCCTTTACTATCGGAAACAGTAAAAAAATGGTGGTATATTTATATCGAAAAATAACTTCTCTCAGTAGAGGGAAGTTTTTTTTGAATATCTAAACTTAGCACATAGCAACTTAAGGCACTGACCAAGTGCTTGCTTCTATGGACAGAAAGGGGTTTTTGTTTTGGATAAAAAGACAATCATTAAAACTTTAGAAAAGATTGCATTATATATGGAGTTGCAGGGTGAGAATCCTTTTAAAGTTTCTGCATTTCGGAAAGCTGCCCAAGCAATAGAATTAGATTCAAGAAGTCTTTCAGAAATGGATAATATTTTATCACTTAAAGGGATCGGTGCTGCGACAGGAGCTGTTATTGAAGATTTGATGAATAAAGGAGAATCCTCTTTCCTAATTGAACTACAAAATTCAGTGCCAAGTGGATTACTTCCCATGTTAAAAATACCTGGGCTTGGCGGTAAGAAAATTGCAAAGCTTTATAAAGAATTACAAATAGATTCAATTGAAGCATTGAAAGAAGCATGTGAATCACATAAGGTTCAAAAACTTCCTGGCTTTGCCGCGAAGACAGAAGTGAAAATACTAGCTGAATTAGAAAACTTTCAAGTGAAACCTGAAAGAAGTGCAGTTTGGCTATTAGAGCCAATTGTTGAAATAATTAATGAGAAGCTTTCACATATTACCGCGATTGAAAAATTTTCTGTTGCGGGTTCTTATAGACGTGTAAAGGAAGCAAGTAAGGACATTGACTTTATCATTGCAACAGAGTACCCAATCGAAGTTAGAGAAGAAATTTTGAAAGTTCTCCCGGTTTTAAAAGTTATTGCTGCTGGCGACACAAAAGTTTCTATTACACTTGACGTAGAGAATGAGGTAGACGTTGACTTTCGTTTAGTAAACATTGATCAATTTGCCTCCGCTCTCAACCATTTTACAGGTTCAAAAGATCATAATATTAAAATGAGGCAAATTGCAAAGGACCAAGGGAAAAAAATAAGTGAATACGGTGTGGAGTTAGAAGACGGGACAGTTCAGCATTTTAAAACTGAGGAGGAATTCTACGCATTTTTCGATTTGCCATTTATTCCACCAACTGTTCGAGAGGATGGCTCAGAATTTACAAAACTAGATCAGCTATCACGACTTGTAAAGTTAGAGGATATAAAGGCAGACCTTCATATGCATACTACTTGGTCTGATGGAGCTTATTCCATAGAGGAAATGGTGGAAGCTTGTCGAACTAAAGGATATTCGCATTTAGTCATTACGGATCATTCCGATTATTTAAAAGTAGCAAATGGACTAACAAAAGAGCGTTTGTTGCATCAAATAGAAACAATTCACGAGATAAACGAAAAGTATACAGATATCGAAATATTTACTGGGACAGAAATGGATATTCTACCTGATGGCTCGCTAGACTTTGATGAGGATGTTTTAAAACAATTGGATTTTGTTATTGCTTCAATCCATTCAAGCTTTAGTCAGCCGGAGGAGAAAATAATGGAGCGTTTGTTTAACGCTATTAAAAATCCTTTTGTTCACATGATTGCACACCCTACCGGAAGAATAATTGAAACTCGGAATGGGTACAATCCCGATGTCCCGACTTTAATCGAGTGGGCAAAGGAATATGGAAAGATACTTGAACTCAATGCTAGCCCTTATCGGTTAGATTTAAAAACAGAATATTTGAGGATTGCAAAAGAATCAGGTGTTCCGATTGCCATAAATACGGATGCTCATCATATAAACCAACTTAAATACATGGATCTTGGAGTACGTTATGCACAAAAAGCTTGGTTATCCACAGATGAAATTGTGAATACATGGTCATTGGATAAGTTTAAGCAATTTATAACGAAATAAATAGGAGGTGCCTTAGTGATAACTGAAAGAGCACTGAAAACATTAGAATACTTTAAAATTAGAGAAGAAGTTTCGAAATACTGTACGTCTTCTATAGGAAAAAGTCATATAGAGGCGCTTGTTCCTTCTGTGGACTATGCAAAAGTAACTAAGCTTTTGGAAGAAATGGATGAAGGCTTAACTGTACTACGACTACGAGGTAATGTTCCAATGGGGGGAATCACAGATATACGTCCCCATGCTAAACGAGCGCAAATAGGTGGAATGTTAAGTCCAATGGAGCTTATGGAAACAGCAAGCACCATACGTGCAAGTAAAATTTTACGTCAATTTTTAGAAAATGTGGCGGAAACTGAAGATGTGCAGATAGCTCACCTTCTAGAAAAAAAGGAAGCCATTCCTATTCTAACTGCATTAGAACACGAAATAAATGATTGCATAGATGAAAATGGTACCGTTTTAGATAGCGCTAGTAGTACACTAAGATCTATTCGTCAGCAACTACGTATTTATGTAGGACGAGTACGTGAAAAATTAGAGAGCTATACTAGAGGTGCAAATGCATCTAAAATGTTGTCAGATTCAATCATTACGATTCGTAATGACCGCTATGTTATACCTGTGAAATCAGAATATAGAAGCCATTATGGTGGAATTATTCATGATCAATCTTCTTCAGGGCAAACGCTTTTTATTGAACCATCTGCAGTTGTTCAATTGAATAATGATATTCGGGGTTTGAAAGTAAAAGAACAAGAAGAAATTGAACGAATCTTAATTAAGCTAACAGCAGAAGTTGAAGTAGTAGGTCACGAAATTTTTCAATTAGTTAATATACTAGGCGAAATTGACGCTATTCTAGCCAAAGCAAAATATGGACAAGCGGAGAAATGTACGATGCCGCTTATTAATAATGAAGGATATATTAGGTTAGTAAAAGCACGACATCCACTTATTCCTGTAGACTACGCTGTTACAAATACAATTGAATTTGGAAGAGATATTACGGCTATTGTTATTACAGGTCCTAATACAGGGGGGAAGACCGTTACACTAAAAACAGTAGGTTTATGTACTTTGATGGCACAAAGTGGAATACCAATCCCTGCTTTAGACGGTTCTGAAGTGGCTTTGTTTGAATCGGTATTTGCAGACATCGGGGATGAGCAATCGATCGAACAAAGTTTAAGTACGTTCTCCTCACACATGGTCAATATCGTAGATATTCTAAAGAAATATGATGAAAAGTCTTTAATATTATTTGATGAGCTTGGTGCAGGTACCGATCCTCAAGAAGGAGCTGCCCTTGCAATATCTATTTTGGATGCGGTCCATGGAACAGGAGCACGCGTTATGGCGACTACTCACTATCCTGAACTAAAAGCATATGGCTATAATCGTCCTGGAGTGGCAAATGCAAGCGTGGAGTTTGATATTGAAACACTAAGTCCCACTTATAAACTGTTAATCGGTGTTCCTGGTCGCAGTAATGCATTTGAAATTTCGGAACGTTTAGGGCTTCCAACACATATTATTTCCCAGGCTCAATCCTTTACAGGTACGGACCGTGGGGAAGTAAATTCCATGATTGCATCTCTTGAAGAAAGTAGAAGACAAGCAGAAAAAGATGCGGAAGAAACAGAAGAACAGTTAGTAGAAGCACGTCAAGTAAAAGAAGAGTTAGAACAAAAACTATCAGAACTTGATAAGAAGAAAGAGCAATTAGAGCAAAAAGCAAAGGAAAAAGCAAAGAAAATAGTGGAAGATGCAAGACGTGAAGCGGATGAAATAATTAGCGAGTTACGAAAGATGCAAGCAAATACGCATAAGCTCGTAAAAGAACATGAATTAATTGACGCAAAAAAACGTTTGGAAGAGGCATTACCGAACAATCCTGTACTTAAAAAACAAAAGAAATTAAACGAACAACTGAAAGAATTAAAAGCAGGTGACGAAGTAAAGGTACTTAGTTTTGGACAAAAAGGTACATTGCTTGAAAAGCTATCCAACACTGAGTGGTCAGTACAAATAGGTATGTTGAAAATGAAGCTTGATGAAGCAGACTTGGAATATATAAAACCTGAAAAACAAAAACAAACAGTATCAGTTAATGCGGTTAGAGGAAGAGACTCACATGTGAAACTCGAGCTAGATCTTCGAGGAGAAAGATACGAAGATGCAATTATCCGTACAGAAAAATATTTAGATGACGCAATACTTGCCAACTATCCACGTGTTTCCATTATTCATGGGAAAGGCACTGGTGTATTAAGGCAAGCTATTCAACAATATTTGAAAAACCACACTCGAGTGAAAAGTTATCGATATGGAGAAGCGGGAGAAGGCGGACATGGAGTTACAGTTGTTGAATTAAAGTAAAATATTAAATTTTGAAACCTTTTATTTTGTTGAACGTAGAGTAAGAAAAGTTTAAAGGGGTTATTTAAATGATACTATTAAGTTTTTGGTCGAACCCACTTGTAGAGTCTGCTGGCTATTTTAGCGTAGTCATATTGTGCTTAGTCGTTTCCATGGTAATATTTGAAATCGTAACAAAGTATAAAAATTGGGCAGAAATCAGAAACGGGAATATAGCTGTTGCAATGGCAACAGGAGGGAAAATATTTGGTGTATGTAATATTTTCCGTTACTCAATTGAACAACATAATTCACTTTTTGAAATGATTGGATGGGGAGGGTTTGGCTTTTTCCTGCTCATCATTGCATATTGGTTATTTGAATTTTTAACACCATCTTTTAATGTGGACAAAGAAATTGAACAGGACAACCGTTCTGTTGGTTTTATTTCTCTCATAATTTCCGTAGGTTTGTCATTTGTTATTGGTGCAAGTATTTCTTAGGAGAGATTAAAATGGAAAAATTATCGAAAGTGTTAATAGCAGTAGGCATATGTTTTGTTATAGTCGGAATAGTATATGTAGTAATCAATTAAGAATGAGCAGCCAACTCATTCTTTTTTTTACAAGGAATTGAATTGTCATTCATTTTTCATTATAATCAAAAATAGGAATATTCACGCTATTATAAAACAAAGGGGGTTTTTATAATGACAGAAAGAAGATGGTTATCAAATTATCCACCTGAAATACCGCATACGCTTGATTATGAAGCTATTCCAGTTCAAGAATATCTAACTAGATCGTATGAAAAGTTCCCATCGAATGTTGCTATTCATTTCATGGGAAAGGATATTACGTACAAAGAACTCTATGAATCTTCTTTAAAGTTTGCGAATTATCTGCAAACTTTAGGGATTCAAAAAGGTGATCGAGTAGCTATTATGTTGCCAAACTGTCCACAAGGGGTTATTGGATACTATGGCGCACTTTATGCAGGGGCAATTGTTGTTCAGACAAACCCATTGTATACTGAAAGAGAAATATCCTACCAAATGAAAGATTCGGGTGCAAAAGTTATATTAGCAATGGACATTTTATTCCCTCGAATCTCAAAAATCTTAAAAGAGACAGAGCTTGAAAATATTATTATTACAGGTATTAAAGATTACTTGCCTTTCCCTAAAAATGTAGTGTATCCATTTATTCAAAAGAAGCAATATGGATTTAGTGTAAAAGTAGAGCATCGTGGTATGAATCATCTATTCCCTGAAATTATGAAAGTCGCAAAAGCGGAACCTATTAAACTAGAGTTTGATTTTGAAGAAGATATCGCTCTCTTACAATACACTGGGGGTACAACCGGATTTCCTAAAGGAGTTATGTTGACACATAAAAATTTAGTATCTAATACTGCTATGTGTACCGCTTGGAATTATAAATGTGTTGAAGGAGAAGAAAGCATCTTAGGAGTCCTTCCATTCTTTCATGTATATGGCCTGACTACTGTATTGATCTTCTCCGTAATGTTAGGGAATAGAATGATATTATTACCAAAGTTTGATGTGGAGACTACACTTAAAACGATAGATAAGCAAAAACCAACTATATTTCCCGGTGCTCCAACAATTTATATCGGTCTTTTAAATCATCCTGATATTCAAAAATATGACTTATCCTCGATCGTTGCTTGTTTAAGCGGTTCAGCTGCTTTACCAGCTGAAGTCCAAGAGAAGTTTGAAAAAGTTACTGGTGGTAGATTAGTGGAGGGTTATGGTTTAACAGAGACTTCCCCTGTTACCCATGCTAATTTAATATATAGTGACGAACGTGTAAAAGGATCGGTAGGTATTCCATGGCCAGACACGGATGCTGCTATTTTTAATGTTGATTCAACGATTCCGCTACCTCCTGGTGAAATAGGTGAAATAGCTGTTAAAGGACCTCAAGTAATGAAGGGCTATTGGAAACGTCCAGAGGAGACAGCTATGTCGATGCGTGATGGATGGTTTTTAACAGGTGATTTAGGGTATATGGATGAAAACGGTTTCTTTTACGTTGTTGATCGTAAAAAAGACATGATAATAGCAGGAGGGTATAATATTTATCCTCGTGACGTGGAAGAAATATTATATGAACACCCTGAAGTCCAAGAGTGTGTTGTAGCAGGTGTACCCGACCCTTATCGTGGGGAAACGGTTAAGGCGTTTATTGTTTTAAAAGAAGGTGCAAGAGTTACAGAGGAAGATTTAAATCAGTTCTGTCGTGAAAATCTAGCAGCTTTTAAAGTTCCTAGAATCTATGAATTTAGAAAAGAACTACCAAAAACAGCTGTCGGAAAGATATTACGAAGAAAGTTAATTGAAGAAGAAAAAGAAAAATTAACACAAGCACTTGAGGCATAATTCAAGATTGACATTCAGAAAAATTAAATATAATATAAAAATATGAATGAATCATCATTCATATTTTTATTTTGGTGGTGAATTCATTGAAGAAAGACAAGCCTAAGTATAAACAAATTATCGATGCGGCAATTATTGTTATTGCAGAAAATGGCTATCATCAATCACAAGTTTCAAAAATAGCTAAACAAGCAGGTGTAGCCGACGGTACGATCTATTTATACTTTAAAAACAAGGAAGACATTTTAATCTCAGTTTTCGAAGAGAAGATGGAGATGTTCGCAGATAATTTAAAAGTTATTTTAGAAGAAAATACGACATCCTCCGAGAAATTATTTAAAATGATCGAGAATCATTTTAATGTATTAGCAGAAGATCATCATTTAGCAACAGTGACTCAATTAGAGTTAAGACAATCTAATTTAGCGCTAAGACTAAGAATCAATGAGATACTGAAAAACTATCTAGTTTTATTGGATACTATATTAAAAGAAGGAATTGAAAATGGTGAATTTGATCCAACGATTGATATTCGCTTAGCAAGACAGATGGTTTTTGGTACAATTGATGAGACGACTACTACTTGGGTAATGAATGAATACAAGTATGATTTAATTGCCTTAACAGAAAAAGTACATCGTCTATTATTTAAGGGGTTAAAAGCATAACAAAGGGGAAGTGAACAGATGGAATTTTTGTCATGGACTATTGAGGGTGGAGTAGCAACAGCTACGATCAACCGTCCGCCAGCAAATGCGTTGGCAAGAGGGGTTATATTAGAAATAAATGAATTACTGGATGCAGTAGAACACGATGAATCTGTCCGAGTTATATTGTTAAGGGGAGAAGGAAGATTCTTTTCAGCAGGAGCTGATATTAAAGAGTTTACTTCCATTTCTTCAGGAGCAGAATTTTCTGAATTGGCAGCAAGTGGTCAATCTATCTTTGAAAGACTAGAAACATTCTCAAAACCAGTCATTGCTGCAATTCATGGAGCTGCACTCGGTGGTGGTCTTGAACTAGCAATGAGCTGTCATATAAGACTAGTTGCAGAGAATGCTAAGCTAGGGCTACCTGAGTTACAACTAGGATTAATACCTGGTTTTGCAGGAACGCAACGTCTACCTCGTTATGTTGGTTTTGCGAAAGCGGCAGAGATGTTATTAACGAGTGATCCAATAAGTGGCAAAGATGCTGCGCAATTTGGACTTGCAAATCATGCATATCCGGAAGAAGAGCTATTTAATAGAGCACAAGAACTTGCAAGTAAAATTGCAACTAAAAGTCCTATTGCTGTTAAAGCAGCACTTGAAATGCTTCAATTTGTCAAACCGGCATCATATCATGAAGGCGTGAAAGCGGAAGCAAGTGCATTTGGCACCGTTTTTGTTTCGGAAGATGCAAAAGAAGGTATTACTGCATTTTTAGAAAAAAGAAATCCTGTATTTAAAGGGAAGTAAAAATAATAATAATAAGATGCAATAGGAGGAATTCTACATGAATATTTATGTTTTAGTAAAACGTACATTTGACACAGAAGAAAAGATTGTTGTAAACGGTGGCAAAATCCAAGAAGACGGAGCAGAATTCATCATTAATCCATACGATGAATATGCAATTGAAGAAGCTATTCAAGTTCGTGATGCACATGGTGGAGAAGTAACTGTCTTAACGATGGGCGGAGAAGACGCTGAGAAACAACTTCGTACAGCACTAGCGATGGGAGCAGATAAGGCGGTTCTAATCAATACAGAGGATGATGTAGAAGAATTGGATCAATTTACATCGGCTTATATTATTTCTGAATACTTAAAAGATAAAAATCCAGACTTAATCTTAGCAGGTAACGTTGCGATTGACGGTGGTTCTGGTCAAGTTGGTCCGCGTGTTGCAGAATTACTAGGCATCAATTATGTTACAACTATTACTAATTTAGAAATTGATGGAACTACCGTGACTATCAAACGTGACGTAGAAGGAGATACAGAAGTTCTGGAAACTTCTTTACCACTATTAGTAACAGCTCAACAGGGACTAAACGAACCACGTTACCCATCATTGCCTGGAATTATGAAAGCAAAGAAAAAACCTCTAGAAGAATTAGAGTTGGATGACTTAGATATTGATGAAGACGATGTAGAAGCAAAAACAGAAACAATTGAAATTTATTTACCTCCTAAAAAGGAAGCCGGAAAAATATTGGAAGGCGATTTAGCTGACCAAGTAAAAGAGTTAGTTCATTTACTTCATTCAGAAGCAAAAGTGATTTAATCATTTTCTTCAGAAGCTTCCACATTTAAGTGGAGAACTGATTATGAACGAATTTATATTTAAAATAGGAGGAAATAAACATGTCTAAAAAAGTATTAGTATTAGGAGAAGCACGTGAAGGTGCTTTACGTAATGTATCATACGAAGCAATTGCCGCTGCAAAACAAATTTCAAGTGGCGGAGAAGTAGTTAGTGTTCTCTTAGGAGATTCAGTGAAGGATTTTGCTGGTGAATTAGGAAAATTTGGAGCAGACCGCGTTATCACTGTAGAACATCCTCATTTAAAACAATATACTTCTGATGGCTACGGGCAAGCATTACTTGCTGTAATTGACCAAGAGCAACCAGAAGCTATTGTTTTTGGACATACTGCATTAGGTAAAGATTTATCACCGAAAATTGCTAGTAAATTACAAGTTGGCTTAGTATCGGATGTTACATCAATTGAGGGTGAAGGTGATTCAGCAGTATTTGTTCGCCCAATTTATTCTGGTAAAGCATTTGAAAAGGTTAAAGTAAAAGAAGGAATTGAATTTATTACGATCCGTCCAAATAATATTGCACCACTTGCAAAAGATGATAGTAAATCAGTAGATGTTTCTTCCTTATCTGTTGATATTACGAATCTACGAACTATTATTAAAGAAGTAGTTCGTAAATCTACTGAAGGTGTTGACTTATCAGAGGCAAAAGTGGTTGTTGCTGGTGGACGTGGTGTGAAGAGTGAAGAAGGTTTCGCGCCTTTAAAAGAGCTTGCAGACGTTTTAGGTGGGGCAGTTGGAGCATCTCGTGGAGCTTGTGACGCGGACTATTGTGACTATTCACTGCAAATTGGTCAAACAGGAAAAGTTGTTACCCCAGACCTTTATATAGCAGCAGGTATTTCAGGAGCTATCCAACATTTAGCAGGTATGTCTAACTCGAAAATTATTGTTGCGATCAATAAAGATCCAGAAGCGAATATTTTCAAAGTAGCTGACTATGGTATTGTAGGAGATTTATTTGAAGTAATTCCAATGCTTACAGAGGAATTTAAGAAGTTAAAAGTAAACGCTTAAAAAATTGCTCGGCTCTCTTTGGAGCCGAGCTTTTGCTTGTAGGAGAGTAAGGGAGTAAGATGACACCCCTGGGGTTGTCCAATAAATAAGAAATTCGTTGAAATGGCTCCCTTTCCGCAGGGGTTACCTCTACCTCCTCGTTACGTTCCAGGGTCTTCGACTAACGCTCTTACCGCAGGGAGTATCGCCTTTTCAACGATTTTCTATATGTTGTTTGGAGGCTCCTCGATCTCCCGCTAAAAGCGACTGGTAAGCTTCGAAAATCAAATGCTTCAACAGGTGTAAGCTAATATGTAGAAGTAGCAATATGAGTCTGCTATAATCTATCTATAGTTAACCAAAGGAGGAATTTTTTTATGGCAATAGTTCACGGAACAGATCAAACCTTCTCTCAAGAAGTGGAAAAAGGATTAGTATTAGTAGATTTTTGGGCAACATGGTGTGGCCCTTGTAAAATGATTGCTCCTGTTTTAGAAGAAATGGATGCTGAAATGAGCGATAAAGTAAAAATCGTAAAAGTAGATGTAGATGAAAACCAAGCAACTGCAAGTCAATTTGGCATTATGTCTATACCAACTTTAGTATTATTTAAAGATGGGCAACCAGTAGACAAAGCAGTTGGTTTCCAACCAAAAGAAGCATTAGTTCAATTTGTAGAAAAAAACGCATAATATTAAACCGGGTGTCCTGAATGGTGCCCGGTTTTTTTAAACAGGTGATAATATGAATGATTTGATTCAACAGAAGTGTGCAATTTTACCAGATCAACCTGGTTGTTATTTAATGAAGGATCGACAAGGTACTATTATTTATGTCGGTAAAGCTAAGATACTAAAAAATCGTGTGCGTTCTTATTTTACTGGATCTCACGATGGAAAAACCCAAAGACTTGTTCAAGAAATAGTTGACTTCGAATATATCGTTACATCGTCTGAATTAGAAGCATTAATACTCGAGCTTCATCTTATTAAAAAACATGACCCAAAGTATAATATCATGCTAAAGGACGATAAGACGTACCCATACATTAAAATTACAGCTGAAAAGAACCCTAAACTTATTATTACAAGACAGGTTAAAAAAGATAAAGGGAAATATTTTGGCCCCTATCCTAATTCTCACGCCGCTCATGAAACAAAAAAGCTATTGGACAGATTATATCCATTACGTAAATGTCAGAAAATGCCTAATCGTGTTTGCCTATATTATCACATGGGACAATGTCTAGCACCATGCGTGAAAAAAATAGAGGAATCCACTTATAACGAAATAATTCAAGAGATATCTAGCTTCTTAAATGGCGGACATACAACTGTGAAGAATAATCTGACGGAAAAAATGAATGCTGCTGCCGAAAGCTTAGAATTTGAGCGTGCTAAGGAATATCGAGATCAAATATCTCATATTGAACAAGTGATGGAAAAACAAAAAATGACAATGAATGACTTTACTAGTCGAGATGTATTTGGGTATTCCGTTGACAAAGGGTGGATGTGTGTCCAAGTATTCTTTGTTCGACAAGGGAAGTTAATCGAAAGGGATGTTTCTTTATTTCCTATTTATCGTGATCCAGAGGAAGAGTTTCTAACATTTTTAGGTCAGTTTTATGCAAAACCCGAACATATCAAGCCAAGAGAAATTTTTGTGCCAAATAGTACAGATCTGCATTTAGCAACTGAATTACTAGAAATGAAAGTCATAATACCTCAAAAAGGAACCAAAAAGAATTTAGTAGATCTCGCAGAGAAAAATGCAGTGTTGGCTTTGAATGAGAAATTTCATCTTATTGAGAGACAAGAAGAACGTACTATTGGTGCTGTAGAAGAATTAGGCGACTTAATGGGTATCGCAATTCCAAGTCGAATTGAAGCTTTTGATAATTCGCATATACATGGAACGGATGCAGTATCAGCAATGGTTGTTTTTGTTGATGGTAGAGCATATAAAAAAGATTATCGAAAATATAAAACAAGAACAGCTGCCAAACATGATGATTATGGAGCGATGCGTGAAGTAGTAAGAAGAAGATACACAAGAGTTTTAAAAGAAAACTTGCCTTTGCCTGATTTAATCATTATTGATGGTGGAAAAGGTCAAATAGAGGCTGCACGAGAGGTTATCGAAGATGAATTAGGATTAGATATTCCTATTGCAGGTCTTGCGAAAGATGGAAAACATCAAACTTCCCAGTTGCTATTTGGAGATCCCATGGAAATTATAGCGATGAAACGAACAAGTGAAGCGTTTTACCTATTACAGCGAATACAAGATGAAGTACATCGTTTTGCAATTACATTTCATCGACAACAGCGTGGAAAACATACAATTGCTTCTTCATTAGATGGTATCGAAGGAATTGGGCCAAAGAGAAAGACATTATTATTAAAGCATTTTGGTTCCATTAAGAAAATGCAAGCGGCTAGTAAAGAAGAATTCATGGAGGCAGGGCTTCCTGAAAAGTTAGCAGATATAATGATAGCTCATTTTCAGAAAAAGTTATTGTCTTCTGAATAGTCTTATGTTATGGTTGAAACAATTTAATATTCACTTTAAGTGAAGATAGAGGTGCGAATTGACAAGAGTACTCAGCAGAAGGATGAAAAGATCCTGTGATGGTTGAGGAAAGGGTCGTTCGCCGAAACATAGAAAAGCTTTTCCTTTTCTTATGTTGGTTCTGCATTTAATAAATGTAGAATTGTCAGAATGCAATATTCTGGAGGGCTATCTCACATGGACAATTCTTTTGACCGTGTATGGGACAAAGCTTTTCACAATATGTGAGAAGCTTTTTTTATTCAGTTCTCGTCCCAACTCCAGCGCCTTATTATGATGCAAACATAGGCGGTTGCATTGATAGATAATGAAATAAGGGAGAAGATGTTCATGAGTAAAATCGTAATGAAATTTGGTGGTACTTCCGTTGCCACTACAGAAAAAATTGCTAACGTTGCTAGAAGAATTCAAATGGAGAAAGAAAAAGGTAATGAGGTTGTAGTAGTTGTCTCAGCTATGGGGAAATCTACAGATGAACTAGTGGATTTGGCGAACGAGTTATCGGATGCACCATCAAAAAGGGAAATGGATATGCTTCTATCAACAGGAGAACAGATCACCATGTCTCTATTGGCCATCAAATTAAGTACTTTAGGAATAGATGCAATTTCTTTAACTGGATGGCAAGCAGGATTACAGACAGATGATGTACATAGAAATGCCAAAATCCTTACGCTCGATCCTTCCAAAATTTTGGACAATCTTTCGGAAGATAAGGTAGTGATTGTTGCAGGTTTTCAAGGTATTTCCACACAGGGAGACATTACAACACTCGGTAGAGGTGGCTCAGATACCTCCGCAGTGGCAATTGCAGCTTCTATCGGGGCAGAAATTTGTGATATCTACACAGATGTAGATGGAATATATACTTCAGATCCCCGATATATCAAAAATGCCCGGAAACTGGAGCAACTTGAATATGATGAAATGTTAGAACTTGCCAACTTAGGTGCAGGTGTATTACATCCAAGAGCAGTTGAATTTGCAAAAAACTACAAGATACCATTACGTGTACGCCCAAGTTTTAGTGAGGAAGAGGGTACAATTTTAAAGGAGGAAGTCGATGTGGAAAATAATTTAGTTGTTCGAGGAGTTGCTTTTGAATCCGATATAGTCCGTTTAACAATCGAATATGAAGTACCGTTTAATGGGTCTTTAGCTTCTATATTTACGACACTTGCAGCAAATCATATAGATGTTGATATAATCGTGCAGTCGATAGTGGACGGTGTAAAACCAGCAGTTTCATTTTCTATCAAAAAAGAATCATTAGCGGAAGCGATTACGGTGTTGGAATCCAATAAACAAAATCTTGGCTTTACATTTGCTGACTTTGAAGTAGGTCTGGCAAAAGTCTCGATCGTTGGCTCGGGTATGGTTTCTAATCCCGGTGTTGCTGCCCAAATGTTCGATCGTCTTCGAAAAGAAAATATTCCTGTGAAGATGGTAAGCACATCAGAAATAAAAGTATCTGTCGTCGTACCTCAAACGGATATGATTTCAGCGGCTAATGCCTTACACAATGAATTTGGTTTAGAGATTGCATAACAAACAAAAAAGCAATGTACGGTTTTTTTGTACATTGCTTTTTTGCATCATTATAAAATAGTAGTTTTTAAGTCCCATTTAACTTGAAAAGTGACGATTCCATTTTTCTTTTGCTGTTCGTCATAGCATTCTGTTAAATAACCACCAATTTTCTGCTGTTGTTCAGCTAAAAAACCAGCTTCTAATCGATGACTTCTGCCTTTCCCGCTTTGTGGCAAATTTAAGGTTTGTAAAGTATAAAAAGCGGAATCTTTTGTCGTTTTTTCTAAAACTAAAATTCCCCAACCTGCTTCTTGAAAGAAAGAGGAGGCCTCTTCCATCGAATATAGGGGAAATTTGCGGGCTAGGTCTTTCCCTGCCCAATATAGAATATCTTTTTCATGTTTTCCGAGAATAGAAGCAAGAACGTGATCGCGTATTAATTCATATCCAAAGGAAGTTACATGTGAATGTTCCTTTTCATCCAAGTAGCAACCCTTCTTTCTAAGCTAAATTCTAATAATCTAGTTTATTTTATCATAAAAAAATTTCACTTGGTAAGGGTATATAGTATGTGAAAAAATAGTCTAATCATTATAGGGAAATGAATCATTTTACATTTTGAATAGTGGGAAAGAAATCTTGACGCTCTAGAGTGTTGAGAGTACAATGGATATGTCATAAATTCGAAACATGATGATGTGAGTACGGAATGAATCCTATTGTTCTATTACAATAGTAATCATTGCGTCAATTGTAAATCTGAGGGGGGTAACTGTTTTGTCGAAAGATCGCGAATTTTACTGGCGCCGACTACATTCACTATTAGGAATTATTCCTGTTGGATTGTTTTTGACGCAACATTTGATCATTAACCATTTTGCTACTAAAGGACCAGAAGCATTTAATGGGGCAACACACTTTATGGAGAGTCTTCCATTCTTATTATTCTTGGAAGTCTTTGTAATTTACTTACCGTTGATGTTCCATGCATTTTACGGGGTTTATATTGCATTTACTGCAAAAAATAATCCGAAAAACTTTGGAACACTTCGTAATTATTTGTTCATTTTACAACGTTTCACTGGAATCTTTCTTGTTGTATTCATCGCTTGGCATGTATTTGAAACAAGATTCCAAGCAGCTATTGGAGCGAAAGAAGTTAATTTTAACATGATGGTTGAAATTTTATCAAACCCATGGATGTTAGGCTTCTATATAGTAGGTGTAATTTCTGCTACCTTCCACTTAGCAAATGGTATTTGGTCATTCCTTGTAAGCTGGGGAATTACTCAATCTGCAAAATCACAACAAATTGTTACTTATGTAACATTAATAATCTTCCTAGCGTTATCTGTAGTTGGTGTACAAGCTCTTCTTGCGTTCGTATAAGATCCTTCTACACGTTCAACTACTATTAAAATGAGGAGTGAGATTGACATGGCAAAAAGTAAACTTATTGTTGTCGGTGGTGGATTAGCCGGATTAATGGCAACAATGAAAGCGGCCGAAGATGGTACGCATGTAGATCTATTTTCATTAGTTCCTGTAAAACGCTCACACTCTGTTTGTGCACAAGGCGGTATTAACGGGGCTGTAAATACAAAAGGTGAAGGAGATTCACCAGCAGTACATTTAGATGACACTGTTTATGGCGGAGACTTCTTAGCAAACCAAGGTCCAGTAAAAGCAATGACTGATGCTGCACCTGGAATTATAAATTTATTTGATCGTATGGGTGTAATGTTTAACCGTACACCTGAAGGATTATTAGACTTCCGTCGTTTTGGTGGTACATTGATGCACCGTACAGCGTTTGCTGGTGCAACGACTGGTCAACAACTTCTATATGCTTTGGACGAGCAAGTACGTCGTTTCGAGGTAGACGGTCTTGTTACAAAATTCGAAGGATGGGAATTCCTTGGAATAATTAAAGATAGCGAAGGTGTTTGTCGCGGTATTAAAGCACAAAACCTTAAAACTATGGAAATTCGTGCTTTCCGTGGAGATGCTGTTATCATGGCTACTGGTGGTCCTGGTATTATCTTTGGTAAAACAACTAACTCTATTATTAACACTGGTTCTGCAGCTTCTATCGTTTATCAACAAGGTGCATATTATTCAAACGGGGAATTTATACAAATTCATCCTACTGCAATACCTGGTGATGATAAACTACGATTAATGTCAGAATCTGCACGTGGTGAAGGTGGACGTATTTGGACTTACAAAGACGGTAAACCTTGGTACTTCCTTGAAGAGAAATATCCTGCCTACGGAAATCTAGTTCCACGTGATATTGCAACACGTGAAATTTTCGACGTATGTGTTAACCAAAAACTAGGTATTAATGGCGAAAACATGGTTTACTTAGATCTTTCACATAAAGATCCTCATGAACTAGATGTTAAACTTGGTGGTATCATTGAAATTTACGAAAAATTCACTGGTGATGACCCTCGTAAAGTTCCAATGAAAATCTTCCCAGCTGTTCATTACTCTATGGGCGGACTTTGGGTTGATGAAGATCAAATGACTAATATTCCTGGTTTATTTGCTGCAGGTGAATGTGATTATTCACAACATGGTGCTAACCGTTTAGGAGCTAACTCATTACTTTCTGCTGTATTTGGTGGAAGTGTAGCTGGTCCTAATGCAGTTAAATATATGAGAAATCTTGATTCTCATGCAGAAGATATGGATTCTACTATTTTCGATGCAGAGGTTCAACTTGAGCAAGAGAAATGGGATAAAACGTTAGCGATGAAAGGTACTGAAAATGCTTACTTACTTCATAAAGAGTTAGGTGAGTGGATGACTGATAATGTAACGGTTGTACGTTACAATGACAAACTTGAAGCTACCGATAAAAAAATCCAAGAATTACTAGAGCGCTACGAGAATATCAATATGGATGATACGCAAAAATGGTCAAACCAAGGCGCTTCATTTACTCGTCAATTAAAAAATATGCTATACTTAGCACGCGTTATTACGATAGGTGCACTAAAACGTAATGAAAGTCGTGGAGCACATTACAAACCAGATTTCCCAGAACGTAATGATGAGGAATTCTTGAAAACAACAATGGCTAAGTTTGATCCAGCTACTGGTGCTCCTGTTATTTATTATGAAGAAGTAGATGTATCACTTGTTCCACCTCGTAAACGTGATTATTCTTCTACGAAAGGAGAAAAATAAAAATGGTTACAGCGACAGAAACAAAAAAAGTTGCTTTTGAGATTCTCCGCCAAGATACTCCTGAATCTACACCGTATTGGGAAAAGTTCGAAGTGAACTATCGTCCTAATATGAACGTTATCTCTGCCTTAATGGAAATTCGTCAAAATCCAGTCAATGCTGATGGAAAAGCGACGTCTCCAGTAACATGGGATATGAACTGTCTAGAGGAAGTATGCGGAGCTTGTTCAATGGTTATAAATGATAAGCCACGTCAATCATGTTCAGCACTTGTTGATCAATTGACTCAACCTATTCGTTTGGCACCAATGAAAACATTCCCAGTAGTTCGTGACCTTCAAGTTGATAGAACTCGTATGTTTGATTCTTTGAAAAAAGTAAAAGCATGGGTTCCAATTGATGGATCATACGAACTTGGAGAAGGTCCTCGTATGCCGGAACGTAAGCGTCAGTGGGCGTATGAATTATCTAAATGTATGACTTGTGGTGTTTGTTTGGAAGCTTGTCCTAATGTTAATAGCGGTTCTAACTTTATTGGACCAGCACCACTTTCACAAGTACGTTTATTTAACGCTCACCCAACAGGTTCTATGAACAAGGATGAAAGATTAAACGCAATTATGGGAGACGGAGGCCTTGCAAACTGTGGTAACGCACAAAACTGTGTAGTTGCATGTCCAAAAGGTATTCCGTTAACAACATCCATTGCAGCTTTAAACCGTGATACAACTGTTCAAATGTTCAAAAACTTCTTCGGAAGCGATCACATGGTCGATTAATTGTAGAAATCGTTTTCTAAGAGCACTATAAAGTAAAATCTGTGTAGAATTTAGTATTCTATGCAGATTTTTTATTTTTTTGCTATAATAAATGAATTAATATTCAGTTATTAGGAGGATGGTTTTCATGAGAGCTAGTTACATAGAAGATATAAAAAGTTGGGAGCAGGAATTTACTTTTTATTCAGAAGTAAGTGTTCGTTTTTCAGAAACAGATATGTTCGGACATTTAAATAATACGGTGACTTTTGCGTATTTTGAGTATGCACGTATTGAGTTTCTAAAACATATAAAGTTAATGAATGATTGGCTAAACCCTACTAATGAAACCATCCCAGTTGTTGCTGATTTGCAATGCGATTACTTGAGACAAGTGTTTTTCGATGAAAAGCTTCGGATTTATGTGAAAATCAATTCTGTAGGTTCTTCATCCATAGATATCCATTATATGGCTAAAAATGTGAAGCAGGAAATCGTCTTCACTGGAAGAGGTACGATGGTACAAATTGATAAAAAAACAGGAAAAGGATCAAAATGGTCCGAAGAAAAATTAAAAGTTTTTAATAAGTAGGTATCACTAGCCGTCACCTACTTTCCCCATGCTACATACGTTAGTAGAAGAGTGGATAGGGGGGCTATGGCATTGTATGATAGTAATCAGCATCGATCAATACTGACGAGCAGGGAACGTCAAATATTTCAGTTATTAGTAGAGGATTATTCTACAAAAGAAATATCTGTACAGTTATCTATAAGTGAAAAAACAGTAAGAAATCATATTTCCAATACGATACAAAAATTAGGAGTATCGGGTAGGTCACAAGCGATTGTCGAATTATTACGATTAGGTGAACTATCGTTGAATTAATTAGAATCCTTGCCATTTTCCTCAGAACACGTCACAATAATAAATAGAACGTAATGTTTTGAGGAGTGAAGGATTAAATGGCAGATGAAACAAAAAATGCACACCATGATCATCAAGAGGTTGCTTTTTTAGAAAAAGAACTTAGACATATATCGGGCATCATCAAGCAAAAAGGGCGTCAAATTTTAAATGCCTATACAATAACTCCCCCACAGTTTGTGGCACTTCAATGGCTCTTGGAGCAAGGAGATATGACAATTGGCGATTTATCAAATAAAATGTATTTAGCTTTTAGTACAACGACCGATTTAATCGACCGTATGGAAAGAAGCGAACTGGTTCAAAGAATTAGAGATGATCAAGATCGTCGTGTAGTGCGAATACATTTATTAAAAGAAGGCGAACGTATCATTGAAGAAGTAATAGCTAAAAGACAAAATTATTTAGAAGACATACTAAAACAATTTAACAAAGACGAAGTAGCAAATCTATCTACATTATTAGAAAAATTACATCAAGAGATGAAAAAGAACTGAGGAATTAAAAGTGAAAGCCCCGATTGGCGTTATAGACTCTGGAGTTGGCGGTTTAACAGTCGCAAAAGAAATTATGCGACTTTTGCCGAATGAAGAAATTATTTATATTGGTGATACTGCAAGATGTCCATATGGACCGCGTTCAAGCGGAGAAGTACGTAAGTTTACATGGCAATTAGCAACTGCCTTATCTAAAATGAACATTAAAATGCTAGTCATTGCTTGTAATACAGCAACGGCCGTTGCACTTGATTCTTTAAGCAAAAAAATGCCCTTTCCAGTAATTGGTGTTATTTTTCCAGGCGCACGTGCGGCGATGAAAGCTACAAAAAAAAATGAAATTGTAGTCTTAGGTACAAGCGGTACAATAAAAAGTGGGGCTTATGAAGAGGCTATAACTGCTCTGAATTCATCGAGTAAAGTTATACCGCTTGCATGCCCTACTTTCGTGCCTCTTGTGGAAAGCAATGAGTATGAAGGGGAATTTGCCCGTAACATGGTATTTAACACGTTATTACCATTGCAAAATGAACAATTTGATACGGTCATCCTTGGATGTACACATTACCCTTTATTACAAAAATACATAGAGGAAGCTGTTGGCCCTCAGGTAAAGGTGCTTTCCTCGGCAGAGGAAACAGCACAGGAAGTATTAGAGTACTTGGATTATCATCAAATGCATAATCCACTTTCGGGTAACAAGCAGCCAATATTCTATACAACTGGCTCTATTCCAATCTTTAAGACAATTGTCGAGAAGTGGTTAGTACTTCAAAATGCGGATGTAAGAACAATTTCATTTACATGACCCTGTTAACTTGAGAATCCTCGAATAGCGGGGTCTTATTTTGCTTGATGAGTAATAAAAAAGGAGAAGTATATGACAACAAGAACTGATGGTAGAAATGTAGATCAACTAAGGGATATACAAATAGAAACAAATTATTTAATTCATCCAGAAGGCTCCGTATTAATAACAGTTGGACGAACAAAGGTCATTTGTAACGCAACGATCGAAGATAGAGTGCCACCTTTTTTAAGAGGACAAGGTAAGGGCTGGATTACTGCAGAATATTCTATGCTTCCACGAGCTACGCAATCTCGTACACAACGAGAAGCATCAAAAGGTAAAGTAACAGGTCGTACTATGGAAATACAACGTCTAATAGGACGAGCGTTGCGTTCGGTAGTCGACCTAGAAAGTATTGGTGAAAAAACTATTTGGATTGATTGTGATGTTATCCAAGCGGACGGAGGAACTAGAACAGCTAGTATAACAGGAGCATTTGTTGCTTTAACGATTGCACTTGGTAAATTGTATGAAGAAAAGAACTTGCCAGTATTTCCTGTGCGTCATTATTTAGCAGCGACAAGTGTTGGAATTATTGATAATGTTGGTGTTGTATTAGATTTAAACTACGAGGAAGATTCTTCAGCAGCGGTGGATATGAACATTGTTCAAACAAGTAGTGGAGAGTATGTGGAACTACAAGGCACTGGGGAAGAAGCAACTTTTTCGAAAAAAGAGTTATTGGAACTGCTTGAGTTTGGAGAGATTGGTATTCAACAACTAATGAGTGTTCAACGAAATGCACTTGGAGAGTTGGCCAATAAAATCGGTGATAAAGGTCAGGTGTTAGAATGAAAAAAATTATTATTGCAACAAAAAACAAAGGAAAAGCAAAAGATTTTGAAGCACTATTTGGACCACTTGGCTATGAAGTCTTAACTTTGCATGATGTTGCGGAAGATATGGATGTAGAAGAAACTGGCACTACATTTGAAGAAAATGCATTGTTAAAGGCGACAGCCCTAGCAGAGCGTTTACAAACGATGGTCATAGCAGATGATAGCGGATTAGAAATTGATGCGTTAGACGGACGTCCAGGCATCTATTCTGCACGATACGCAGGAGAAGAAAAAAGTGATGAAGCAAATATCGTTAAAGTGTTAAAAGAGCTTGAAAACGTGGCTGATTCAAACCGAACAGCAAGATTTGTTTGTGCTATTGCAGTTGCTTCCCCTTCAATTGAACCAATAACAGTAAGAGGGACTTGTGAAGGTGTTATTGCAAGAGAAAGAAAAGGAAGCAATGGGTTTGGATATGATCCAATTTTTTATGTTCCATCTGAAAATAGGATGATGGCTGAATTATCTGGAGAAGAAAAAGGTGCAATTTCTCATAGAGGTAATGCAATCAAAAAATTGTCGGTCAAGCTACCTGAGTTATTGAAGGGCGAATAGGTAGTAGAATGAAGTTATTAATTATCAGTGATACTCATCAGGATACAAAAACAATGGAAGAAGTTATCCAACATCACCATGAAGTTGATACGATCATCCATTGTGGAGATAGTGAACTGGACTTTTCATACTTTGCAGATAAACCAATTTATGTTGTTCGAGGGAACTGTGATTTTGATTTACAATTTCCGGAGGAACAGGTGTTTAAAGTGGGAGATGAAATTGTGTATGTTACTCATGGGCATAAGCATAGAGTGAAATCTACGCTTATGCCACTGAGTTATCGTGCACAAGAATTAAATGCTTCCATTGTGTGCTTTGGTCATTCTCATTTGATTGGTGCAGAAATAAACAAGGGCATTCTTTTTGTGAATCCCGGCAGCTTACATAAGCCACGTGGCCGTAAAGAAAAAAGCTATGCTATTGTTGAAAAGCATAAAGATGGGTGGAATGTATTTTTCTATTCCTCCGAGCATATTATTATTGAAAATATAATTTTTAAGTTTTAGTGAAATAGCGTTGACTTAATTCAAAATAGATTATATAATAAATCTTGTCTTTCCTATCTGTGTGGTGGGGGAGTTCTTGTCTCAGTAGCTCAGCTGGATAGAGCAACGCCCTTCTAAGGCGTCGGTCGGGAGTTCGAATCTCTCCTGGGACGTAAACATTAATAATCCAAACCATGATATATCAATGTTTAGACAAATAGGGGTAAACGGTCAGGATTCGAACCTAACCAAATATCCCTACTAAATATTGAAACGAAACTACCTTCTAATCAAATTTGATTAGGAGGTTTTTTTGTGTCTAATATATTCAATGGAATATGAATTCTATGCAATCTCTATTCTATTTCAATAACTTTACTTATAATACTTTGTTTTATTGTCAAAACTATGCAATACCAACTTATGATAGAAGGTTTTAAAGTGAAGGGAATTAGTGTCGGACAAATTAGTATATTACACATCATTTTTCTTTCGATGACTGTTATCGGGTTAAAAAATCATGTGACGATCCTTCCACCAATTTTGCAAGTTGTAGGGAGAGATGGCTGGATTAAAGGTTAATTTAGAACCTCAAGTGGAAAACTATAGACTGTAATATTAGATGATATTAAAGTAAAAGTAGATCCAATAGTCAATAATGATATAGTGAAATTTGATATCAATGTAAGTGTGAATGTAGATGTTAGTGTCTTTCAAGGAAATATAACATCTGAAGAAATTCGAAAGGGTGTTATTAAGCAAGTGAAAAAAGAGATAAACGAAACATATAAAGAGGGCTTAATAAATGATATTGATATTTACCGACTGTCTGAACAGGTTTACAGAAAAAAGTAAAGACTTGGAAAAAACAACAAATAGATGGAAAGATAAAGCTCAACGAGGACTCCATACGGAATCTTAATGTTAGCGTAATCAAGGTCTATTCAGGTAGAAATTCATTTAAAGAAACAATTCAATAATTATCAAAATTTATTCTTGACATTATATAGAAAATCTCAGATAATATATATTGTCTTCCTACTATTTGGATAGGCAGGTAATATTGTCTCAGTAGCTCAGCTGGATAGAGCAACGCCCTTCTAAGGCGTCGGTCGGGAGTTCGAATCTCTCCTGGGACATTTTCTGTGTGTTTTAACCTAATAACTTGAAAAAGCGTTTAAGATGGTTGTTATATCAACGTCTCGAACGCTTTTTTATTTTTTGTAGTTTTTTAACTGTGTAATCCGTTGATTTAGCCTTCCATTTTCGCCTATGCAAAAAAATGTATATAGAATATTTATACATAATCGGGATTGGGGGAACTTGAATGGATACAATCACAAATTATGTGGATCTATGTAGAAAAATCGATACTATTGAAAAGCATTTGCTACAAATTGATGAGGATTTAGAGGTTTGGAGAGAAGAAAATAAGCTGTTATTCACAGTGATGAACAGCCAGGAAATTTTCCATACTACACAAGTAAGAAACATTCAGAACTTACAAAACAAAAAAAGTAGGCTACAAAAGATGCATGATTTTTATTTAGAAATAAAGAGTGAGAAAGAAAACAAAACAAGCATGCTGAAGGGGTTAAATTATCAAATTTCTCGAATGAAATACAAAGAGAATAAATCGTACAAACAAATTGCGGACGAATTAAATTGGCATATACAATATTAAGGACAAACGAGCATCTCATAGAGGTGCTTTTTTATATTCTTATAATTTTATGATATTTATTAGGCGTTCTACTTTCTTCTAATCATTCATATATTTTCAATACAATGTACAGAATATTTTGTCTTTTTATTATTTTTCTTTTATAATTAAATTAAAGCAATAGCAATATTTTCTTTCTATCCTATTAGTTTACTAACATAAATTACTTCTATTTTAATAAGAGAGAGGGGTAAATATTTTGAAGGCAATTTATACAAACGGTACTTTCTACACAATGAATACTTCTAAACCTACTGTCCAGTCTATTGTTGTTGATAATGAAAGAATTTTAGATATGGGAGCACACGAAGATATGATTCTTCAATGGGGGAGAAAAGGAACACCCATTATTAACATGGAAGAAAAAACTATAATCCCAGGTTTGATTGACAGTCATCTTCATATTTCAAGTGTAGGGATTAATTCTTTAGAGCTTAATCTTATTGGCATAAAATCGAAAGATGAGCTACTAGCTGCAATTAAGAAAAAAGCAAGCACATTATTGCCAGGGGAATGGATATTAGGACGTGGATGGGATGAAAATATTTTTCCGGATAAACGAATTCCTTCCATACAAGAACTGGACTATGTTGCTCCTTACTTTCCGCTTTTTTTACCTCGAATATGTGGACACGCATTTTTAGTAAACAGTCGTGCCCTTTCACTCTGTGGATATCATACCGATATGTTCGTTCCGTACGGTGGCACTATCGTAACAGATCCTTCAAGCAGTAAACCTACTGGCTTATTGCTTGAAACTGCTTCAACCCTCATTACAAAACATATACCCCAAAAAAGTTTTTCACAGTTAAAAGATGCCTTAAAAAATGCACTACAAGATGCAGTTAGCCTTGGTTTAACAAGCATACACACAAATGACCCAAATTATTTAGGAGGTGCAATTCAAACCTACAAACTATTCAATGAGCTTGTAAATAAAGAAGGTATCGGTCCAAGAAGTAATCTTTTAATGGACTATGATTATTTAGAAGAATTAAAAGCATCCAATATGTTTACAGGTTATGGAAATAATAAAGTGATGATCGGAGCAATCAAGCTTTTTGCAGATGGTACATTAGGCGGCAGAACTGCTCTACTTTCTCAGCCCTATGAAGATGATGGAAATAACTTTGGAAATGCGATGTATGATAATGATGAACTTTTTCAAATTATTAAAGATATCCGAGAAAATAATATGCCTGTTGCCATACATGCTATTGGTGACTTAGCTTTAAAAAATGTTTTAGATAGTTTAGATTTATTCGAACCAACTAGATTTAGAGATAGACTCATTCATGTATCTATTTTAAATGAAGTATTGATGGAAAGACTAAAAGGTTCAAATCGAATTTCGGATGTACAACCAAAGTTTGTAACAAGTGATTACCCATGGATTATAGATAGATTAGGTGAATACAGAGCTAAGTTTGCTTATCCATTTAAAACACTTTTACAAAACGGGGTATTGTGTGCAGGTGGTTCAGATGCACCAATCGAACCGTTAAATCCATTGTTAGGAATTCATGCAGCTGTGACACGCAAGAAAAGAGAAGAGACTCACGATGGATATAATGTACAAGAGAAATTGTCCATGTATGAAGCGATTCAACTTTTTACTCTAGGAGGTGCTTATGCAACAAACGAGGAATATGAGAAGGGAACACTTGAAAGAGGAAAACTATGTGATATGACGGTACTCTCACAAGACCCATTTCGTATGAAAAGTGCTGATGAGTTGTTGACTACAAAAGTAGAAATGACAGTAATAGGCGGAGAAATTAAATACCGAAATAACGAACTAATTAACTAAGAAAGTAACTAAAAAATAAGGGAGGAAATTGAATATGGACGCTGTACTTGAAACAATTGTTGGATGGCTATGGGGATTACCGCTAATTTTCACTGTTTTATTTGTCGGATTATATTTCACCATTGGGAGCAAGCTATTCCAGTTCGGGTATTTACCTCATATCTTTAAATCTACCTTCGGTAAAGTATTTTCAAAGCGAGACAAGTCGAAAGATTCGAAAGGAATATTAACTCCATTTCAAGCCGTAAGTACAGCAATTGGCGGAAGTGTTGGAGTTGGAAATATAGGGGGAGTTGCTACAGCCATCGCAATTGGTGGTCCTGGAGCGGTCTTTTGGATGTGGATCACAGCACTTCTTGGTATGATTACGAAAACCGTAGAAGTAACATTATCTGTTTACTATCGCAACACAGATGAAAAAGGAAATCCGTATGGCGGTCCAACCTATTACATGGAAAAAGGGCTTGGTGAAGAAAAGAAATTTAAATATTGGAAAGTGCCCGCCATTCTCTTTGGTTTTGGAATCTTTACAACGTTTTTTATTACGCTTCAAAATTATACGATTTCTGAAGCATTGAGCTCGTCGTTTAATATTGGTATGATTCCCGCTTCTCTTATCTATTTAACAATTATTTATATCATCATTTACGGTGGCATCAAGCGTATTGGTGAAATTGCCTCTTTACTTGTGCCTTTCATGTGTTTGTTTTATGTTATTGCGGGTCTATTTATTATTTTCAAAAATTACTCCGAAATCATTCCTGTCTTTGGTTTAATATTTGACAGTGCATTTTCTGGGATGGCAGCTGTCGGCGGTTTTACTGGTGCGGCTATTGCTCAAGTAATCCGTATGGGTGTAGCGCGTGCCGTGTATAGTAATGAAGCTGGCTGGGGAACTTCTCCAATGATTCACTCTACAGCGAAAACGGATCATCCTATTAAACAAGGTATGTGGGGAGCAGTAGAAGTTTTTGTTGATACGATTATTGTTTGTTCGATTACAGCTTTTACAATCATCATTACGGGTGTTTGGTCGTCTGGCTTAGATGGTGCTGCACTAACATTGTCTGCTTTTGAAATTGGAATCGGTGAATTCGGTCGTTATATTATCACCATATCAATTTTCTTATTTGGGCTAACAACTTCTACCGGATGGTATACGTACTATGAAATCTTATTAAGACACGTGTTTAAAGACGAGAAAAAGGTTACGCTAAAATATAAAATTCTAACCCTTTTCAAGTGGCTGTATCCAATTCCTGGATCATTGATGGTTATTTACGCTGTAATGTATAATCTCCCAGGAAAAGCAGTTTGGTATTTTGCAGACATAACAACTGCCATTCCGACATTTGTAAACTTAGTTGTTATATTAATACTTAGTAAAAAATTCTTTGAATTACTTCGAGATTATAAGGCTAGATATTTAAATATAGGAGTAGTAGACCCAAATTTTAGTGTCTTTTATGAAGATAAAATGAAGAAAGGGAATAGGTAGAGAATATTTAAAACCGCAAAGATTAGACTTTGCGGTTTTTTCACCCTTAATTATTCATATCCGACAATCCAGGGCTATGCTCATTTGGCATATCTGGCATTAGTGGCACTGGGTATCCTTGAGGAGGATCTGTAACCGCAAGAGTTCCATCATTTCTACTTGGTGATTGTCCCTGAAATATTTCAGCTATTCTAGTCGGATCCAGTCTAAAATTAAATTGGGAATTATGGAATCCCATATCCACATACTTTTTACATTCTGGATACTTGTTAATATCGTAATTAGGAATCGGAAAAATTTTTCCCCAATCTACACCCAGTGTTTCTAAAGCTTTTGCAAAAGCATTTTGATGTGCATTATCTCGTACGATTAAAAAAGCGAGCGTTTCCCGGAAGGTTTTGTTCGAACTCATTTCGTAAATTCGAGTCTTTTGTAGTACTCCTGTTGATTCCAGTACTACATTATTTAATAAATCGGCAATTAGATTGCCGTGTGCATACACCCAAGAACCGTTCCATGGATTTCCGGCTGCATCTACTGGTAGAGAAGCTTGTGCTCCAACAATAAAATGATGCGGGTTTGCATGTCTTACAGCATCATCTAGTGGGGCATTATCCATTCCAGCGTTTCCTGGAATTGCAGATTCACCTGAGTCATTTAATAACTGATTTATTGTATTTTGTACAAGTTCTACATGGGCGATTTCTTCCAAGAAAACACCTCGAAGCAGGTCGCGAAATTGTGTTTCTTTTCCTCTAAAATTGGAACTTTGGAAAAAGTATTGCATCATCGTTCTCATTTCACCATAATGTCCACCAAGTATTTCTTGTAAAACTCTTGCTGCTTGTGGATCAGGTTTGTCTGGTGTAATTATATTAATTAGTTCTTCTTTGTAATAATACATTCTTTATTTACCCTCGTTTCAAAATTTAATCGATTCATCATAAAGTGTGTTTAACTGAGTTCAATTATTCACGCTAAAGTTTTTGCTTTTGTTGTTCTCTTTCTTGTTGCAGGCTTTTTCTTTTTCGTTTTATCAAGGGAAGCTTGTAGAGCGGACATTAAATCTGTCACATTGGAAGGGGTAACTGGTTGTTTTTCATCTGTTGCTGTTACTATTTGATTGCCTGTTTTCTTTTCTTCAATTAACTCCATTAGAGCGGTACGATAGTCATCTGTGTACTTTTCAGGATCGAATGCTGTTGTTAACTGATCGACCAATAATAGAGCCGTCTCGAGTTCTCGTTGCACAACGTCTTGTTCGCTAGGGATATTTGGAACGTCTTGAGTGCTTCTAACTTCATCTGGAAAATGAATAGTTTCCATCATTAATGTCTCTTTATACACTCGGACTACCGCTAACTGCTCCTTGGATCTAATAATGATTTTGGCTATGCCAATTTTTCCTGACTCAAGTAAAGCCTTTCTTAAAAGGGAGTAGGCTTTTCCTCCTCCGCTATCTGGAGCCATGAAATAACTACGTTCAAAGTAAATAGGATCTATTTCCTCCAATTTTACGAAGTCGATTATTTCTACTGCTTTATCCTCATTTTCTTTTCTTAATTTCTCCAGTTCTTCCTCATCCAAAATAACAAATTTATTCTTGGAGTACTCATATGCTTTTACGATATCTTCACTTTTTACTTCTTGTTTACACCCTTCACAAACTTTTTGATAACTGATAGGTGTATGGCATTCCTTATGAAGTTGTCTTAATTTAATATCTTTATTTTCCGTTGCAGTGTGAAGCTTAATCGGAATATTAACTAAGCCAAAGCTAATACTTCCTTTCCAAACTGTATGCATGTGCATTCACCACTTTTTCTTTTTCTTCTTACTATGCAATCTTTTGACCATTTTTATGTATTAGGATGGCTAATTGTTCAAAAGCTAGGTAAAAAGAAAATGCGGGTGAAAATGTTGAAACCTATGCTTTTAACAGATGCAACGGAAATTCCAGTAGGAAAAGACTGGTTATATGAACCAAAATATGATGGTTTTCGATGCATTTTAGAATGGGAAAGTGAACCAATACTAAAAAGTAGAAATGGGAAAATACTTAACCTGATGTTTCCGGAGATTATTAATTATTGTCATGAAATTTATGAACAAATTCAGTCTTACTTGCCTTTAACACTCGATGGCGAGTTGGTTCATTTAACGAATAATTTTAATAGTAACTTTTCTGTTGTCCAATTGAGAGGAAGAATGCGTAACGAAGATGTCATTCAAAACCATGTACAACGGTTCCCATGTCATTATGTTGCTTTTGATCTTCTTGTTAAAAAAGGAGAAGGTCAATTCGGTCTTTCTCTTACAAAGCGAAAACAGCAATTGAAAAATCTATTTCAGAAGCTAAATCTTCCTCTTTCCATAAATTATGAAAATGTACAGCGACTGCAAGCAATAGATGTTTACATGGATAATGAAAGCTTATGGAATCAAATAGTAGTGAATAATGGAGAAGGGTTAATAGCAAAGAGAAAAAATAGTACGTGGATTAGTGAGAAGCGCACCGGTAACTGGTTGAAAATAAAAAACTGGAAATTTGTGAGTGTGATTCTAACCAAATTTGATAAAAGTAATAATTTTTTTCATGGTGCTATTTACTTGAATGAAGAACTTGTAGAAATAGTTACGTTTCTTCATGGACTAAAGGAAGAAGAGTTAAAAACATTGGCAACACTATTTCAATCCAATGGAAAGAAGGTAAATAAAAACATTTGGGAAATAGAACCTTCGATATGCGTGGATATCGCATGTATAGATTTTGATGGAAAAAGTTTAAGAGAACCAAGATTCCATCGATTTAGCTTTGAAAAGGAGCCACATGAATGTCAGTGGCAACAAATGCAAAGACAACTATTCCCTTTGCCAGAAAAGGTTACAATTACTCACCCAGATAAACCGATTTGGCCAGCTAATGGTCTTCAAAAAGATGATTATTTGTTTTATTTACAAAATATTTCCTCTTTTATTCTTCCTTTTTTAAGTGACCGCCAGCTTACGGTCATTCGGTATCCGCATGGAGTTCCTGGAGAAAGTTTTTATCAAAAAAATTTCCCTGATAATGTTCCAAATTTCATTAAAACAGAACAGATAGAGGATAACCGTTACGTGATGTGTAATGATTTGGAATCATTACTTTGGCTTGGAAATCAGCTTGCATTAGAATTTCATATACCTTTCCAGCCTATCTACACAACTAAACCGACTGAAATAGTATTTGACCTTGATCCTCCTTCTGTTCACGAGTTTTCCTTAGCAGTTGAAGCAGCATTAAGAATGAAGGCTATATTCGATCACTTTGAACTTCCTTCTTTTATTAAAACTTCTGGTGGTAAGGGGTTACAGATTTATATTCCATTGCCTTTGAATAAGTATTCTTATGATGATACCCGCGTGTTTACAAAGTTTGTTTGCGATTTTTTATGTGAGCAGGAACCAAAATGGTTTACCACCGAGCGCCTAAAAAAAAATCGTTATAACAAATTATATTTGGATTATGTTCAACATCACGAAGGAAAAACGATTATCGCTCCATATTCTACTAGAGGAAACGAATATGGTTTTGTTGCCACTCCATTAATTTGGGAGGAAGTATGTGACTCTTTAAAGCCAGACTTATTTTCTATTCATTCTGTTTTGGAACGTATAAAAAAAATTGGCAATCCATTTCGTGACATTCGTCAAGGAGTCGAGGAGCAAAAACTTGAAAATGTACTACAGCAGTTAAAAGGGGATTAAAATTACTCATAATTACCATTGATTAAAAACGTATGTTCGGCATATAATAAGAACAAACGTTCTTAAGGAGAGGTTAATGTGAAGGATGAAATTTCGAAGTATATGCGTTATGGACAATTACTGGATGTAATGTATCTATCGAGAAGTGGTGAGGTGACGAAAAGGCGAATAAAG
Source organism: Bacillus sp. Cr_A10 (assembly GCF_029222665.1). Taxonomy (NCBI): domain Bacteria; kingdom Bacillati; phylum Bacillota; class Bacilli; order Caryophanales; family Bacillaceae; genus Bacillus; species Bacillus sp. Cr_A10. The sequence goes on from NZ_JARHXR010000015.1 coordinate 34,663, forward strand.
GTTTTGAAGTTACAAGGAGAATCATTTCAAGTGTATTGTTTCACTCGAAACGCAAAACGAACTTTTCTTATTGGCAACGTTCTCGCATGCATCCCTGTCATTAACAGAGAGAAGGATGTTATCTAATGTCTTCCTTTGATGATTTTATACATGAAAAACTGGACTTATCAAAAGTGCAGGATAGAGGTTCTAAAAAGTGGGTGGCGATGATGTTACCTGAACATCTCAAGCTTATTAGACAATATAATGATGACTCAAAAAAAATACCCAAACCCGAATTGAATGAATGGGATCTTGAAGCCATACAAGAATCAATCGAACTAGCGATGAAAAGGAACGTAGAAGTAAAAATTAAACTATGGAAAGATGGTGGATTTACTATATATGTTGGAAAGTTGATATGGGTGGACTTAAATCGACGATTAATTGAAATGGAAGATACCTTCAAATCATTCTCTTTAAGATTGGATGAAATAGTTGATATCACCTTATTAGAATAGAAAGAAGGTTCTTGCCGTGGATCAAGAGAAAAAAGAGGTAGAAATAAATGAATTAATAGAAGAATTGATGAATCAATACCCACATCAAAATATAATGGATGCCCTCGATTATTTAGCCTCCTCTTTTCTAATCGAGGGAAAGAAAGAATCTAAGCACAAATACACTACATAAGGTCATTTAAGTAGGAATCACCTTTTCATATTACTTTTTTCTCATTATGAAAAACTATTAAAATTTGTGTTTAACTCGACTAGAGGTGGGAATATAAATAGTGAGCTTGATTACCAAGCTTGAAAAACTATGAAGGAGGAATTAACATGGCAAACAACCAAAACAATCGCAACAGAAACAACAATGGAAACATGAGTGTCGAAGAAGCGGGACGTAAAGGTGGAGAAGCTACCTCCCGAAATCACGACAGAGATTTTTATGAAGAAATCGGTCAAAAAGGTGGAGAAGCTACCTCCAGAAATCACGATCGCGACTTTTACGAAGAAATCGGCCAAAAAGGCGGAGAAGCGCGGAGTGAACAAAACAACGGCAACAATAATGGCAAAATGAGCAGAGAAGAAGCTGGCCGTAAGGGCGGAGAAGCTCGTAGCAGACAACGTAATAACGATAATTAAATAAAAAATTGTCAATTAAAAATTACAATTGAATAGCTAAATAGAGTTATATTGTAACTCAAAGACAGCCATAGTTAAATTTCAACTATGGTTGTCTTTTTTTTATGGCTAAATAATTTATTTCAGGGAGATAGAAAGTACTCGCCGAATAGAAAGGGAGATAGCGACCGAAATTGCATCTTCGGGAGCTTGCAAGATTAGTAGGACAAAATTTATTCTCTAATTATCCATAATGCTTTCAACCAGTCTTCAAAAGTTGCAGAAGTGCGACGGACAGACAGAAG
>NZ_JARHXR010000016.1:0-105437 GCF_029222665.1 Bacillus sp. Cr_A10
CGGTAAGGGAGCCGTTTCAACGATATTCTTATATACCGGACGACATTATTAGTAAGGTCAAATCTATAGACTTTTTCAGTGTCGTCGCTACGCTTCTGCAGGGTCTCGTCTGTCTCGCTTTCCCGCAGGAGTCGAGCGGACGCTTCTCATATCCAATAAAATGTGATGGATATTTACACTAGTTTGTAGACGAACTAAAGCATCCTACGGGATGCTTTTTTATTATCCTATATAGAATCCTAGAAATGCTAAGCCTATGCCTCCCAAATAAGTAGCGGCAAAATAGATGAGCCATTTTCGAGGATATTTTTGAAGTGTAAGTAATTCTTTATTAAAGGTTGAAAAGGTTGTAAAAGCACCTAGAAATCCTATTCCTAGAAGTAGAATAAGATATTTATCAAGACCTAAATGAATACTGTATCCCAATAAGAAAGATCCGCTTAAATTAACAAGAAGTGTGCCAAATGGTAATTTTCGATCAGGATTGTTAAGCTTTTGGGATATGTAAAATCGAACGATGGATGCTATAAACCCTCCAATAGCTACAGCTCCAAGATGTAAAATACTCATTTACCCCCCTCACTATTCCAACCTAATTTACTCATCAGAATGCCACCAATCATACTGATCAATACGTATACTATAGACAATAGATATTCACCTCTATTAACTAATTCCACTGTTTCCAAACTAAATGTGGAGAAAGTTGTAAAAGCACCTAAAAACCCTGAAGTTATGGCAGTTTGTAAAGTCAAAGGTAGCCTACTTTTTGGCAGTACTACTGATGATAAGTAAGAGAGTATATAACAACCGATTAAATTTATAGCTAATGTGGCAAACGGGAAAATAGAGTCTGTAAACAATAGAAGCCCGATTAGATACCTTAATAATGCCCCTAATGCTCCAGCTACTCCTACAAGTAAATATGCCATTTTTCAACACTCCATCTTAATAAATAAAAAACAGAACACCCAAAGTTTTAATATCTTTGGGTGTTCACAGCAAAATATTTTAGTTTAAAAGCGTTGTAACATCCACATAAGGAAGACCTTGTGCTTCCGCAACCGCTTTAAAAGTAACATGACCTGCTAAAGTATTGATACCTTTTTGTAATGCAAGATTATCCAAGCAAGCTTGTTGATATCCTTTGTTAGCAATTTGCAAAGCATAAGGAACAGTTGCATTCGTTAGGGCCATTGTAGAAGTTCTAGGAACTGCTCCTGGCATATTAGCAACTGCATAATGAACAACACCATGCTTTTCATAAGTTGGGTTATCATGCGTTGTGATACGATCAGAAGTTTCAAAAATTCCACCTTGGTCGATTGCAATATCAATTACAACAGAGCCAGGAGACATCGATTTAATCATCTCTTCTGAAACAAGTTTTGGAGCTTTTGCACCAGGAATTAAAACTGCTCCCACTACTAAGTCTGCTTCTTTTACTGCTTGTCCGATATTATAAGGATTTGAAATTAATGTTTGAACATTACTACCAAATAAATCTTCTAACTGACGAAGACGATCAGGATTTAAATCGATGATTGTAACTTGTGCACCCATACCTACAGCTATGTGAGCTGCATTTGTTCCAGCAATTCCCCCACCAACAACTGCAACTTTCGCACGTGGTACTCCTGGAACACCACCAAGTAAAATTCCTTTACCGCCATTAATTTTCTCTAAATATTGAGCACCAATTTGTGTTGCCATACGACCAGCAACTTCACTCATTGGCGTTAATAGTGGTAATGAATTATTCGGAAGTTGAACCGTTTCGTAAGCAATAGCAGTTACTTTCTTTTCTAATAGGACCTTTGTCAAATCTTCTTCAGGTGCTAAATGTAGATAAGTAAAAAGGATGGATTCTTCTTTAATCAGATGAAACTCATCATGAGTTGGTTCTTTTACTTTCATAACCATTTCTTGATTCCATGCTTCTTGTGCAGTATTTACAATTGTTGCACCTGCTGCTATATAATCCTCATCAGTAAAACTTGAACCTAATCCCGCTCCAGTTTCAATAATAACTTCATGATTGTGATGTTTTAAAGTAACAACACCTGCAGGCGTCATAGCGACACGATTTTCGTTATTTTTAGTTTCTTTTGGTACACCAATACGCATTTCCATATCCCCTTATGTACATATTTTAAGTAATAAAAATGAAAACGTTTTAAAACACTTCCATTTTAACATTTATATAGGAAAATTACTTCAATAAAATAATAATTATATGGATAAGTTCACAAGTTGTTCTTAAAATCTTACTCTAAGTAGAAGGAATACAAAAAGAAATCACGAAATATATATATAAAACAAGAATAGGAGGTTTTAATTATGACATTAAAATACAAACAAATTCTAGTTGCAGTAGATGGTTCTAAAGAGGCGGAGCTTGCTTTTAAAAAATCTGTATCCATTGCAGCAAGAAACAATGCCACTTTAAACTTGATTAACATTATTGATACAAGATCATTTGCTGCAATCGAGGCTTATGACCGCTCTATCGCTGAACGAGCTCAAGTTTTTGCGGAAGAATTATTAGATGGATATAAAAAAGAAGCTCTTGCAGGCGGCGTTGCAAATGTGAACATAATCGTTGAGTATGGCTCACCAAAAACAATGATTTCAAAAGACATCGCAAACAAAGTAGAAGCAGATTTAATCATCTGTGGGGCAACTGGTTTAAACACAGTAGAACGCTTCCTTATCGGTAGTGTATCTGAATACATCGTTCGCTCCTCAAAATGTGATGTTCTAGTAGTTCGTACAGAAGAAACAGAAAGTTAAATAAAAAAAGGTAGCCCTTGGGTTACCTTTTTTATAATTCCGCCAATCTCATCGTGTCTCTCGCAATCATTATCTCTTCATTCGTCGGAATAACAATTACTTTTACTGGTGAATGTGGGTAATTTATAAACGTTTCTTTTCCAAGTATTTTGTTTAAATCAGGATCCATATAAACACCCATAAATTGTAGTCCACTTAAAACTTTTTCTCGAATGACCGAGCTATTCTCTCCGATACCTGCAGTAAATATTATTGCGTCTACTCCATTCATTCGAGCAGCATAAGAGCCAATATATTTGTGAATACGATTTGCAAATACATCTAGGGCTAACTGAGCACGATCATTTCCTTTAGAAGCCTCGTTAACGATATCACGAAGATCACTGGAAAATCCAGATACTCCTAGCATACCAGATTTTTTATTTAATATATCTAGAACTTCTTCTGCGCTTTTACCCGTCTTTTCCATTAAATAAGGGATGAGTGCTGGGTCGAGATTCCCCGATCTTGTACCCATCGTTACTCCGGCAAGAGGTGTGAATCCCATTGAGGTATCGATTGATTTTCCACGATTGATAGCAGCGATACTTGCTCCATTACCTAAATGGCAAGATATAAATCGTGTAGTCTCAATAGGTCGATTTAACATCTCTGCTGCACGATAAGCAACAAACTTATGAGAGGTCCCATGGAAACCATATTTACGGATGCCATACTTCTTATAATAGTCATAAGGAATGGAATATAAGTATGAGCTCTCTGGCATTGTTTGATGAAAGGCAGTATCAAAAACTGCTACAGCAGGAACATGCGGTAATTCTTTCGCAACCTCACGTATACCTGTAATATTTGCTGGATTATGTAATGGTGCCAGCTCAGATAGCTCATCTAATTTATCCATAACCTTTTCATCGATCAGTATAGAATCACTGTAGACTTCCCCACCATGAACAACACGATGTCCAACTCCGTGGATATCCTCTAAAGAGTGAATGACATCTTTTTCTAACAGCTGCCGAATGATTAATTTGACAGCTTGTGTATGGTTTTCAACATGTTCAATTAATTGAGTACGTCCACTTTCTGTCGTCATCGTAAAAATTGGCTCGCTCAAACCAATTCGCTCGATTAACCCTTTTGCAATTACTTCTTCTTCTGGCATTTTGAGCAATTGAAACTTTAAAGAAGAACTTCCTGCATTAATTGCTAAAATATTTGCCATAAAAAAACGCCCCTTCTATATTCTAGTACGTTAATTGTACCTTTCACAGAAGGAGCGAGCAACAATCATTATTTAGCGTTTTCTTCTTGCCATATGTCAATTTTCTTAAAAAAGAGTTCCATTGCTTCTTTGTTCGACATATTAGGTACTTTTGCAAGTAAAACTTCTCTTGGAGCTTTTAAAGTCTCATTTTTCTTTTGTATGATTAATAAGCTTTTTTCTTGTCCTTTTGATTTGAAAATAGTTGACGGTAATTGGATAACAGCTTGAATCCAACCATTGTCTTTCAAGAATTTATGCAGTTTTGGAGCTTGTTTCGATTCAAAAATTGTTTCAGGTACTAAAAAGTATAACAAGCCACCTGGTTTCACATGTTTCATCGACTGCTCGATAAACAAGTGATGTGCATAAGACATCTCTTCTTCACTATGTAGGAAGTAGTCTTTTGCTGATTCTGAATCAGGATAATATCCAACTGGCAGATCACTTACAACAATATCAACAGGATCGATTAGTAAAGGCTGTAGAGCATCTTGTCTAAATAGTTGTACGTCGCAACTTAATAACTCTCCTGTTTGTGCAGCCAACTGGATTAACAAATCATCAATTTCCACTCCAAATGCATGGTTCTCTGTTGGTAATGCATTCATTACTGTATAAAGTAAATTACCTGTTCCTAAGGCAGGGTCTAAAATTGCCAATTCCTTTTTGTCTTTCGACATTTCCTTCACAAAATAAGCTACTAGTAATCCAATCGCATCTGGGGTCATTTGATGATTGACTTGAGCAGATTTTTTCATACCTTTAAGTATCGCCAGTTGTACAGCTTTTCTTATTTGCTCCTTGCTAGTATTAATGATGGAAGGCGTTTTTTTGTCTGTTAACCATAATTCCAGTGCATAAATAACTCCCTCTAAATAGGTAACAGATGCTTGTTCTTCTATAAAGCTACTCTCTTGATCGATAAACGTAAAAATTTTTTCTACATTTGTGTGCATATTTATCCCTCATAGTAAAACCCACTCTAAGAGTGGGCTTAAATGTTTTATTTGTTCGTTAATGCTTTAACCGCTTCTAATGCTTTTTCATAGTCTGGATGATCGGTACCTTCGCTAACGTATTCAGCGTAAGTAACCACGTCATTTTTATCGACTACAAAAACAGAACGAGCTAGTAATCGTAGTTCTTCCATATAAACACCGTATGCTCTACCAAATGAAAGGTCACGGTGATCAGATAGAGTTTGAATTGCGTCAGCAGCATTAGCTCCGCACCAACGTTTTTGAGCGAATGGTAAATCTACTGAAATTGTTAAGATTACTACATCTTCACCTAAACTAGCAGCACTTTGATTGAATTTGTTTGTTTGTGTAGAACATACTCCTGTATCAAGGGAAGGAACTACACTTATTAAACGAACTTTACCAGCAGAGTCTTGAAGTGTTACTGGTGATAAATCATTTGCTAGAACTGTAAAGTCTGGCGCCTTTTCTCCAACTACTACTTCTTTTCCAACTAAAGTTACTGGATTGTTTTTAAATGTTACTTGAGCCATAAATATGTAGCCTCCTTTTTCAATATCTTCATCTTACTAGAATATGTTCTGCTCTTGCAACTCTTTTGCAGCAGGAGGACATGTATATTCAACTTTCTGAGTTTTATCATATACAGCTTCGTGTACTACTAAAGTATCTGCAATAAAGTCGTGAATAGCTTGCTTTTTAGGAGTAAAAGCAACTGCAAGATATGGAATATTTAGTGGAATCACCGAGATAATTCTACCAACCCATTCTCTAAATAAAACCGTACTCCATTTTAACTTTTCTCGATCCTTTGTGATTACTTTAATACCAAAAATCATTTTTCCAACTGTTTGGTTGAAAAATTTCGTCATCAACACGAAATAAGCATAAAATATAATTGATGTAATTAACGTAAAAGGAGCATACCAAGTAGGATCATTTATCTCCAATGAAAGTAAACGGAAAATAGGTTTTATTAGTAACATTCCAATAGAAGCCAAAACTAACAGGTCCGCTACATATGCCCAAAAACGTATCCAAAAGCCTGCCGCTTTGTGCTCAAATTGATCAGTTGGCTTAGTGACTGGTTGAGTTGGAGCTTCACTTACTTGCACAATACGTTCTTCTGGCTGTTCAATTTCACTCATCATATTCCCTCCTTATCATTCACCGTATAAATACATCATGCGAGGTGCACTATTATCTGCAATCAGTTTACCGATTAATTTAGACTCCATATCAACACCAAAGAATGATTGTGCCTTCATCGCAAACAATGAAGAAAAGCTTGGCGAGTATCCATATTCAAAAACCTCTGCATCTTCCAAATCATTGTCTGTTTTGATCGCTTGAATTACATCTTCTATAAATCCAATTTCATCTGCTAATCCTGCTTCAACTGCTTGACGACCATTTACTATTCTTCCGTCCGCTACTTTTTTAACTTCAGCCTCCGTCATATTACGTCCTTGTTCGATAATATCTACAAAATCCTCATAGGAGTCGTTCAACATGACCTGTAACAGTTCTCTCTCTTCTTCTGTCATCTCTCTTGATGGGCTCATAATGTCCTTATATGGACCTGATTTGATGGTAACAAATTCTACACCGTATTTCTCTGCAAGCTTACCATAATTGACACTTTGCATAATTACACCGATTGATCCTGTAATTGTTTCTTTGTTTACAAAAATTTTATCCGCAGATGCTGAGATATAATAACCACCAGATGCTGCCATACTGCCCATCGAAACATAAACCGGCTTACCAGCTTCCTCTTGTATCTCTCTAATTTCTTTATAAATTTGCGCTGATTCAACTACTCCACCACCAGGAGAGTTTACTTGAAGTACGATAGCTTTAACTGATTCGTCTGTTTTCGCTTGTTCTAATTGCTCTAAAAAGAATTGATGGTTATAAGTCTCCGTAGCAAAAAGTGATCCAGTACTTCCTGTATCCTGTATAACTCCATTTACTGTAAGGAGTGCAACACGCTCATTCATATTACCCTCTTCAATTACTGTTTCATAAAATTCAGAGCTTGAAACTGATGCAAACTCCTCCATCATTGCTGTCCAATCCGTCGAAAATGCACTCGATAACGTATTGACAAAAATAGAAACTGCTAATAATACGGATGCCCCTAAAATGGCAAACCAACGTTTCATATTCATATACCTTGTTCCTCCTTTTGTTTACATTCTTACATACGAAAAAAATGTCTAAATGTTTCATGAAATGTTAAAATAAATGCATATACAGAAGATCACATACTTCTAATTAATTTCATATGACAAAAATATTATTTAATTAAAAGGAGAAAGCTTAATGACCTCAAGAAATACAATATTTCTTTATACTAAGAATGACATAGAATCATTAGAAAAAAAAGATGTTTTAGCAGATGCGATTCAATCGTACGGCTTTCAGGTTGTAGACAACCACCAAGATGCTTCTATTATTGTTAGTATTGGAACAGATGGATCTTTTTTGCAGGCCGTTCGCAAAACTGGTTTTCGTCAAGATTGTCTTTATGCTGGAATATCAACAACTGGCACATTAAGTATGTACTGTGACTTTTTAATAGAAGATATAGAAGCGATGGCAGATGCAGTATTAAATGATCAAATAAAAGTTCGAAAATATCCGTTAATGGAAATATCGGTCAATCATAATCCAAAATTTTATTGTTTAAATGAGTTTGCGATTCGATCCAATATCATAAAAACATTTGTATTAGATATTATTATTGATGATAAGCTCTTCGAGACGTTTAGAGGAGATGGCATGGTTATTTCAACACCAACTGGAAGCTCTGCCTACAACAAATCGTTAAACGGTGCAGTTGTAGATCCACTTCTCCCTTGTATCCAAGTAACAGAGATTGCTTCCGTCAATAGCAATGAATTCAGAACTCTTGGCACTTCTTTTATATTGAGCGGCAATAGATCTCTCGAACTCCGTTTACATAAGGATTGGAATGATTATCCATCTATGAGCACCGACAACGAAGCTTTAAGCATACAGCATGTAGAAACTGTCTCTATTGCTTTAAGCAATAAAATCATCAAAACCGTAAAATTAAAAGATAATAGCTACTGGGAAAAAGTAAAACGTTCTTTTTTATAAGGGCATGTTGTTTTACCTTCAAAACAAAGTGCTGGGTCTAATTCTTCTAATGAAATAGTACTGTATTAAAGGATATATCTAGGAAGTGTGCCTTACACGCCGCAAGAGCGTGAAGAATGAGACCCCGTAAAGGATGGGAGAGAGACGAAGGAGCAACTCATCCTGCGGAGGCTCATGCGTAGCGTGCGGCAAGCACACTTCCGTGTTCTGCTTTCTTTGGCTTGTTCGTTGTAGATATATTCAATAGATTCTCAACAGAATAGAAACTTACGTCTAGATCTTCTCAACATATTACGTGGAGTAAATAAAGCTTTTTATAAATAGAAACAGGTAGTCAAAGCACTACCTGTTTTTTTCGTACCTCTACAATTTTTGATGCAGTAAATAAGATTAACGCAAGCCAAATAAAGGAAAATGATATGAATTCAATTTTACTAAACGTTTCGTCATATATAAAAACTCCGATAACCAACATGAGAGTCGGAGCTATGTATTGAAGAAAACCAGACATATAAAGTGGCATCGTTTTAGTACCTTTGGCAAACAACACAAGCGGTACCGCAGTTGCTACACCAGTAAAAGCTAACAATATCATTGTAGGAGTACTAGAATGAAAAAAGACTGCTTTATCAGTAATTAACAAATAGCCAAAATATATAAGAGCCACTGGTAAAACGAACAAAGTTTCTAGAGTTAATCCTCTCAATGGATCAATCGTTAAACTTTTTTTAATTAGTCCATAAAAAGCAAATGTTAACGCCAAAATAAAAGCAATCCATGGGATTTCTCCATAGGAGACAGTTAAAATTGCCACTCCTGCAGCCGCTATAAGTACGGAAAGCTGCTGGGCTCTTGATAATTTTTCTTTTAAAAAAATAATACCTAATAGCACTGAAATTAATGGGTTAATATAATAACCTAGACTTGTTTGAACAATGTATCCTGCATTTACTGCAAATATGTATGTAAACCAATTACCCGTTACTAAGTAAGAAGCTAGAACAAGACTCCAAAAGGCTTTCTTATTTTTCCAAAGTTCTTTTAAATCACTTATTAATACCCGAAAGTTCTTCATTAGAATTACTACTAAAAACGTAAATATAAAGGACCATATTACTCGACTTGCTAAGATTTCGTCGCTGGAAACATCCAAAAGCAACTTCCAATATATTGGCATAAAACCCCAAAAAATATAGGCAACAGCTACGATTACTATCCCTTGTTTTTCTTCATTTTGCAAAACTATCACCCCACATATTTAGGAACTCGAAACACAAGAAACATTATAATACTTTACTTCACTGAAGTAAATGGACATATTCATCCAGTCAGACAAAAAAGCACGGAGAACATATTATTCTCCGTGCTAATTTATTATTTAGTTTTGAGTTGTTGTTCTTGCTGTCTTAACTCTATTCTTCTAATTTTACCGGAAGTAGTTTTTGGTAATTCCTTGATAAATTCTATTTCACGCGGATATTTATATGGCGCTGTCATGGATTTCACATGCTCTTGAAGTTCTTTCACTAGTTCCTCAGTGCCTTGAATGGATGAATCACGTAAAACAACAAATGCCTTTACGATCGTTCCTCTAAGCTCATCTGGACTTCCAACAACTGCACATTCTTGAACAGCAGGATGCTTTGTAAGTGCATCTTCCACTTCGAATGGTCCAATGGTATAACCAGAGCTAATAATGATATCGTCTCCTCTACCTTCAAACCAAAAATATCCATCCTCATCTTTTTTCGCTTGGTCGCCTGTAATATAGTAATCTCCTCTAAATTGCATAGATGTTCGTTCTGGATCCTTTAAATACTCTTTAAATAGAGCTGGAGTTTCTATATGCACTGCAATATCTCCAACTTCTCCTGGAGCACAAATTTCTCCAAATTCATTCACTATTTCTACTGTATTTCCAGGAGTAGGTTTTCCCATAGAACCAGGACGAGCTTCTGTCCCTTTCATTGTTCCAACTAATAATGTATTTTCTGTTTGACCGTAGCCGTCTCGTACTTCTAAATTGAATAATCGATCAAATGTTTCAATAACTTCTCTATTCAAAGGCTCCCCTGCTGAAACAGCACTGTGAAGTGAGGAAAGATCATAATCTTTTAATCCATCTACTTTAGCCATAATTCGGTATTCAGTGGGTGTACAGCAAAGAACATTTACTTTTTTCTCTTGCATATTTTTTAAATACGTATTTGGATCAAATTTCCCATTATAAACATAACCAATCGCACCACTTCCTAAAGTTGCAAGGAACGGACTCCAAATCCATTTTTGCCATCCCGGACTAGCCGTTGCCCAAACAATATCACCTTCTTGAATCCCAAGCCAATTTGGAGCAGATGTTTTTAAATGTGCAAAAGCCCAGCCATGTGTATGCACTACACCTTTTGGATTTCCAGTTGTACCACTTGTATAAGATAGAAATGCCATATCATCCTTTAAAGTATCTACTACTTGAAACTCATCTGATTCTGCTACAATTTCATTTGTTAGTGATACCCAGTTATCTTTACTTTCACCTATTACTAATAGTAATTTTTCATCTAAGTGAGAGACATCATCGAATTGGTCTAAAAATGGCTCATATGCAATTATAGCTTTTGCTTCACTATGCACAAGACGATATTCAATATCCTTTGCTCGAAGCATTTCTGAACTCGGTATTACAACTAACCCCGCTTTTAATGCTGCGATATAAACTTCGTAAGCCTCTATTAATCGAGGAACCATGATTAATACTACATCACCTTTTTGGAGACCTTTTCGTCCAAAAAGATTTGCTATTTTATTTGATCTTTTCATTAGTTGATTATATGTACTAGTCTTCACTTCACCCTTATCGGATTCCCAAATAAGTGCTAGCTTACTTTCATCTTTACTATATTTTTCAAATTCACTAACTAGGTTATAATTTTGAGGTGCAATTAAGTCTTGTTTATTCATCCTAACTCCTCCTTTTTATACACTTTAATTATAAAGGAAATTAACTGAGTTTTATATATAAAATTAATTTTCAGAAACCTTTATTTATAAAAAAATTAGCCAAAATAAAAAACCGGCAGCCTAAGCTACCGGTCCGTTGTTTTCTTATTTGCTGAAACCATTCATTTGTTGTTGAGCTTGAGCAACTAATCGCTTAGTGATTTCTCCGCCTACGGATCCGTTGGCACGCGATGATGCTTCTCCCCCAAGTTGTACTCCAAACTCTTGAGCAATTTCATATTTCATTTGATCAAGTGCTTGTCTTACTCCTGGTACTAAAAGTTGGTTTGAAGAATTGTTGTTTGGCATGTCTCTCACCTCCTTGTGAATATAGATTGGTCGATTTCTTTTAAATCATACACAAGGCGATGAGGTATATTTTGTTAATTATTAAAGCAGATTTTCAAACTCGTTTTTCTTTTTACTTGGAAATGAAAACACTTCTCTATTCTCTACTGCTTCTTTTATCAATTCATCAAAATCCTTAAAGCTTTCATAGTATTCCACTTTTTCAAGCTTTGGCTTTGTTTTTGGACAGGATGGAGTGAAAATTGTACAACAATCTTCATAAGGCAATATAGAGGTCTCATATGTCCCAATACTTCGAGCTATATCAATTATTTCAAGTTTGTCAAAAGAAATAAGTGGTCTAAAAATTGGTGTTGTGGATACTGCATTTATTGCTGTTAAGCTTTCTAATGTTTGGCTTGCAACTTGTCCTAAGCTCTCACCTGTGACTATTCCTAGTGCTCCAATTTCTTCCCTTACAAGATCAGCGATTTTCAACATCATTCTTCTAGTCGTTGTCATTGATACATTATCGGGTATTTGAGCTTGAATACTTTGTTGGATTGCGGTAAAAGGAATGACATGCAATCTTACTGTTGCGCCAAAATGACTTAATTGATTGGCTAAATCCATCACTTTTTCTTTTGAACGTTCACTTGTAAAAGGTGGACTATGGAAGTGAATTGCATCTAATCGAACTCCACGTTTCAATAACATATAGCCTGCTACAGGACTATCGATTCCTCCAGAGAGCATCAACAATGAGCGACCATTGGAACCAAGAGGCATTCCACCAGCACCAGGTATAACTTGTGCCATCATGTATACTGCATCTGATAAAACTTCAATTCGTAATTCAATTTCTGGCTTTTTCATTTGCACTTTTAAGGTAGTAAATTGTCTTAGCACATGATTTGCAACTTCTCTTTGAAGTTCGTACGTATCTAGTGGGAATCGTTTATCGGTACGCTTTACCGTTACTTTAAATGTTTTATCTTCGTAGTCTAAACTGTCGATAATCTTTATAGCAGTTTCTTTTATATCCTCCAGTTCTTGCGTACAAGAAGCAACTGGGCTGAATGATTGAATACCAAATATTTTTGGAAGACGTTTGATCAGTTCATCAATTTCTGCATCCTCTTTCGAGCTAAGAAACATTCGATCTCTTTCAGCTGTGATTTTTACATTAGGTAAATCAACAAATGAAAATTTTATATTGTTTCTAAGATGTGTAATGAATGCCTTTCTGTTTTTACCCTTTGTTGATAATTCACCGTATCGAACTAATATTTTTTCCCATTTCATCTTTTTATGTCTCCTTTTATTACATTCATTACTTTCGTAAATATTTTTTTAAATTGCTCCACTTCAGTATCTGTATTCGTATACGAAAGACTCAATCTAATGACACCTTTAATATAGTCATCTTCTAGATGCATAGCTTTTAATACATGACTCGTTTTCGTTTGTTTAGATGAACATGCACTGCTTGTAGAGACAATGACGTCTTCCTTTTGCAAAGCATTTATAAATACTTCTCCTTTTACACCTTTCACTGAAAAAGAAATGATATGAGGTGCTCTTATTTCCGGGGAAATGATTTTTATGGAAGAAAATGTTTTTAAAAAACGCTTAAGTTCCTCTGTCATTTTTTTTAAGCTTTCTATATGTTCCTTAAGATTAATACTCGCTAATCTTACTGCTTTTGCAGTACTTACAGCAAGAGGAACTGGCGTTGTTCCGCTTCTAATCCCAGATTCTTGTCCGCCTCCATATATAATTGGATCAATTTCTATCGAATTTTTTAATGCTAGAAGTCCCGAACCTTTGAGACCATGAATTTTATGAGAAGAAATAGTAATAGCATCGACATGTTGCTCATCAAAATTTACAAGCATCTTTCCAAAGCTTTGAACGGCATCCATATGAAATACAGCTCGACTATTTGATTTAATAAGTGCGGATATTTCATTTATCGGTTGGATAGATCCTATTTCATTGTTAACATGCATAACACTAACTAAAATTGTATCTTTACGAATTAATGTTTTTAAATCGACTATAGAAATAACCCCATCCTTATTGATAGGAATTTCTTCCACAATAAATCCTTGCTGTTGAAGCATTCTTGCTGCTTCTAATATAGAAGGATGTTCGATTTCTGATATGAGAATATGATTACCACGCAGTTTATATTTATTTGCTAAACCGAATATGGCTAAATTATTCGATTCTGTTCCACCAGATGTAAAATATATTTTTTCGCTTGCAGTTTTTAGTACATCTGCAACTTGTGTTCTTGCTGATTGTAGCAATTCATTTGTATGATGCCCAAATTCATGGATAGATGCAGGATTTGCCCAAAAATTTTCATTTACCGATATAAATGTATCCATTATTTCTTTATGTGCTTTAGTTGTAGCACTATTATCAAAATAAATCATGTGTTATACCCTCCTTTTCGGAAAAAAACCACCTTCACAATAGTGTGAGGCGGTTCACATTAGTATACAAAGTCTAAAAAAATTAAATAGATCGTTGTTAAACTGTATGAAAACACTTCTCCGTTGAAGTGCTTCTTACTGAAATAAGATTTTTGCAGCAGCTACAAAGTTTGAAAGTATTTCTGAAACCTTCTGAATTATGTACGCCAAGCGTCTTCTTTCACTAGAACTTCAATTTTCTTTAAAGCACCCGGTTCAACCTCTTCAACCGCAGTTGCAGCATCTTCCAAAGCTTTTGCATATCTAAGTTGTCTAAATGCTTCTTCTGCTTCCAGTAAGCGCATGTGAACATTTGGATGATTTGCGCGATATCGGTTTCCATATTGTATTATCTTTTCTGTTAATAATACATTTTCAAGCATTTCCTTTGCCTTTTGATGCACTTCTTCCATACAAGCTTCAGCTTTTGATAAATAATTTTCGACTAAAGACATGTTGAGAGGAACTTCTTGCAGGCTTTGCATCGCTACATAAATATGTTCTTCCGCTTCTTCTAAGCGAACATCCATATCCTCTGGAATTCCAGGGATATTAGCTTTTTGTAACATTCGGTCTGTATCGTGCAACAAATTTTTTAATTCCTCTAGTTTCGCGCGAGCTTTGTTTTCATCAATTCGAAGGTTTTTTAAACTATTTGCAAATCGATCTTGTTCTTCATATAAACGGTCAATATCTTCTGCAATTTCGTTCAATTCTTCTTGAAGACTAGAATAAGCAGATTTTTCTTCCTCAACCCGGCTAGAAAGTAACTCAAATTTCTTTTGCAACTCTTCTAACTCTTTTAAACAGCTTTGAGGAATCTCTGCCTCTTTTTCTGGTAAACGGTAACTTTGTTGCACGTAGGTTGCTTCTTCGTTTACTGCAAGAGTTACGGATGTAACTTCTCTAAGACGATCAGCCGTTTTTTCTTTATGCTGGTCTACGTATTTTTTTGCTAATACTTCTTTTTCAAGTAAATCATAGAAAGTTTCAATTTCATCTTTTATTTCTTCTACACGTTCAATTGTTTTGGTCACTTTTAGTTCAACAATAGCTTCTTTCAAAACTTTTAGTTCTTCTTCTATAGCATCTAATTTTGCTGTCATTTCTAGATGTTGCAAGTAATAAGAGCTCTCTTCCATTTCCTTTTGACCGTTTCTTAATTCGTGAATACTTGCAGGGATCTTGTGTTGAATTTCTGATAGCACTGTAGGGATATCATGTAAAATATGAAAAAACTTTTGTCCTTCATTTTGTACAGATATGACAATCTCACGAGCGCTTAAATAATTTCCTGAATCTGTCAATTTATCAAATTCTTCAAAATGAGGATTAAATGATTCTAATTTAGCCTCAAGTACTGGAACTGCATCCCCAAATGAATACTGATGTGCAAGTAACGTTTTTCTAGCAGCGCGATGCTGTTCTTTCAACTGTTCCATTTCAATGCGATTCTTTTCTTCGCTACCAATTAATTCTTCTAGTTCTTTTAGAATCGTAGACATTTTCTGATCACATGAAGTAATTAATGACTGAATTTCTTTTTCAGTCTTGGAAGCCTTTATAAAGAAAAACTTGTCCACGTTTTCTTCCGCATCAAATAATAGAACATCAATTTTAGGCATCAGTACATCCATTACCTCTGTCCATGTATTCCTCCAACGCTCAAACATTTCTTCCGTTTGACCATTCATGTTCAGCTGTTTTACTTTCGTCATTTCTTCTAAAATCGGTTTATTCTGTATCTGGTGTTTTTCATGTTCTAACCGTTCAATTTCAGTATTATGTTTTCGTCTTATAATAAATGCAAAAACTGCAATGACTAAAAGTATAATAACCACTGGGATGATATACTTCATCGTAAGCCCCCGTTCCAAGATCAAGAGTTCTATTTTAACTATTACTATATATTTTACCATTCTTTTTATGTTATTGTTTCATAAAACAAGAGAAAAGCAATGAATTCTTTGAAATAATTGTATTTTATTCAATTGGAGGTATATTTTTTGAGAAAAGATGGCCATATTCATTCACCATATTGTCCTCATGGTACACTCGATTCTTTTCACTTATACATTGAAAAAGCGATTCAAAACGGGTTCCAAGAAATGACGTTTACAGAACATGCCCCATTACCTAAAAATTTCATCGACCCTACTCCCGAGCAAGACAGTGGGATGGAATTCACTAGGCTCGAATCATATTTGTCTGATATACATGATTTGAAAAAACAATATGAAAAAGATATTATTATTTCAACGGGGTTGGAAGTAGATTTTATTTCAGGCTTTGAAGAAGAAACAACTTCTTTTTTAAATACGTATGGTAAATATTTAGATGATTCTATCTTATCTGTTCACTTTTTGCGTTTTGAAAATAAATATACATGTATCGACTATTCCAAGGCTACTTATTTAGAATTCGCTCAACAAGTTGGAAATCCGATGTCTATGTACAAATTGTATTATAAAACACTCATGGATTCAATAACGAGTGATTTAGGAAAATTTAAACCAAAAAGAATTGGTCATATTACGCTAATACATAAATTCCAACATGCCTTAACAGAAAAAGTAGATGATCACGATGCTATCGTATCTATTTTAAAAGAAATGAAAAATCAACACCTTCAATTGGATGTAAATAGCGCTGGTCTGGCAAAAACGTATTGTTTAGAAAGCTATCCTCCTCCTTCCTACATTATGTTGGCAAAAGAGTTAGGAATTGAATTGGTTTTTGGGTCAGATGCGCATCAAGTAAAAGATTTACATCAATTTTATAACGAAGTAAATAAATATATAGAGAATGGAGAATAATCATGTTTACTCAATCAACGTATTCAGAAGATTTATCTGCAAATTATACGATGTTAAGCAAGCAATTAGATGCATTATTAGAAGGCGAAACAAATGCAATCGCCAATTTAAGCAATGCATCGGCACTTTTAAATCAATTTTTCGACCAAATTAACTGGGTAGGCTTTTATTTGATGGAAGACGGGGAACTAGTGTTAGGACCATTTCAAGGTTTGCCTGCATGTGTAAGAATACCTATTGGTAGAGGGGTTTGTGGAACAGCAGCAAATACGAAAGAAACAGTAATTGTTCCTGACGTACATGCTTTTCCAGGTCATATCGCTTGTGATGCGGCATCTCAGTCAGAAATTGTTGTTCCAATTAAGAAAAACGGCGAACTGTTAGGTGTACTTGATATCGATAGTCCTATTAAAAATCGTTTTTCCGAACAGGATAAGCAAGGTTTAGAGCAATTCGTACAAATTTTAGTAAAACATATATAAAAAACTGTTGATTAGATAAAATTTAAATGGATACTATCGGTTCCAGGCGGACGCGTTCCGCCGGCATGGCTTCAGCCGCTTCCCTTGCTCCTGCGCAAAGCTCGTCGCAAAAAACAATGCTCCTGCGCAAAGCTCGTCGCAAAAATTAATTTCGCTTCGCTTTCGGTGCAGAAAATTCCGGCTGGAGTCGCCGCCTTCCACTCCAATCAACTATTATCCGCTTTTCAATTAGAAAACCTTTATGCCATTAATAGGGCAAGTTTTTATTCCTTATATTTTTACAATTAGTATTTATAGAAAATCGTTGAAAAAGATGATACTCCTGTGGGAATAGCGTTTGCCGAAGACCCCACAGTTCAGGGGAAGGCAATCTAAGTTCGCGGCATCCTGCTCCTGCGCAAAGCTCGTCGCAAAAGAACTTTTGCGGCAACGATTGCATGACCAACATCGTGTTGACCTAGGAGGCTAAGGCAACGCCCGCGGAAAGGGAGCCGTTTCAACGATTGAAAGAGCTTATATAAAAAGTCAAATTCTATAGACTTCATACGGATGAGAGAGGCAAAATGACTCGTCATTGAAAGCTTAGTCGTAGCATGCATAATCGCACAGCCGTGTAGTATGCGTACCTAATCATAAAAAAGCTGAGGGATATCCCTCAGCTTTTTAGTTTGGAGAAAGCTATCTGCAAGTCTTCTATTAGATCAGTAGAATTCTCTAGACCAACAGATAAGCGTAGTAAACCATCTGTAATTCCCATCTCCATTCTTTCTTTTTCAGGTACTACTGAATGGGTCATCGTAGCGGGATGCTGTATTAATGTTTCTGCATCTCCTAAACTAACTGCAATTTTAATTAAACGTAGTTCATTCATTAGCTTTTGAGCACTTTTTAGACCGCCTTGAACCGTAAATGAAATAAGTCCTCCTCCAGCTTTCATTTGCTTTTTAGCTATCTCAAATTGAGGATTCTGATTATCATAAGGGTAGTAGATGTTTTCTACCAACTCACACGTTTTTAAAAAGGACAAAATATCCTCCGCATTTTTAGTATGTCTATCCATTCTAACATGTAGCGTTTTCAATCCTCTGATCAGTAACCATGCATCAAATGGGGATATGATTCCACCAAAATCTTTTTGAATAGACATTCGTATCGCTTCTATTTCCTGTTTTTGTTTACCTACTAAAATTCCCGCAATAACATCTCCATGCCCATTAATATACTTTGTCGCACTATGCAAAACAAAATCTGCACCTAGCTGCAAAGGATTTTGTAAATAAGGTGAACTAAAAGTGTTATCGACTACTACTTGTATTCCATGTTTTTTAGCTACTTTTGTAATTAGTTCAAGATCCACAATTTCCATAGTTGGATTAATCGGTGTTTCGATATAAATGCAAGTAGTATTCGGTTTAATAGCTGCCTCAATTTCTTCTTCGCTTGCTAATAAGGATAAGTCATGCGAGATATTATATTTTTCCTTTAAAATGTTCAAGAGACCAAATGTACAACCGTAAATTCCTCGAGTACAAAGAATATGATCTCCTGCTTTTGTTAAATGAACTAATATAGTACTAACTGCTGCCATTCCAGATCCAAAAGCCAATGCCCCTTCCCCATATTCAAGAGCCGCCATTCGTTCTTCTAAGACGTGAACAGTTGGATTACCAAGTCTTGAATAGATTCCACCAGCTTCTTCACCTCCAAATCTTCTAGCACCTTGCTCTGCTGTTTCAAATGCAAAGGTAGAAGTTTGATAAAGAGGTACAGATAAACTACCTTGATGCTGGTCCGAATTATATCCCTTATGAATGTATAATGTTTCCTTTTGTAGCTTTTCATTTGTCATGCAAATACACTCCTTTGTAAACGCTTACATTTATTTTACAATGAATAAAATAAAAAAGATAGGCATCTTCACCTTGTTAAAGTGAAGATGCCTCGGGTTGTAGACAAATTTAGTAGGGTTCATTTCAGACTGTCTTGAAAACGCTTGTCATTCGAGGCGCGCCAGCACTAGGCGGAAGCGAATAGAACTTGAGTTCATGAGCTTACAACGAAGTGCAAACGCTCTTGTTTGCGACGAGCTTTGCGCAGGAGCAAGCAACGAAGAATGCGAGCGTTTGTCAACAGTCTGAGGCATCTTCACCTTGTTAAAGTGAAGATGCCTTATAAATACGTAATTGGTTTTTACCACTATTTTTCGCTTCATATAGAGCTGTATCTGCATTATGGAACAAATGATGAAAAGAAGGAAGCTCATTTTTATCCCATCCGCAAACTCCAATGGATACAGTTACACTCGGATTTGTATTGTCAGGAATTAATTTAATTATGTTTTTGGACTCTTCTATGCCTTCTTCAATCGTCATTTGAGACAAATATACAGCTAGTTCCTCTCCACCCCATCTTGCTCCAATACCAATTCCTTCTGTTCGCTTTTTAATAACACTCGCGATTTGCTTCAGTATTTCGTCTCCAACCTGGTGGCCATGTGTATCGTTGACTAATTTAAAGTTATCAATATCCAGGAGGATGAAGACGCCACGCTCGTCATTTTTCATAGACGTTTCCACGTATTTATCTAAATATTTACGTGCAAAAAGATTAGTCAAATGATCACGATTCACCATTTCCTGCAGTTTATTACGCAATTTAGAATTGCTAATCGCTAGAGAAGAATGCTGTATGAGAGATTGCATTAATTTGAAGCTATCAAATGAAAAGAAATACGGTTCTTTATGTAACACAATGCTAAATCCAGTAATAAGATTTTGCTCTTTAATTGGTATTGCAATGAGCGATTGGAAATCAAATTTTTGTTCTGCTAGTCTATTAAGATCTGCAATGAACAGAGCATCCTGAACTTTTCCAAAATGGTTGACTACATATTTTATATATTCTTGTCCATTCGATGTATGAAAAAATTCTGAACTGGCGGAAGAAACTTCAGGCCCTTGGTCGTTTAAAAAAACGAACCCAATTTGTTCAGGCTTAAAAGATTTATTAAATTGTTTGTGTAAAAAGGAGAGCATATCTTCTAAAGATAGATTCATATTTAGCTTATGGGAGGTTTCATTAATTAATTGCAAATCAGATACTAATCTATGTGATTGAATATATAGTTTTGCATTTTCTAATGCATTTCCAGCTGCTGTAGCAAGTAAGGATGCAAATTCTTTTTGTCTGACTGAAAATAAATAATCCAGAGGTGTAGACAATTGCATTATGCCATAGATACCTTGTTTCCCTTTAATAGGTACATTTAATAAACGGGCTCCTAAATCTGTTGCTAACTCTGTTGTGATTTCCCCTGAAACATATGCTTCAACTGTTGCTGGTCTCTCAGATGTATAGTCAAAAAGTTTATACGGAACCGAAGTCTTTCGATCTTGATCATTGGACAATATTAAGATTGCTTTAAAATTTGGAAACGCCTCTTGTACAGCATTTAATGTACCTTCTAATATTTGTCCAATATCAAGTGTTGAATAAAACATCTTCGTAACATTGAACAAGTTTCGATATTGATGTTCTTGCTGTGTTAAATAGACGGTTTTTTTTATTTTTTGAACCAATGTACTAATACTAGTTATAAAACTGATTACTTCTGTTGTTTGGGAAAATTCCTTCCATTTTTGAGTCGATTCCATTATTAACAAGCCTAAGGGTTTATTTTCTTCATCCCTTAACAAAATAGATACTTCGCCATCTGACAAATTATTTTTTTGTAAAAATGGTATTTCATTAAAGTCTTGACCACAAAAATATCCTTCGACTTCAAACCATTTAATTGCATTTAATTTTTTAGCTAATGAATGATTCCATTGTAATTGTAAAAATGTATCTGTATCAAATATGAAGTAATTTGCCACCTGAACATTAAAAAACTCGGAAAGTATTTCTTTTAAATCTTCGAACCAGTCATAACTAGACTCATGATTAAAGACATTTTCATACCAAATATCTAAAATACGGCTCTTTATAGGCTCCACTATTTTAACGTCCATCCATTTAACACCTCTTAACTTTCCAAGTGTAAATACATTACTTTTATCACATACTCTTTATAATTCTATTTGACTATACTTCACATAATTTGTCAATTAATATACGACTAATCAGAATAGTAAAATCTTTTATATATCAATGTAATTAATGACTTAAAGTTTATTATATGTTGACTTACAAATTATAAAAAGTTACAATAGAATTTGTGTAAAATAAATGCAGCAGTTGTATGATCTAGATTGCTCATTTTGTTCCTCTATAGTTATAGATGGTGTATCCTGTAACCCTTGGCTGCATGGGCGATGATACATGAAAACAAAATGTCTACTAGTTTGGATACATCTGGTCTTATTTTACAACAAAATAAAACCAATAAAAGGAGGAGTCATTCATGGCTCGATATACAGGTCCATCATGGAAATTATCACGTCGTCTTGGTATCTCACTAAGCGGTACTGGTAAAGAATTAGAAAAACGTCCTTACGCACCAGGACAACACGGTCCAAACCAACGTAAAAAATTAACAGAGTACGGTCTTCAATTACAAGAAAAACAAAAACTTCGTCACACTTATGGTGTTAACGAACGTCAATTCCGTACACTATTTGATAAAGCTGGTAAAATGCAAGGTAAACATGGTGAAAACTTCATGATTCTTCTTGAAACTCGCCTTGATAACATCGTTTACCGTTTAGGTCTTGCTCGCACACGTCGTGGAGCTCGTCAATTAGTTAACCATGGTCACGTTATGGTTGATGGTAAACGTGTAGATATTCCTTCATACCGTTTAAAACCAGGTCAAGAAATTTCTCTTCGTGAAAAATCTCAAAACCTTAATGTTGTAAGCGAATCAATCGAAGTAAACAACTTCGTACCTGAATATCTTTCTTTTGATGCAGACAAAAAAGTTGGTACATTCGTTCGTCTTCCAGAACGTGGAGAACTTTCTGCTGAAATTAACGAATCTCTAATCGTTGAGTTCTACTCTCGTTAATAGCAATACTCTTCTAAGAGTATTTTTAGAAGCCCTAAAGTCCTTGTTAACCCAAGGCTTTAGGGTTTTTTTATATTTTGATAAAAGTGAGTGTATACTTCCTTAAATAATCGTTAACAATTGGGGGAGTTTTGTGGGACTATTTTAAATAAGTGAACAGGTATTGAAATTAACAGAAATGAAAGTCATCATACAGTAAATAGAAATAATCAATGCCCTTCCACTTTTTGTGGTTGGCCTTTACCTTGCACCTCTGAAATTTTATACCATATAACTTACTCACTTTCGTAATCCTCTCACACCTTTGTATATAATAAAATGACACCAAAACGATGCCCCCAATGCTTCTATTTATTTCCTACGACGCAATATGTTCCATATGCGTCATAAAACCAAAAGATTACTGTTGACTTGAATTATGTTAATAAATCTAAAGCAGTGTTAGCAATAAAGGTTGAAAACCCTAGTTCCTTTGTTAGCACCTGAGGATTCTCACCTGGACAAGCACTTCTCACTGGAGTCGCCTCCTTTGAATACAATCATCCAAAAAGTGAACTTAAATTATTCCATATATAGATCTATTGAAATTAAAATGACATACTATTTACTTCGAAGTGTCTTTATAAATATCCTCCGAAGAATGAAACCCATCCGCAATAACCGTGCTTTCTATGTTGTGAACATTTACAGCAATTGGCGATAGTAACACGGAAGGAACTTCAATTTTCCCATTATTAACTTTTTGGAAAGCAGGGACTTCCTCCCCTTTTGCCATAGCTACCGCTAATTTCGCTACTTCTTGTGTGAGCATCCGAATTGGCTTATACACTGTCATCGTCTGATCTCCACTAACAATCCGCTGTACTCCAGCCAAATCCGCATCTTGCCCTGCAACTGGCACGATTCCTGCCAATCCTTTTGCAGCAAGTGCTTGTATAACACCGCCTGCAGTGGCATCATTTGCCGCTATCACTGCGTCAATTTGCCCCTTTGTAGTATGGAGAGCTTCTTCCATATTAGTTTTTGCATTAGCAGGAGTCCAATCCTTCGTCCACTGATCATAAACGATGTTAATATCGCCTCTTTCAATATATGGACGTAGCACGTTGAATACACCTTTTTTTAATAAGTGTGCGTTATTATCAGTAATTGCCCCTCCGATAATCACATAATTACCCTTCGGTACGATTGCAGTGATAGCTTTTGCTTGCATCTCACCTACTTGTTCATTATCAAAAGACACATACAAATCGAGGTTTGCATTTTTCACAAGCCTGTCATAGGCAATTACTTGGATCCCTGCTAAATGTGCCTTATGCACAATTGCCGCTGTTGCTTCAGCATTATGCGGTACAATTACTAAAAGGTCAATTCCGCTACTGATGAGCGCCTCTGCTTGTGAAATTTGTAGAGCATCATCTCCATTAGCTGCTACAATCTTAACTTCTGCTCCTAGTGATTCAACTTCTTCCTTGAATAAATCTCGGTCCCTTAACCATCGCTCTTCCAGTAGAGTATCCATCGAAAATCCAATACGGATTGAATCATCGTCCTTAACAAGAGGTGTTATTTTTTCTGGCTCGTCGGTTTCCTGTTGTAGCTTTTGCGTATCTGTACAAGCAATTAGAAACGAGGCTATTACTAAAAACCATAAAATTATAGCCTTTCTTTTCATCCGTTTACCTCCTATCGAACTTCCGCTTTATTACTCCATAATGTTTTTCGATATTGCTTAGGGGATACTCCACATACTTTCTTAAACACCTTGCTAAAATAATTTGGTTCGTGATATCCGACCTCATACGTAATTTCTTTTAAACTACGCTCAGAATCATTTAAAAGTGTCTTTGCCTTCTCAATTCGGCACTCTGTTAAAAAATCGATGTAGTTAATTCCCAGCTTCTCTTTGAACATTTTACTAATATATATGGGACTTAAGTTAACCCTTTGTGCCAGAATCTCCAAAGATATATCCTCATGTGAATGCTCTCGAATAAATTGTTTTATTTGGTGTATTTTATCCGCTTCCACTTGATTATAATGTGCTTTATAGATCGTATTCATATGATTCAGAAGCAAAAGTGTTTCCGCTCTCAATTGGCGGTAGTCCTGGGTTTGAAATGAGAAGAAGGGTGCATCAGTTTCCATTCCCATTTCATCCATCACTCGTGTAGCAATCCAAAGCAGTTCAAGGACCCTTTGCTGAGCATATATTAGTGAGTTTCCCTCATTTTCATGTTGCTGTATCAAATTTAACACACCAGACTGAATAGAAACCCAGTCTCCTAAGCGAACTTGGTCAAAAAGGTTTTTTTGCTGTTGTTTCATAGTCTGATTGTCAGATTCTAGGCTATGAGCTGGTACATCGTTATAAAATCTGTATTTGACCTTTGGCGTTGTATCCATAGTAGCAATGAGTGCTTCTTGGTAAGATTGACGAATTTCATCCAGTTCCTCATAAACTTGACCAATCCCTACAAACCAGTCTAATCCAATTTTTTCCTTATCTAATGATAATATTGCTTTTGCCAATGTAATCGCTTGCAAACGGAAGGACTTTTCTTGATCGCGAAAAACGATAATAGGAAGCTGTCTCCCGTATAACGCCCCTACCCAAGCGTTTCCAGTCTCATGTACCTTTTCCTTTATTGGCACATAATAGGACTGTGCTCCCTCAGGCAATACAACCAATACAACAAATTTTTCATTAGAAGAACGAATATCCAGCATTTCTAGAAGCATATCGATATGTACTTCATGTACATGATCAAATAATAATTGTGTTACAATGTCTGTTTCTACTAGAGTCAACGTCTTTTCCCAATTCTCTTGTTGCCACTTGTTTGTATCCTGTTGCTCACTTTCCTGTCTACATTCCTCTAATACTCTTCCGACGGTTGCAACAATTTCGCTTACCTTACTAGGTTTTAGCAGATAATCCTTCACACCAAGCTTGATAGCCTGCCTTGCATAATCAAACATATCAAACGCTGTCACCATAACAAATTTACTAACAGAATGTTCTTCCTGAATTTTTTCAATCGCTTCAAGACCTGTTATTCCTGGCATCATTATATCCATTAACACTAAATCTGGTTGTATCTGATTTGCTAATTCTATTGCTAATTTGCCATTTTTTGCTTGATGAATGATCAGCTCTGGAAAAGCTTTTTGTAAAATAGCCTCCATTCCTTCTCGCTCAATCGGTTCATCATCAACAATAAGAAGCTTCATCATGATATTGCTCCTCCAATGAATTAGGTATTTGTATAATCACTTTCGTGCCTCGACCTTCTTTACTATCAATCGTAACTAAGTTCTCCATTCCATAAAATAAATCCAATCTTTTTACTACATTTTGGAAGCCAATTCCTGTAGAATGCCCTTCGCCAGGTACTACACGCCCCTTCAATAACCGCTCCATTTTTTCTTGGGACATTCCTTTTCCACTATCCTCTATTTCAATGATGACCCATGCATTATCTTCCTTCTTCTTTATCCTAAAGAAAATGGTACCTCCGTCCTCTTCGGGCTCAATAGCGTGGATAACTGCATTTTCGATAATAGGCTGAAGGGTGAGACCTGGAATTTTCACATGGAGACACGACTCATCGATGTACGACTCGAATTTTAAACGATCTGTAAAACGTGCCTTTTGAATTTCCATATACTGATTTAAAACAATCATTTCTTCAAATAACGTTACAGATCGGTCTATTCGCTTCAGATTATAACGTAGCAAGCCTGCTACACTGACTAACAGATCACTTGTTTCCTCTGCTCCATCCAAATATGCCTTTTTTGAAAGTGTGTTTAACGTATTAAATAAAAAATGTGGATTTATCTGACTTTGCAGGCTTTTTAATTGACTCTCCTTCAACAAAAGCTTACTTTGCTGTAGCTCATGTTCTAGCTGAGCCTTTTGCTGAATTTCCACAATTAGATCATTAATATTAATACGCATCTTATCAAAGGTCTTTGCTAAAAAAGCAATCTCGTCATTTGATTTGACTTGAATTTGTTGGTTAAAACGCCCTTCCGATAATTCGTTAGCAGCCTTAGTCAGCTGATGAATTGGCTTTGTAATAGTAAGTGAAAACCAATAAGTAGCCAATAATAACACGACAGTAATTAAAAGTAATAACCAGATTCCTAGCTTTTCTAACTCCTCTGATTGGCTGATAATATCTCGATAAACAAGATTATACGTCTTCAACTCTCGATCTAAAATCGTCAAGGTCATCTCCGATATGTACGCGGATATTCGATTTGCTTCATTAAATTCATTTGTCGATCCTTCCATTTCTTTATCTTCTGAAAACATAATAGATCGATTAGTAGTCTCTATAAGGCTATCGATTAAATGAATATAATTGGTGACAGAGAACTCATTATCCGCGGTCCGAAGTTGAGCTACATCTTGCTGTACCTCTTCAATGACACGTATGCTTTTCTCTACCTGTTTTTTATGATTATCTGTTGGGTTTAATAGATAATTATTTAAATTCGTAATCAATTGCTGGCTAGCTGTAGTAACTTCATTCATTCGTAAATATCTCTGTAAAATCTCATTGGATTGTTCCTGTGTTTTTTGATTGTAATACGTAAGCGTCAACCAAATAACGCCCATAATGAGCAAAACAACGGAAACGAGCATCCAAATCTTCTTTTGAATCGTTGTCATTTACCGTCACCCTTAGCTTTCACAATACGAGTTTCGGTGAGGTAACCATTTGAATCGAGTGGTACGGTCTCGTCTGTAATCCACTCCAGCAACAATTTCACACTCTCCCTACCCATCTCTTCAGGCATTTGCTCCAACACCCCGTCAAGTTTTCCTTGTTTTAGGAGAATAGCTGACTCAACCCCGTCATCAAATGTAAATATATGATACGGCTCCACCTGTGTACGTCTTTCTATTTCTTGGATCATGGGACCTACATGATTTGCATTGATGGCTATAAAAGCAGAGGCTTGTGGCACTTCATTCATTAACTGTTGAGTAGTTGCCAATACCTGTTCCTTTGTCTCTGCCGTCCCTCTAACAAAAATTTTTATATCTGGATATCTGTCTAATACATCTCGAATACCTGCTAACCGTTCCTTTTGATAATACGCTTGCTCTTGATCACCAAGTATTATCACTTCTCCTGCTGTTCCCATTTCTTTTATTAATTGACTAGCAACTAATTTACCTGCTAAAAACTGATCTGATCCTACATATGTTTTTCTCAAGCTCTCTTGTACCGGCACATCATTTGCAACGGTAATAACAGGAATGCCATAAAAAGCTGCCTTTACTTTTGTTAGCTCTTTAAATTCTTCATTATCTAATCCTTGTACGATTATCCCATTCACCTTTGAATGAATAGCAATCTCCATCTTTTTTAAAAAGTCGTCTTGGTTGTTTCCATAGCTTCCCCATACTTCAAGCTGTACATTTTCTTCCTGCGCCTGCTTAATTGCACCTTGACCAACCTTATTCCAAAAAGGGGTATCAAGTTCTTGCGTAATGAGTACGAGACGGAAAGAATCCTTAGCGGAAGGGAGGTTAGTAGGCATATCACTAGTTAAACGAAAAGCCTTCGTTGCCGAAACTATAGTCAAATAGCTAAAAATAACAATTAGAACAACTAAAGAAAGAATAACTTTTTTTCTCATGCACCTTCCCCATCCCGATACCTTTTCCTTTCATATTACCACCTGTCCAAAAATTAACAATGACCAACAAAACAACAGGAGGCACCCTACAATTAGGATGCCTTGTTATTCTATTATTCTTTTTTAACCACGTTGCTTACGTGTCATTACATCGAAAATTACTGCTCCAGCTAAAACGCCGCCACGAATCATATATTGATAGGAGATCCCGACACCTAGTAAGTTCATCCCACTTGATAAGGAGGCCATTACGATCGCTCCAATAATAGCACCTGTTACTTTACCGACTCCACCTGCGGAAGATACTCCGCCAACATAAGCTGCCGCTATAGCATCAAGCTCAAACAGAGTTCCGGCTGTGGTCGTTGCAGATTGAAGACGAGAGGTAAATAGAATTCCGGATAAAGCTGCGAGCATCCCCATTGACCCAAAGACGATATATGTAATCTTTTGTACGTTTATCCCACTTAAATGCGCTGCCTCAGGATTACTACCGACTGCATAAATGTGACGCCCAAGCACTGTTTTAGTCGTTAAAAAATGATAGATTAATACAACGATAATCATAATGACAACAGTCCAGGAAAATCCGTTATACCCAGCTAAAATCCAAGTAATATATGCAATAATAGCAGATATTAATATAAGCTTTACGCTAAAAATTCCCTTAGACATCACATCAAATCCATATGTCAACTTGTTACGACGTATGGAGATTTCATTGTAAATATACAAAAAAATTCCGACAAGCCCTACTACTAAAGTAAGTAAATGCAAGCCATTTATTTGCATAATAGAAGGAATAAATCCAT
The DNA here is from genome assembly GCF_029222665.1 of Bacillus sp. Cr_A10. NCBI lineage: Bacteria > Bacillati > Bacillota > Bacilli > Caryophanales > Bacillaceae > Bacillus > Bacillus sp. Cr_A10. The sequence goes on from NZ_JARHXR010000016.1 coordinate 28,711, forward strand.
TACCAATTGCATTGAATTGGTCGTCCTTAATAATTATCGTCCCTGTTTTTTCCGTCACCTGTAGAAGCGCACCTCGGAAAATTAACATTCCTGCCAATGTAGCAACAAATGATGGAATGCCTATCTTCGCGACTAACACCCCATTAAATAAACCAATAACTGCACCAAAAACTAAAATGATTGGAATTGTAATCCATACAGACAAGCCCATTTGGGTCAAGAAAATAGCAGAAATTGCACCTAAAAATCCTGCTAAAAATCCAACAGATAAGTCAATGTGACGGATGACGATGACCAATGTCATCCCCACTGCCAAAACAGCAATATAACCAGCTGAATCCAATAAATTACTAATGTTTCTTGAAGACATAAACAAGCCGTCCGTCATAATCGTAAATGTAAGCATAATAACGATTAACGCAATATACATTCCATAATCTCGTATATTCGCTTTTACGAGCGCTCTAGCTTCTTGATAAAAGTTCATCGTTATCCCCCTCCTATTGCGTCGCAAGTTCCATAATTGTTTCTTGTGTCGCTTCCTCCTTAGTCAGTTCTCCTTTAATTGCTCCGTCCGCCATGACATATATTCGATCACTCATTCCTAATACTTCACCAAGTTCAGAGGAAATCATGATTATGCTCATACCTTCTTGAATGAGCTTATTCATAATCGAATAAATTTCAAATTTCGCTCCGACATCAATTCCTCGTGTCGGTTCATCTAATATTAAAATCCTAGGTCCAGTAAACAACCATTTTCCAAGTGATACTTTTTGTTGATTTCCACCACTTAATTTGCCGACTACTTGTTCTAATGAGCTTGCTTTAATATACAAGGAGTCTTTGTATTCGTTCCCAACCTTCACTTCTTCGTTTAAATTGAGAACCCCCTTTGAAGAAATACCTGTTAGATGAGCTACAGAGACATTGCTCTTAATATCCTGTAATAAAAACAATCCATCACCTTTTCGATCCTCCGTTACATACGCAATGCCAGCCTTAATAGCATCACTTGTATGCTTAAAGCCCTTCTGTTCTCCTTGAATAGTTAAACTTCCTTGTAGTTTATAGTTTTTTGGATTTCCAAATATACTAATTGAAAGTTCTGTCCGACCTGAACCCATAAGGCCAGCAATACCAATAATCTCTCCTTTTTTAAGGTGAAGATTAACGTTTTTCACAACATTTCTCCCTAGCTGGGTATCATATGCCGTCCAATTGTTCAATTCGAGTACTGTTTCTCCAATTTTCATATCTGTACGTTTAGGGTAAATATCTTCGATGTCGCGGCCTACCATGTTTTTTATTATGATATTTTCTGCAACTTCCCCTTTACTTGCATCCAGCGTACATATTGTCTTTCCATCTCGAATAACAGTTACTTTATCAGCAATTTTGATAACTTCCTTCAGCTTATGCGATATCATAATGCAACTAATACCTTGGCTTTTTAACTCTTTTAAAAGGTCTAAAAGATTCTCACTATCATCTTCATTCAGTGCTGCTGTTGGTTCATCTAAAATTAGCAAACTCACATCTTTACTTAAAGCTTTGGCTATTTCGACGAGCTGTTGTTTACCTACACCTAGTTCCTTAATAAGTGTTTCTGGTGTTACTTTCAGGTTTACCTTTTTTAATAACTGCGTTGCTTGGACGATTGTTTGATTCCAATCTACGAAAGGACCCTTCTTTACTTCGTTACCTGCAAAAATATTTTCATAGACTGTCAAATCCGGAAAAAGCGCTAGTTCCTGATAAATGATGCCAATACCAGCCTTTACACTATCGTTAATCTCATGGAATTTTAGAACTTCATTATTAAAAACGATATCACCGTCGTATGCACCATATGGATAGACTCCACTCAACACCTTCATAAGTGTTGATTTCCCTGCACCATTTTCTCCGACCAAACAGTGAATCTCTCCTTTTTTCACCTTGAAGTTCACATTCGAAAGGGCTTTGACTCCGGGAAATTCTTTAGATATGTCATTCATCTCTAAAATATAATTGCTCATTCTATCGCCTCCTAACCAATCAAAATAAAATAAGAGAAATAGTGATAGATACTACTATCACTATTTTTCCTTTTCTATATGATATCTTTACTCTAAACCTGTGAATTCACTTGCTTCATAGTATTCAGAATCGATAAGTTCTGATTTTACGTTATCTTTATCTACAACGATAACGTCTGTTTGTTTCGCTTTAACGTCTACCGCACCATTATTATATGAACCTGTTGTTTCTGGTGTTTTACCATCTAAGATTTCTACTGCCATGCCCATCGCATCTTTTACTAATGTACGAACATCTTTGAATACCGTCATCGATTGTTTTTCATCGATAATGTATTGAATTGAGGCTTTCTCTGCATCTTGCCCAGTTACAAAGTAATTAGTAATTGCACTGTCAGAGGCAAATACGTCTGCGATTGAACGAGCTGTCCCATCATTCGGAGCTAGAATTGTAACATCCCCTTTTACATCATCGCCAGCTGCAGTTAAGTGAGTTTGTGCTTTGTTTTTTGCTTCGTTTGCATCCCAGTTCGTTGTTATTTGACCAATAATTTTTCCAAGTTGGTCGCGTGATAGATCTGCTGACTCTTTTAATGCTTCTGCTTCACTTGAGTTGGCAATTTTAAAAGTACCATCTGCTACTTTCGGTTGAAGTACTTTCCATGCTCCTTCGAAGAATAAAAATGCGTTATTATCGGAAGCTGCTCCTGCATATAAGTAAAGCGGAACATTAGTACCTTCAGCATTGTCTACTAAGTACTGAGCTTGTGCAGCACCTACTGCTAAACTATCAAATGTTACATAGTAATCTACTGCATCTGTGTCTGTAATTAAGCGGTCATAAGCAATAACAGTAACACCCTCTTTTTTCGCCGCTTCTACAGCAGACGCTGCAGCTGCACCGTCATGAGGAGTGATGATTAATACTTTGATCCCTTTATTTAATAAAGCTTCCACATTTTCTTTCTCTTTAGCTGATGACCCTTGGCTAAATAGAATTTCCGTTGAATAATCTGAATCTGCTAGAGCATCTTTAAAACGTTGCTCATCTTGTACCCAGCGAGGTTCGTCCTTTGTAGGTAACACGATACCTACATCTACTGAAGAACCACCTCCACTGTTGTTACATCCTGCAATGAATAATACGAACGCCATCAAGATTATTAAAAAAGTTACTCCCTTGAATTTCTTGAACATTTTTTTACCCCTCTCCCTTTGAAAAAAATGATTACAATTAAATTATAAATTGAGAACACTTATATGAAAGCGCATTCATTAGCATTCTTTTAGCTTTACCTATACTTTTTTAACCTTTTGTAAAAAAACATTATTATTCCTAGAGGAACTCTTCATCAAATAAAAAAACACCCCTTCATGAGAAATATTTTAGAAGAAATGCAAAAAAGCGATTTACTCTAGATAGAGCAAATCGCCAATTTCAAAAAATATTAATTTTTTTGCATTTTCATTCCTTCAATTAAATCAAGCAAACGTTGTTTAGCATCATCAGTTTCTTCCTTCAACGCCTTAAAATCATAGCCTGATTTTTCTTTATTGAAATGTATTTCCAATAAGTCTCCTACTTTTGCATTAATCGTAAACTTATCTTTTAAAATGACGAGTTTGTTTGCTTTATTATCTTTTTCAAAAAGCACAACAAAAAAATCATCGAATCGATCGACCACGTATTTATTTTCACACACTTAAAACAGCCCCTTGACCAAAATTAAATTAAAATTAAATGTAGTTATATAATTTTTCATGAATAGTAGGAAATTCGTTCAATATTATCATTCTATACTATATACTACTCAATTTTCATCTTATTTTGTTTACTTTTTCATTTTTTTAATAATTTCATGACTATTTGTCTATTAATGGGGAATAATAAAAGATGAATATAGAAAAAAAAAGGAGGATATGTAGTGAAAAATAATAAAACGAATACTTCCAACAACAACTCTAAAGACGACAAAAGTATAAGTGAAAATTTTACAGAACCACAAAAGTTAAATGACGAGGAAAAGGAAAAACTTCAAGTAAAAGATGGTCAAAATAATCATCATGTTGATGAACGCGGTGGTTTTTAATTGAAAAAAGCTACTTCCCTTGATATATAGGGAAGTAGCTTTTTTCATTTTAAATAAACTTGATCATTTTATAATTTTTCTTTCCTCGGCGAATAATCATGAATTCATCTTCAAGACGATCCTTTTCCCCAACTTCATAAGTTACATCCGTAACTTTTTCTCCATTAACAGAAATAGCCCCGTTAGCAACGTCTTCCCTAGCTTGCCTTTTCGAAGGCGAGACAGTAGCTTCCACGATGAAATCTACAATGTTCTTCGAATCTTTTGTCATTTCAACGGAAGGTACATCTTTAAATGCATCCTTCATTTCTCCAGCTGTCAACTCTTTTAAATTCCCGCTAAATAACGCTTGGGAAATACGGATAGCTTGATCCAAAGCTTCTTGACCATGGATAAGTCGAGTCATTTCTTCAGCAAGTTTCATTTGTCCTTTGCGTAAATGTGGCTCATTTTCCACAGTTTCTTGGTAACTTTCAATTTCACTTCGTTCTAAGAAAGTAAAAATTTTCATGTATTTGATCACATCTGCATCTGCAGTATTAATCCAAAATTGGTAGAATTCATATGGAGATGTCTTTTTCGCATCTAACCAAACAGAACCAGAAGCTGATTTTCCAAATTTCGTTCCATCCGCCTTAGTTACTAATGGAATTGTTATTCCGTATGCTTTTGTTTCTTCCTCATGCGTTTTACGAATCATCTCAAGACCAGTTGTAATATTACCCCATTGGTCAGAACCACCAACCTGCACTTTACAATTATATGTGTTGAATAAATGATTGAAGTCGATTCCTTGTATTAATGTGTATGCGAACTCAGTAAAAGAAAGCCCTGAATCTAAACGAGAGGCAATAGAATCCTTCGCTAACATATAGTTGATGTTGACAAGCTTTCCGAAGTCTCTTAAAAATTCAATTACTGTCATCGGTCCAATCCAATCATGATTGTTAACCATTTTAGCACCATTCTCAGCATTAAAATCAAAAATGCGCTCCATTTGCGTTTTGATTCCTTTTACATTTTTATCAATTTGTTCAGTTGTTTGCAAAACACGCTCTTCTGAACGTCCTGATGGATCTCCCACCATTCCTGTTGCTCCACCTACTAATAAGATTGGGCGATGTCCATGCATTTGAAAACGACGTAAAGTCAGTAAGGGCACGATATGCCCGATATGCATACTATCTGCAGTTGGATCAACACCACAGTAGAGTGAAATTTTTTCGCTATCTAATAAACTTTCTAAACCTTCTGCATCTGTCTGCTGATAAATAAGACCTCTCCATGTTAAATCCTCTAATAATGCATTTGTCATAATAAGTTCCTCCTTTTTAAAATAAAAAAGTCCCTGCACGAAATAAATCATGCAGGGACGCTTATTTATAATAGCGCGGTACCACCCAGCTTGAAGGAAAATCCTTCCGCTTCAATCACGATATCGTTGTGAATACGTCTAACTCCAAGACTGTAATTCATCGTTGAACACTGACTAGCTTTCACCAACCGCTAGCTCTCTATACAGTATGTGCAACAACTACTTCGGACTTTTCATCGTTAAAATATATAACTATTTTACCTAAACTAAAACGGTTGTCAATAACTATCGTCTAATGAATAACGATTATGGTATAATAATTCTTGATTTGGGGGTTGAAATGTTAATGGATAAATGGATAGAGAAAATCCAATTTTATAAAGATAAATTTGATGAATGGCAGTCTACTAAATGGGCAAAAGGCTTGCGTATCTCATCTAGTGTTATTTGGAACTTAAGCTTACTCTTTTTAATTGTCTGCATCACTTTAGGTGTATTTGCAGCATCGGTAGGTGCGGGTTACTTTGCATCTCTAGTTAAAGAGGAGCCATTACGCGAAAAGAAAGAAATGAGAGCAGCAGTATTTAACTATGAAGAGACTTCCGAAATATATTTTGCCGGAGATGTCTATTTAGGTAAATTACGCACAGATCTTGAACGGACAGAAACTAAATTATCAGCAGTTTCACCATATGTTTTAGATGCTGTTCTAGCTACGGAAGATGAATATTTTGAAGTACATAATGGAATTGTACCAAAAGCAATTTTCCGAGGATTACTACAGGATGTTACAAACTCTGATACACAAACAGGTGGATCTACTTTAACTCAACAGTTAATTAAAAACCAAATACTAACAAATGAAGTTTCCTATGAACGAAAAGCTAAGGAAATATTACTGGCTATGCGTTTGGAACACTTTATGACGAAAGACGAAATCTTAGAAGCTTATTTGAACATTATTCCTTACGGCAGAAATGCAAACGGAAGAAATATTGCTGGAATCGAAACAGCTGCTCAAGGAATTTTTAATGTCAAAGCAAAGGACTTAAATTTACCTCAGGCTGCTTATATAGCAGGTATTCCCCAAGCACCATTTGCATATACACCATTTAGAAAAGGTGGTGTATTAAAAGAAGGAGAAGCATTAAAACCTGGAATCGAACGTATGAAGACTGTTTTGTTTCGAATGAAAGAAACTGGTTATATTTCCGAGGAAGAATATAATTCTGCTATTAATTACGATATTACAAAGGATTTTAGACAGCCCGAAATTGTACCAGAAGATAAATACCCATGGCTAACTTTTGAGATAGAAAACCGTGTAAAAGCAATTCTTCGAGAACAGTTTGCTTCAGCAGATGGGATAGACCCTGAAAGATTAAAATCGGAGTCAAAACTATACGATAAATATGATATCATAGCAGCACGTGCCGTAAGTACTGGCGGTTATAGAATTCACACAACTATTAATAAAGATATGTACGAGGCAATGATTCAAGTAAAAGATCAGTTTGATACTTATGGACATACATTCACAAAAGAAGTAAAAGATCCAAATACAGGAGAAACCATTACTCAAGATTATCCTGTACAAGTTGGAAGTATGCTAATTGAAAATGGTACAGGTAGAATTTTATCGTTCCTTGGAGGTCGTGATTATAATTTAGAACAATTAAATCACGCAACACAAGCCGTTCGTCCAATAGGTTCTACTATGAAGCCATTATTAGTGTATGCACCAGCTATTGAATATGGAGTAATTGGCGCTGGAAGTCCAGTTGTCGATGTTAAATTAGAGAATCTAGGAAGTACAACTTGGACTAAATCTCCTCAGAACTATACGAAAGAACAAGAGTTAGGGATTATTTCAGCTCGTGATGCTTTAAAAACATCTCAAAACTTATCAACTATTCGTTTATATGATTTGATCATGGACAGAAAGCCTACTGATTTCTTATACAAAATGGGCTTCGAGCATATTGAAGAAAACGAATACGCCAATCATGCATTATCTATCGGCGGTATGACAAATGGTGCAACTGTTGAAGAAAATACGAATGCATTTGGAACATTTGCTAATAATGGACAGTTTATTGATGCTTATATGATTGAAAAAATTGAAGACGTAGATGGGAATATCATTTACCAACATAAGACTGAACCTGTTCAAGTATTTAGCCCAGCTACTTCTTATATTATTACCGATATGCTTCGTGATGTTTTATCGGATGGAACTGCAAAACTAGCAAAATCTAGATTAAAATTCCAATCAGATTTTGCTGCAAAAACTGGAACTACTCAAGATCATAATGACTCATGGCTAGTTGGATATAACCCAAATGTTTCTCTAGGTGTATGGCTTGGTTACGATTACAATGAAACCCTATTCTATATGAATAATCGTTATAATCATCCGAGTGTTCGAATAAACATGCTTTGGTCAAATATGATGAATGCTATGTATGATGTAAATCCAGACTTAGTAGATGCACCAAATCCTTTTCCGGTTCCTGAGGGTGTAGTGACTAGATCTTTCTGTGGTATATCTGGACTTGCAGTATCTGATGGATGTAGCAAAGCAGGATTAGTGAAGTCAGATTTATTTAATGCGGCTGCTATGTTACCTACTGCTTCGGATGACAGTCTAATCACATCATCCTATGTTGTGATTAATGGCAATAAATATCGTTCATTAGATTCAACTCCTAGTGAATTTGTTGTACAAGGCGGATACGGAGTAAACGAACAGTTTATTAAACGGATGCTAGGCAAATTCGGTGGTAATGCTAGCAAACTATTCCCTGAGAAATCTAGTTTTGCTGGTAATGTTGTTTCAGAAGAAGTATTCCAAGCTGATGGAAGTCCACCAGCAGCAGTAACAGCAACTCTTTCAGGAAATACAATTACCTGGACAGACGCTGCTTCACCTGATGTTGTAGGATACAGAGTTTATCAAGTTGTAAATGGAAATAGAGTACTTGCTGCTACTAAACTAGAAGCAGAAGATAAGAGCTTTGTTATTAATGGTAGTGGTCAATACATCATTGTTTCTGTTGATATTACAGGTTTGCAATCGGGCGCTTCGAATATCGTATCAATCGAAGAGAAGACACCAGAACCACCTGAACAAGTTATTCCTCCAACTGCTCCTGAAGAGGGTTCAGAGGAAGTAATTACTGAACCAACTCCTCCTGAAACTGGTGAGACAACTACACCGGAAGAGGGTGAAGAATCAGGTACACCATAAAACAAGCACCAAATATCTTCTGATTTAGCGTTTATTCACATTGAAAGAAACGCAAAATACAATATTACGAAGTATCTAGAGAAGAAGGAAGTGAATTCAGTCACTTCCTTCCTCTCTTTTTTTAATTATAAAACTGTGGACAAGCGCACATCCGTCTTTCTGATCTCTAAGTACAAATTATATACATAGACTTAAAATATTTTTCACCAACTATAGGCATTCTCGCTGGCCGCACGTCCGTATGAGCCGCTGAATGCGCTAGCGCATTTCGCTGTCTCATTCGGCACGTCATGCGACTGGCAAGGCGTAAATGCCAGTGCATTCTCTTAATAATGATTTTTGTAGATTCTATTATATGTTCTGCTATCACTCTTTTTATTGAAATGTACTGTATCATCGGATATTTCAAGGATGTCGACTCATCCTGCGGAGGCTCATGCGTAGCGTGCGGCAAGCGCACATCCGTTTTTCTACTCTCGAAAGGTGTACTTATGATTAGAAAAAAGCCACAGCTTCCTGATATTACAGGTCGCTGCGGCTTTTCTTAATCTTCCATTGTTGACAAATCACCAGTTGGTAATTTTAATTCCCAAGCTTTTAATACACGACGCATAATTTTACCACTACGCGTTTTTGGTAACTTGTCCTTGAACTCAATTTCTCTAGGTGCCGCATGTGCAGCAAGTCCTTTTTTAACAAACTGCTGAATATCTGCGATGAGTTCTTCTGATGGTTCATATCCATCATTTAAAGCGACAAACGCTTTAATAATTTCACCGCGAACAGGGTCTGGAATTCCGATTACTCCTGCCTCCAAAATAGCCGGGTGCTCAATTAATTTACTTTCTACTTCAAATGGACCTACTCGTTCACCAGAGGTCATAATCACATCGTCCACTCTTCCTTGGAACCAGAAGTAACCCTCTTCATCCATATAGGCAGAATCCCCTGAGAAATACCACTCGTCATTTATAAAGTAAGATTCATATTTTTCTTTATTGTTCCAAACTTGACGCATCATGGATGGCCATCCTTTTTTAATTGCCAAATTACCCATTGTATAAGGAGGAACAATATTCCCTTGATTGTCAATGATGGCAGCTTCTAAACCAGGTAATGGTTTCCCCATTGAACCAGGTTTAATCGGTAGACAAGCGAAGTTACAAATAACCTGAGCACCTGTTTCGGTCATCCACCAAGTGTCATGAATTCTTTTATTAAACACTTGCATTCCCCATTTAATTACTTCCGGATTCAATGGTTCCCCAACAGATAGAATATGTCGAAGAGAGCTTAGATCATGCTCTTTTACTATTGCATCCCCTGCTCCCATTAACATACGAAATGCGGTTGGCGCACTATACCAAACTGTTACTCCATATTGTTCTATCGCATTGTACCACGCATCTGGAGAAAAACGTCCTCCAAGAATTAAGAAAGTAGTTCCAGTTAGCCAAGGTCCAAAGATTCCATAGGATGTACCTGTAACCCAGCCAGGATCTGCAGTACACCAATAAATATCATCCTCTCTAATGTCCATTACCCATTTCATCGATTGATACTGTTGTACCATCGCATAATGTACATGTAATATACCTTTTGGTTTTCCAGTAGAACCAGAAGTATAATGTAAAATTAGTCCATCTTCTTTATCAACCCACTCTATTTCAAATGAATCGGATGCTCCTTCTAATGCTTTATTAAAGTCGATAAATTTTTCGGTTTCCTCTACTGCTTCCCCTACTAGAAAGACTGTTTCTAAGTTAGGTAATTTATCTAGAGGTATTCTTTCAAGCAGTTCAGGAGTAGTAACAATTGCTTTTGCTTCACTATCTAGCAATCGGTCGTATACTGCACCTTCCATAAATGCTTCGAAAAGTGGTCCAACGATGACGCCCATTTTAATTCCACCAAGTAACGCAAAATATAATTCGGGTGATCTAGGCATAAAAATGAAAAGACGATCCCCTTTTTGAAGGTTAGAATATTTTTTGTAAACGTTTGCAGCTTTGTTGCTTTGATTCTTCATATCAAGAAATGTATAGGATTCTTTTCTATTCGCATCTTGATAATAAAGAGCTACTTTTTCTTTTTTATCAGATTCTGCATGTCTATCGATGGCTTCATAGGCCATATTCACTTTACCTGTTTGTTTCCATGAAAAGTTTTTCTCTGCATCTTCCCATTGAAAAGTCTTTACAGTTTGTTCATAATCTTTTAATTGATAATCCCCTTCTAAAACTGGTAAAACTTCTATTTTCATCCTCTTCACCCTTTCGATAAATATACTCTTCTATTCTACAATACTTTTTTCTATTTTTGCTAATGTTTTGAATGTTTTATTATATTTCTTTTTCCATACACCTTGTCACTTTAAAATAAGGTATAATGTTAGTAAATTGCATTTATTTATTTAGGTGGTGAATTTGTGATACACAATAAAATGTATAATGCTACGGAATTAGAAACAAAGCATGGTACTGTTACTATCGAAGGACCGATATCTTCAGACATTATTGCTGAATTAGAATTCCATGAGGATCTTGTATCTTTTAGAGCTCCTGCTCAACAACACAAAGCCCTCATCGAAATTGCAAAGCTACCAGAAGGAAGAATTATTATTGTTCGAGATGAAAATATCATTGTTGGATACTGTACATTTCTATACCCCGACCCACTTGAACGTTGGTCCCAAGGTAATATGAAAAATTTAATAGAATTAGGGGCAATCGAAGTTATTCCGAAATTTCGAGGAACAGGAGTTGGAAAAACACTTCTCCGTGTTTCAATGATGGATGATGCAATGGAAGACTATATTACAATCACGACCGAATATTATTGGCATTGGGATTTAAAAGGAACGGGCTTGAATGTATGGGAATATCGAAAAGTTATGGAAAAAATGATGCAAGCTGGTGGACTCGAATATTTTGCCACAGATGATCCAGAAATTAGTTCTCACCCTGCCAATTGCTTAATGGCTAAAATAGGTAGCAGAGTGGACAATGAATCTATTCAGCAATTTGATCAGTTACGCTTTATGAATCGTTTTATGTATTAAAGGTGAAGCGATACAGATAGAAAAGGAGTTCATTCTAATGTTAGTAGAAGAAATTATGAATACATCGGTTCCAACATTAACCCCTTCACATACGATCAACGATGCAATCACGCTATTAAAAGTAAAAAAAATACGTCACTTACCTATCATAAACAAAGACCGAGAAGTAGTTGGAGTGGTAACGGACAGAGATTTAAAGGAAGCAACCCCTTCCACTCTTCAAAGCGTTCTTCATAATGATATATATGAACGTCCATTAGAAGAAATTATGACTAAGAACCCCATTACCGGTCATCCTTTAGACTTTGTCGAAGAGACAGCTAGTATTTTTTATGATAATAGAATTGGGTGTCTGCCAATTGTCAGTAAAGGTAAATTAGTAGGGATGATTACCGAATCTGACTTATTGTATAAGTTTATTGAACTAACTGGAGTTCATCAACCCGGTTCTCAAATCGAAGTCCGTGTACCCAACAGACCAGGGGTATTATTTGAGGTTTCAAAAATTTTCTACGAGCAGAAGTTAAATGTATTAAGCGTTCTTGTATATCCCGATAAAGTGCATAATGATCATAAAATATTAGTATTGCGTGTAAAAACCATGAATCCTCTAAAGCTTATTGAAGCGATTAAAGCAGAAGGATTTGAGGTATTATGGCCAAACCATCCAGGAATGAACGTATGAAGAAAAATGCCGTTTTTATCTTTTCAGAAAATCAGTTAGGCTATAAATTTTCTGACACGCATCCATTTAACCAAAAACGATTAACATTAACTGTTGATTTATTAAAAGAAATGAATGCGTTATCATTATCGGATATAGTCGCACCAAGAACTGCAACGGAGGAAGAATTAAGCTTAATACACGACACCCAATATATTGATATTGTTAAAAAAGCAAGCTTAGAGACTGGTGACACAAGTATTTATGAAAGCTATGGGATTGGCACTGAAGATACACCAATCTTTCCCCATATGCATGAAGCTAGTGCCAGTTTAGTAGGTGGAACGCTAACTGCCGTAGACTATGTGATGGAAGGTAAAGCATCACATGCCCTCAATCTAGGCGGTGGACTTCATCATGGTTTTAAAGGACGGGCATCGGGTTTCTGTATTTATAATGATAGCTCAGTTGCCATTAAATATATGCAGGAAAAATATAATGCTCGTGTACTGTATATTGACACAGACGCCCACCATGGGGACGGTGTTCAATGGAGTTTTTACGATGATCCTAATGTATGCACTATTTCAATTCATGAAACGGGAAGATATTTATTCCCCGGTACAGGTAATATTACAGAAAGAGGTTCTGAAGAAGGGTATGGTACTTCCTTTAATTTTCCTATAGATGCTTTTACAGAGGATGATTCATTTTTAGAGGTTTATCGTACAGCTCTTAGCGAGATTATAGAATCATTTAAACCAGATGTTATCTTAAGTCAAAATGGCGCTGATGCGCATTATTTTGACCCTTTAACACATTTGTATGGTTCAATGAAGATATATCGAGAAATTCCTAAACTTGCTCATGAGTTGGCGCATAAGTATTGTGACGGAAAATGGATTGCAGTCGGTGGTGGTGGTTATGATATTTGGAGAGTAGTTCCACGTGCATGGTCATTGCTTTGGATGGAAATGAATGACTTTAAAACACCCGAAGGAGAACTACCGAAAGCCTGGCTCGAACGTTGGTCTAAGGAATCTCCTATCCCCCTTATACCAACATGGATGGATCCTAATCCGTTATTTGAACCGATTCCTCGAAAAGCGGAGATAACAGAGAAAAATAAACAAATGTTAGACAAGGCGTTATTTTTATTACGTCAACAGAGTTCATACAAAAAACACCAGTAGCCTAAACGGTTCTGGTGTTTTAATATTATGCAATTACATTCACTTTCTTGATACTAAATAGATTATTTAACAGAATCTCTTTCTTCAATACGATATGGAAGAACTACTGTATGTTCATCTATTTTTTCTTTATTCATAAACTTTGTTAATAGTCTCATGGAAACTGCTCCAATGTCGTATAAAGGTAATACAACACTCGTAAGTTCCGGTCTTACCATACGAGCTAATTTGGAATTTTCAAAGCTGATTACTTCAATGTCTTCTGGCACTTTTAATCCACTGTCTTGTGCCCCATGGATCAATCCGATTGCTATTTCATCATTACCTGCAAAAAATGCAGTCGGAGGGTTTTTTAATTTACTTAGTTCTTCCCAAGCTAGAAGACCGTCGTCATATGTATTTTCGACGCCAACAATTAGATCTGTATCTAATTCGATACCAGCTGCATCAAGCGCCTTTTCGTAGCCAGAAAGTTTATATAGTCGATTAATCGTCGAAGATATAGAGCCCGATACAAAAGCAATTCGTTTATGTCCGTTTTGTAGTAAACGATTGACTGCATCAATTGCTGCTTCATGGTATTCAATATTAACAGAAGGAAATGCATTAGTCGTTTCAATTGTGCCTGCTAAAACGATAGGCACTTGAGATCTTTCCATCTCATGTAGCATGTCATTTGTTACTTGGTCACTCATCATAACTATTCCATCTACTTGTTTACTGAACAAAGTGGATAAAAGCTGTACTTCTTTATCTTCTTGTTGATCGGAATTCGTTAAAATAATATTATATCGGTACATCGTTGCAATATCTTCTATACCACGCACAAGTTCAGCATAAAATACATTTGAAATATCCGGGATAATTACCCCAACTGTTTTTGTTTTTTTACTTGCTAAACCTCTTGCAACTGCATTTGGACGATAATCTAATCGTTCTATCACTGCTAAAACTTTTTGACGAGTTGCCGGTTTTACATTTTGGTTCCCATTTACTACACGTGAAACGGTTGCCATCGACACATTTGCTTCTCTCGCTACATCATATATAGTAATAGTCAATGCATACCCCTCCTTCACTACTCTGAATAATTATACTTTAAATAATACTTCATTTCCTATGTAACTTTCAATCAAATAGTAAAACCGACCCTAAAAAGAGTCGGTTTTGTGGCATTTCTCTGTCAAAACTAATGATTTTCTAATTATGCATGCACTTCATGAGTTTTCATGAATTTTTGCAGGGAGTCATAGAATTCATCAAATTGTTGTAAATTCATTTGTTGAGCTGCATCCGATAATGCAACAGCTGGATCAGGATGAACCTCAGCCATAACACCGTCAGCACCGATAGCAATAGCGGCTTTAGCAGCAGGTAACAAAATATCTCTTCGTCCAGTTGAGTGGGTTACATCCACAAATACCGGTAAATGTGTTTCTTGCTTTAAAATAGGAACAGCTGAAATATCTAATGTATTTCTTGTCGCTCTTTCGTAAGTACGAATGCCTCGTTCACATAAAATGATTTGGTCATTTCCTTGAGACATAATGTATTCAGCGGCATGAATGAATTCATCTAATGTAGCTGCGATACCACGTTTTAGTAATACCGGTTTGTTAATAGAACCAACTGCTTTTAATAATTCAAAGTTTTGCATGTTACGAGCGCCTACTTGCACAACATCAACGTAGTCAAGCGCTTCTTCTAAGTGGCTAGGGGTAACAATTTCTGATACGACAGCTAGACCATATTCTTGGGAAATTTGTTTTAATATTTTTAAACCTTCTAATCCAAGTCCTTGGAAATCGTATGGTGACGTACGTGGCTTGTATGCCCCACCTCTGATTAACTTTAACCCTTTTGATTGAATTGCAGCTGCTACTTCAGCAACTTGCGTATAAGATTCAACCGCACAAGGACCAAATACAAAAGATGGTGCTCCAGTTCCAATTTTCTCACCATTGATCTCAACAATTGTATCAGTTGATTTCTTTTTACGTGAAACAAGAAGTGCTTTCTTTTGATCATCCACTTGCAATTCTAGAGCTGTTTTAAAAATTTCCTTAAAAATATGCTCAACAGTTGACTGTGGTAGTGGCCCAGAATTATTCTCTTTTAAGTGATCTAACATGTGTCGTTCACGAAGAGGATCGTATCTGTTTACACCTTGCTTTTCTTTTACTCTTCCAATCTCTTGTACTACTCCTGCTCTTTCGTTAATTAACTGTAGGATTTCTACGTTAATCTCATCTACACGTGCGCGTAATCCATCTAAATCTACATGACTCATGATACTTCTCCTCTCTTTCTCTTCATCGACACTTTCTATCGCCTGAAAATTATGATACATTTTTAGTTATAAGACTTATTATAATCAATGCTTGCGAGAAAGTCACGCTTTTTATTTTAGCGCTTCAACTCGCTAAAGTATTTGTCTAAAAAGGACGTGGGAAATTGTTACCTAAATTATTTGCACTCGATATTGGAACGAGATCTGTAGTTGGAATTATTTTAGAAGAACGAGACCAATCATTTCATGTTGTAGATATTTTAGTTGAGGAGCATAAAGAACGTGCAATGGTGGATGGTCAAATACATAATGTATTGAAAGTAGCAGAAGCAATTAACACGATAAAAACAAAATTAGAAGAAAAACATGGTCCACTTAAAAAAGTTAGTGTGGCAGCTGCTGGGAGAGCTTTAAAAACAGAACAAGCGTCTGTCCAAATGGATATTAAAAATCGACCAATATTTTCTGAAGAAGACATTAGTCGTTTGGAGCTTTCCGCCGTTCAAAAAGCACAAACAAATTTAGTACAAAAAGATATCGATAAGCAGTCTAGTCATTATTATTGTGTAGGATATAGTGTATTATACTATCGATTGGATGGAGAAGAAATTGGAAGCTTAGTGGATCAGCAAGGAACTGAAGCATCCATTGAAGTAATTGCTACATTTTTACCACGGGTAGTTGTAGAGTCGTTGTTATCTGCATTAAAACGTGCAGATTTAGAAATGGAAGCATTAACACTTGAACCGATAGCGGCCATAAATGTTCTAATTCCTTCATCAATGAGACGTTTAAATGTAGCATTAGTCGATATAGGTGCAGGAACTTCGGATATCGCTATAACAGATCATGGAACAGTAGTAGCTTATGGAATGGTTCCAATAGCTGGAGATGAAATAACAGAAGCATTAAGTGATCATTATTTATTAGATTTTCCTTTTGCTGAGGAATCAAAAAGATCAATTAATCAAAACGAGTGTATACATATTAAAGATATTTTAGGTTTTGACCAGGAAATACCTAAGGACGAAGTAATTGATGTTCTTCGACCAGCAACGCAAGTGTTAGCGGCTGCTATTTCTTCGGAAATATTACGATTGAACAATAATAAGCCAACGAAAGCAGTAATGCTAGTCGGTGGAGGCAGTTTGACTCCTGAACTTACAACTATACTTGCAGAAGAATTGAACTTGCCAGAAAATCGAGTAGCTGTACGAGGAATCGATGCTATTCAAAACTTAACTAAGGAAGAACATATTCCGGTAACTCCAGAGCTAGTTACTCCTATCGGTATAGCCATTGCCGCTAAGCGTGCGCCAATACAATACATGTCTATTGAAGTAAACAAACAAATAGTACGTCTTTTCGAATTGAAGGAAATGACAGTTGGAGACGCTTTTCTTGCAGCAAATATTTCTGCAAGAAAATTATATGGAAAACCGGGAGCTGCCCTTGCTGTTCAAGTAAATGGACAAGATATTTATATTCCTGGAGAACATGGAAAGCCAGCAATTATTCATCTAAATGGACAAGAAGCAAACACGAAAACAATCATTCAAAGCAATGACCGTATTGAGCTATTGGAAGGCCAAGATGGAAGACCAGGAGAAGCTACTGTTCGTGACCTTCTAGATGATGCATCCGTTAAAACTGTTACCTTCCAAGGGGTTATGCATATTGTGGAGCCTATAGTGCGAGTAAATGGAGAAAAGGTCACTCTGGATACACCATTGAAAGAAAGGGACAAGGTTATTGTTGAAACTCCACAAACCGTTGAACAAGTATTACTAGCTATTCAAAAAGGAAGCTATCTTACACAGCTAAAACCTTATACGATTACAATAAATGAAAAGAATCACTATATACCTGATTTTACTTCTCATATTCTGTTAAATGAAAATCCAGTGAAACTGCAATACCCAGTCCAAGATAATGACAACATACAAATAAAAATTGTTAGCGCCCCTTCCCTTCAAGAGATTGCTAATAAACTAGATAAAAGTTTAGATAATCGAATAAAAGTTATTTTTCAAAACGAGGAAATAGAATTGTATAAAGAGTGTGCAATTGTTACCTCAGGTGATATTAAACTTACCTCACAGGACATCATTCCAAATGAATCTATTCTTCTATGGCAAGAAATAAATACATCTCCTTGGATCTTTCAAGATGTATTTCGTTTCTCCAATTGGACTTTACCAGATGTAGCTAGTTCATTTCAAATATTGAAAAATGGGCAAACATCTGGTTTCGACGAAGAAATATTTGGTGGAGACCATTTAGAAATAATATTTAATAATTAAGATTCTTATATAATACATGGACATTTTATTGTCCAGTTTATCGAATTTACTTCGTAAGTAAAAATAGAGTAAGTTTTTATCACTTAAATTTTTTCAATAGTTTATTGAAAATCGTTGAAAAAGGCGACACTCCTGTGGGAATAGCGTTAACCGCAGATCCCGCAGTTGAGGGGAAGGGAGCCGTTTCAACGATTTTCTTATTTATCGGATGACAGGTTTTCATTACTAGAACACATTCCTTTTAATCGTAAAAAAAGTGGGAATCCTTTTTCTAAAGGACTACCACTTTATTATTTATTTATTTATTTATTTGATTTATTTTCTACGATTGCCTCTTTTATTGCTTCTGCTACAACTGTTGAATTTTCTTCTTGCTTATCCTGTTCTGCCGTTAACTCTTCCGTCGTATGAGAAATAGTTTCCATAAAATCCATTGGCTCTTCACCTTCATAAGATGCAGTTCCATCGTCTAAAGGAGATGTTGGTGTACCTTTAATAGACTTTACTTTATCCACGATTTGACCAGATTGTTCTTGTAATTGTTTAGACAATTGAGTAGTCTTCTCTTTCGCAGTGGAAGATAGATCCATTGTTTTATCTTTTAACTGATTCGCTTGCGTTGAAATATTTCCTCGTAGCTCAGTACCAGTCTTTGGTGCCAATAATAGAGCAGTTGCAGCACCGATGATTCCACCTACGAACATTCCTAATATAAAGTCTTTTCCTCCCGATCCTTCCTCGCGATAAATATAATCTCTACTTTCGTTATAATATGGTTGAGGTGGATAGGTTGGTTGAACCTGCTTGTTATAGGATGCCGGATTATCGTAATACTCTGCATTGTACTTTGAATCGTTATAATTTGGTTTATTGTGGTCATAGTTGCTCATTTAAATTCCTCCAATAATTATAAATTTTTTTCTGATTCATAAGAATAATATCCTGCTTCTTCTAATGCTTTACGCTCTTTCCATTTGTCACGTATGCCAAACAAGATATTACTCCATTGGACAACCTGTGCAATCTTTTCTTCATTTTTTTCTACTTCCGTTGTTACAGAAGTAGTAATTCGTTGAATAGAATTGTTTAAACCTGTTACGGAAGTTCCAACGTTCTTTACTGCATCAACTACAGTATTTAATTTTTCTGATTTTTCTTGAATGTCCACTGCTAATTCATTTGTTTTATGAAGTAGCTCTGCAGTTTCTTTCGTGACATTTTGTAAATTTGTATCTAGCCCTTCTAGCGTATTTGCAACATTATTTAATGTCTTCTTAACAGAAAACAACGTAACTGCAAGGCTTATACAAAGTACCAAGAATGCTATTGCGGCTATAATAGCGGCTATGTATAAGAGATTTTCCATTTTGTATCCTCCTTCAGTTGTTATACATAATTTTACCCCAAAAGAAATAAATTAAACTTCTTTCTCTATATTACTATACTACGTTTCTTATAAAAATCCTTTAAAAAAAGCTTAATCCTAAATGGATTAAGCATTTTTTAACTTTCTTAAAAATTGGAGATGCTTATAATAATTTCTATAATTCGCGACATCCGTGTAACAACAGTTGCACGACCCACGACATATATTCAGGCTCACCAGCAAAGTTACTTTGCGACGAGTAATCGAAAGAGGAAAATTTAAAGCGTTTGTCAACAGTCTGAAAGTTTTTGTTCAAAAGCTTGTTGATACTTTTGAACATCTCCAGCACCCATGAATAAGAAGATGGCATTTTCATGAGCTAGCAGCTGATCTACCGTTTCTTCGTTTAAAATATGGCTTCCTTCAATAATATCTGCTAACGTTTGAATAGTTAAGTCTCCAGCATTTTCTCTAGCAGACCCAAAAATTTCACAAAGGTATACTTGATCAGCTAGGCTTAAACTTTCTGCAAACTCAGTTAAGAACTTTTGAGTTCTTGTAAATGTGTGCGGTTGAAAAATAGCAACAATTTTTCGAGTTGGAAATTTTTGTCTTGCTGATTGTACCGTTGCTGTTATCTCAGTAGGGTGGTGAGCATAATCATCAATAAGAACACGATTATCTATAGCTGTCTCTGTAAAGCGTCTTTTAACGCCTTCAAACGTTTCTAAACCTTTTTGAATAATATCTGCCGGTACATGTTCATAATGGCAAAGAGATATAACAGATAAAGAATTTAGCACTGCATGATCTCCGAACATTGGAATTGAAAAACGATGATAAAACTCGTTGCGAACAAACACATCAAATGAAGTGCCCTCTGTTGTTTTTTCTAAGTTTCTAGCAGCAAAATCATTGTGCTCCCCAAAACCGTAGTAAAGCACTGGAACAGGCGCTTTAATTTTTTGCAGATACGTGTCATCTCCACAAGCAATTATTCCCTTTTTCACTTGCATAGCCATAGATTGAAAAGCTTGGAAGACATCCTCAATATCGTTAAAATAATCTGGATGATCAAAATCAATATTAGTCATAATCGCATAATCTGGATTGTACGCTAAAAAGTGTCTTCGGTACTCACATGCTTCAAAAACAAAATTGGAAGCATCCTTCATCCCTTTTCCTGTTCCATCACCAATTAAATAAGATGTTGGTTTATAACCACTTAACACATGTGAAAGTAAACCTGTTGTTGATGTCTTACCATGTGCACCTGTAACAGCTATGGAAGTAAATTGACCCATATAGTCACCTAAAAAATCATGATATCGAATTACTTCCAAACCAAGCTCTTTTGCCTTCACTATCTCTGGATGGTTATCTGGGAATGCGTTACCTGCAATAACGGTCATGCCTTCTTTAATATTATCTTCATCAAATAACAAAACATTTATATCTCGTTCGTGTAATGGTTTTTCCGTAAAAAAATACTTCTCTATATCAGAGCCTTGTACTTCATTACCTACATCATGTAATATTTGTGCCAACGGGCTCATTCCAGACCCTTTAATGCCTGTAAAATGATATTTTGTCATACGTTGTAAACCTCCTGGGATTATCCCCACTTATATACATAAATCAGTTATCAATAGTATACTTCGTCTTAGTAGACGTATTCCCAATTATATCATTATTTAATCGGTTATATTAATAAACTATATTAACTAAATATTTGTTCTAGACTCTCGTTAGTTAGTAACACTTCTCTCGCTTTACTTCCCTTTTGCTCCGTAATATATCCATTTTCATACATAGCATCTATTAATCTAGCTGCTCTGTTATAGCCTAAATGGAACTTTCTTTGTAATAAAGAGGTAGATGCAGAACCTTGTTCTACAACAAATCGACATGCTTCTTCAAAAAGTTCATCCTGTTCTGTTACATTCTCTGCCTTTTGAAGCAATTCTTCTTGCTCAAACATGTACTCAGGAGTTCCTTTAGTTCTTGCATAATCAATGATATTTTCAATTTCATCATCCGTTACGAATGTCCCTTGAATTCGTACTGGACTGGACATGCCATTTCCTTGGTAAAGCATATCCCCTTTCCCTAGTAATCTTTCTGCTCCTTGTTGATCTAATATAGTTCGAGAGTCAATTTGTGAAGAAACAGAAAAAGCAATTCGGGTTGGAATGTTTGCTTTGATAAGCCCCGTAATGACATCTACCGATGGTCGTTGGGTCGCTAATACTAAGTGAATACCACACGCTCTCGCTTTCTGGGCGATTCGACAGATTGCATCTTCCACTTCAGTAGGGGCCATCATCATCAAATCTGCAAGTTCATCTATTACGATGACGATATAAGGCAATTTCTGAGCAAATTGTCTCTTTTCTGTTGCCAATGTATTGTATCTACTAATATCTCTTACACCAATATGGGCAAATAATTGGTAGCGTCTTTCCATCTCCTCTACCGCCCACTTCAATGCGGCAGTTGCTGCTTTCACATCTGTAATAACTGGGCTAACAAGATGAGGAATATGATTAAACGGCGCGAGTTCTACCATTTTGGGATCAATTAATAGAAGTTTCACTTCATCTGGAGTTGCTTTATATAAAAGACTTACGAGTAACGAATTAATAAATACTGACTTACCAGATCCTGTTGCACCTGCAATTAAGCCATGAGGCATTTTTCTCAAATCAAGCGTTACTGGTTTTCCCGTAAGATCTAACCCTAATGCTGCTTCAAGAGGAGAATCTGATTCCAGAAACACATTTGTATTAATCACTTCTGATAATCGTACAGCTCTTGATTTTCTATTAGGGATTTCGATTCCAATTGAACTTTTCCCTGGAATTGGTGCTTGGATACGTATATCTTTTGCAGCAAGCGCAAGTTTTAGATCATCCGCTAAATTACGAATTTTACTTACTTTTGTCCCATGACCTACTGTTATCTCAAATTGAGTTACTGCAGGACCTTGAACCATTTGAACAATTTCACCTGAAACTTGGAAATGGGATAATGCTTCTATAAGTGTAAATGCTTGTTCCTCCATCCACTCTCTATCTTCATTTTTCATTTCTGGAGGTAATAAATAGCTAAGATCGGGTCTTGCATAATTGGAATGCTCTGGTTGAGATTGCGTGTTTAAATCAATTTGACTTTGAATCGGTTGTAAAGTCACCGCTTTTACTTCTGGAGCATTCTTAGTCGGTTCTTTTATTAGCTTATTCATTTTTTCCTTATCTGATTTAAGCATTAGTACATTAAATGGTCGAATGTTTTCTTTCGGTACTATTTTTGTTTCTTCAACTGACTCTATTGGGTTGTCCATTATTTCATGTTTAACCTCTACTTCAGCTTCTGCTTCTGCTTCAACAATAGGTTCTGTAACTATAGGATCTATTTCAACTTCAAGAACCTCTACTTCCTGAGGAACAACAGTTACCGCAATTTCTTTCGTAACTATTTCTTGCTCAGCTTGTATTGGTGTACTTGCATCTATTTTAGTTTCCAGTTTTTTCGTAAAAACAACATCTGGGGAAGTCACTTGAGTAGAAGAAACTGTTTCTTCTTTATATGGTGACTCCTCGTCAGTTTTTATATGGTCCATTGACTCTTCCGCTTTATTTCCCCGTCTATTGGAGAATCCAAAAACTGGTGAAGGTACTTGTGTAGGATAAACTGTTATTTCTTTATATGATGCTTTCTGCTCAGCATCTTTATATTCCATCGACTCTTCCGTTTTATTTCCACGTCTTTTCGAAAATCCAAAAACTGGTGAAGGAACATCTGTAGGTGTAAACGCCTTTTTCCGTGTTTCAGTAATGGTCTCTTCTATTATTTCTTTTTTGGGAGTTCGTGGTATAACTGGAATTTCCTTTTTAGGAGCTCTGTGTACGACGACAGGTTGTAGTTTTCTTTGTTGCCACAGCTCTTGTGTATGAAGAGGTCTATAAGTTTCTTGTTCTGTTATATGTTTTTTCATCACTGGTTCTACATTTTGTTCTTCTTTTGGCTCTCCAAATAGAAATTGATCTTTTTCTTCATCTGGTATTAGTGGAAAACGAAAAGGTGTTTTCGATTTAGAGATAGAATCTGGTCTATCCTGTTCTACCAATTGTTCGATGTCTCTATATTCTTCTTCATTTTTAGCAAATAGTTTTTTTAACCAATTCAATTTCATCAACTCTTTCTAATAGATACATTTATTTTACCAATAAAAACGCTTAGCGTCCTTATTTTAAAGAATTTGAAATGAATTTGAAAAGAAGTACACCATAATAGGTGTACTTCTGATTGTAGATAAAATCATTTTTGGTAAATTTCTCCTTAGACTGTGTTGTAACCGCTTTTCAGTGCGAGCGTTTGCCAACAGTCTTAAGTACACCATATTAGGTGTATTTTCTCTTATTTATTGAAAAAATGAGCTTCCAATTTCTGATTGTTCATCCAAGATGAGAATCCCTTTTACTTCTGGAGCGTTTGGTAAATCTAGTTCTCTTGCTGAACATAGCATTCCACTAGACGCCACTCCTCGTAATTCTGCATCTTTAATAACCATACCAGATGGCATTACAGCCCCTACTTTTGCAACAACTACTTTTTGTCCCGCATCCACGTTCGGTGCTCCACAAACAATTTGCAACGTGCTACCACCGATGTTTACTTGGCAAACCTTTAATTTATCTGCGTTTGGATGTTGTTCTAATGATTCTACATAACCTACTACAAACTTTGGTGAAAGGTCTACATTTAGTTTATAATCTACTTCATTCGATTGGAGAGCTTGTTCTAGTTTGGCTACAAATTCTTCCGTTAAAGTTATATTTCCATTTTCCTGAATGTCAGCATATTTACTGAATTCGAAAATATTAATTGCTAAAACCTCATTAGTATTCGCATTTTTAATAAGTGTTACATCACCTTTGGATTCTGTAACTACTTTTTCAATTTTTTCTGATGTTAATTGAAGTAACAATACATCTCCAACTCCATTAAGGTTGTAAAAAACATTCATTTTTCTTCTTTCTCCTTCGCTACTCGATTTTTTGCCATAATAAATATTGGCTCTAAATCTCCATTTTCATATATAAATGATAAAGAGGTAATAGGTACAGTTCCAACTGTAAAAAAGTGCATCGTCATTTGTGCCAAAACATCATACCCCGTCTCATTTCTTATATCACCAATTATCATAACATCTTGATGGGGTACAGAAATAGTCATATCTCCAACAATTAACTTTTTCATATCTTTTAAAAGAGACTCATTGAGTATTCTACTTGCATCATAGCCATCGTTATTATTAAAAAAGTAAAATACATTTCCTGCTACTTCATCTTTTTTAAAATTATTTACTAAATTTCGTACTTGAAATAGAGCTCTTTCACGTATTTCAGTTTCCCGTATACCCCAACTCTGCAGCATTTTCTCATCTAGTAGCCGATAAGTTTTTCCAAGATCTAATGCATAATAAATTCTTGTTTCTGCTGTATGTTCTTTCGTAACAAATCGATTGCCTTCATTTGATTTTTCAGGGAAAGAGGAGGAACGAATGACCGGGTATACGGAAGAAGAAGGATCAATATCCCCAGAAATTTCTTTTTCCATCGCTTGAAAAGTTTGATGAATGGTATACACAACTTCTTCAACGGCCAATTCTTTTTTTGTTTCAACCTTCGCTAAAATTGGTGGGATAGAAATATCTATACCCTTATTAAGTGCTTTATGAGTTAATCTAAGTTTATTCGTTTCTCTATTAAATTCGTAAAGAAATGTATCTTCCGATAAATTTGTTTTCATAAGCTGTATTAGTTCTTGTGCTTTCATGCGTATTCCTACTTTCTCATAAATAAAACGGTCCACTAATTGTGAACCGCTCTGTTGTTGTTAGATTGTTTGAAGAAATGATTCGATTTCTTCTCTTGTTTTACGATCTTTGCTAACAAAACGTCCTTGTTCTTCCCCTTTATCATATACGATAAAGCTTGGAATTCCAAAAACATCTAATTGAATACAGAGATCAATAAATTTATCACGATCCACAGAAACAAATTGAAAGTCTGAAAACTTTTCTTCTACTTCATCCATAAATGGATCTATGAAATGACAGTCTGGACACCAGCCAGCAGTAAATTTAAACACTACCTTACTTTCTTGTATTAGTTGATTGAATTCTTCCACTGAAGTTAGGTTTTTCATTTTTCTTTCCTCCTTAGTCAGTTGAAATAGACCTTACAATCATCATCATTTTCTCTATATTAGAAGCGATATCTTGTTGTTTTGATATAGTAGTAAGCTTTATGCCGCCTATACTTGCTATAAGTTCAAAGTTTTCTTCACTACTCTCAATAATTGCAGCAAAACCAAACCTTCCGTTTTGTTCAAATGTATCTTTTTCAACTATTTTTAAATTTTTATTATCCATCATTAAATCATAATATAATTGACTTCCAGGAAGCTCATTGGGATTAACAAATAAAATATAGGAATCATTGCCTTTAGATAAAATAATGTTCGTTTGATCAGAGTCATCTTCAATAGAAAATCCACTAGGCAAAAATATTTTCAAATTATCTACTGTTTTGTTGGGCTTTTCCGCATCCCCTTGAAACACTTCTTTTGCATTTTCCATGCCATCTTCCGCTTGTTCTTCAACTGAAGAACAGCCAACTAATAACAAGACAGCTAGTGACGCGATACATAACCGCATCCAATTTCGAGCCATTTACTTTCCTCCATTCAAAGCATAACTGCTATATATTTTATAGATGATTTCAGTCACTTGCAACTACAGGATACTTTCCATTTTCTTTATAGAAGAATTAGAAATCTAAGAGGCAAGTTCATTCTTATTTAGAGCTTCTTAGAAAGTTCGTATTGACCTATAAGTAATAACATAATATGCGCAAACATGTCGCTTCTAGACACAAGACCATTCGTAAATACACCGATTGCCCCTTCATCATGACGAATATCATTCTTATTAGTAAAGACGTCCATTACAGGACCAAGTTCCGAACCTGCCTTTAGCAAAACAGCAATTTCATTTGGAAGAGGTACACCTGCCCCTGTTGCAGAAAAAACTCTCCCATCTTTTGTTACAAGGGCACCCCAATTGCAGACATACATCGTCCCATCTATCTCTTTTACGCCACCTTCTAATCCTATTCCAAATTCAGCGTCAACATTCTCCACCATTAAGTGCTTTGCACGGTTAATAGCACCTTGCCTTGTTTCCTCATCACCCATTGGTTGATTGGATACAAGTGATGGGACATCCTTATTTTCAAATTCGGCATTTGGATAATATTTCGTTGAAATAGTAATGACTGCTTTGGTTTTAGCTCTATTATTGGTTCCGATTAATATTTTCAAACATATTCTCTCCTAACTTGTAAACGTTCTCGTGATGTTGGCAGATTCATCTGAAAAATAGCACTCATACCTCAAGTGCTATTTCGACTTATTCATAAATAGTAATTTGAGTTATATTATCCAAAATAAAGAATTATTGAAACTTTTGGAAGTTTTATTCGTATGAAGTGTAAACAATTTTAGGTGGTGTATTTTTTTGAAAAAAGGTTATGTTGTACTTCTTACGGTATCTATAGAAGCAATCATACTCTCGCTAGCTTCAGTTATTATTGGATGGGCATTGATCGATACACTTTTTTTAGGTAGTCTTGTAATATTCGGATCTGTTTGGTTGTTTCAATTATATACGAACCAAACAACTAATGAATTAAATGCACACATAAAAGGTTGGAATAGATTAGATAATGATGGTGTTAAACCATTTCGATTTAACATATCACCAATCACATTAGGTCTATTGCTATTTACACTAGTTAGTTTTTTTATTGCAATCCTTTCATATTATCCTTATTTTATATAGAATTAATTAGTAGATTTATAATAACTAGATGATAATTTTAATTTTCAACAATTAAAAAATCAGGAGCCGAAATTAATTTTTCGGCTCCTTCTTTTTATTTTATTATACGTTTGCTTTAATTGTTTCTAAAGTTGTTCGGTCACATGCTTTCACTAATTTAGTTATAAGTTCCTTAGCTGCTGCGTAGTCATCGGTATGAATAATTGAAGCAGAAGTATGGATATAACGAGAGCAGATTCCTATAACTGCACTAGGTATACCTTCGTTGGAAGTATGCACTCGTCCAGCATCTGTACCACCTTGTGAGATGAAATATTGGTAAGGAATTTTATTTGTTTCCGCCGTATCTAATACAAATTCTCTCATACCGCGGTGTGTTACCATTGTACGGTCAAAAATACGTAAAAGAGCTCCCTTTCCAAGTTGCCCAAACTCATTTTTATTACCTGAAGCATCATTTGCAGGACTAGCGTCTAATGCAAAGAATAAATCTGGCTGAATCATATTTGCTGATGCTTGTGCACCACGCAAACCAACTTCTTCCATAACATTTGCACCAGAATAAAGCATATTAGGCAATTGCTCATTTTGTACTTCTTTTAATAGCTCAATTGCAAGTCCACAACCATATCGATTATCCCAAGCTTTAGCCATGATTTTTTTATCATTCGCCATCGGTGTGAACGAACAAACAGGGACTATTTGATCTCCTGGTCTTATTCCCATACGCTTCACATCTTCTTGATCGTCTGCACCAACATCAATTAACATATTTTTAACGTCCATTGGTTTGTTTCTCATTTCATCACTTAATAGATGAGGCGGAATAGATCCAATGACTCCTGGAATTGTTCTCTCTTTCGTTACGATATCTACGCGTTGTGCAAGTAATACTTGACTCCACCAACCGCCTAATGGTTGAAATCGAATCATTCCATTATCTGTGATACCTGATACCATAAAGCCAACTTCGTCCATATGTCCAGCAACTAAAATTTTCGGACCATTTTCGGACCCTTTTTTTAATCCGAAAATGCCTCCTAAATTATCTTGCACGATTTCATCTGAATACTTGGAAAGTTCACTTCGCATAAAAGAACGTACTGCATGTTCATTTCCTGGTGCTCCTGGTAATTCTGTTAGAGTTTTAAAAAGCGAGCGCGTTTCTTCATTCATTTGTAAAAGCCTCCTAAAGCTTTGGTCAAATTTAAATAATAAAATTTACATTCCTCTTCTATTGTAATAAATGCTTGAATCGTTTACTACTTAAAAACTTCGACATTCGAAAAATTTATTTGATTGAAAATATATGATACACTAAAAAAAAGACGTTAGGAGGAGTAGAACATTGAAACTTCGTGACTATATGATGGGTCTTGGATCAGGAATTGTAATAGGGATGATTGCTAGTCAGGCAACTAATAAATTGAATATTAATCGATCACCAGAGCTTGTTTTAAGAGAAATAAAAAATTCATTTAAACAAGAAGGTCCAATAGATGGTTCATGGATTTATATGAGCCCAGAGCCTTTTGCTAATGAGGCAATCCATACGAATGTATATAAAGGTGGTATTTCTCGTGTTCGAAATGGCGAGCTCGAGCAATTTGAATTTTCTGCAGATACTAAAACAGGAACAGTTGTGGAGTTAGTAAAAGTTTAATAGATATATAATAGTGAATTTGTTAAATATTATTGTTGACTAATGTGTAGCGTGCGGCAAGCGCACATCCATGTTCTGCAATCTAAATTGAAAAACACAATTTATAAAGCAAGCCAAAATATAAAAAATCAGCTGCACTAAACAAACGTGCAGCTAATTTTTTATCGAGTTCGGTCTAATTTGTCCACTATTTCTTTTCCATCCGCTGTCCATTTGATCATACGATAAAAAGCATCATGGTAAAAACTAAACCAATAATTATTACTAAGTGCTTCGTTCACCCATTTTTCTTTTGCAAAAACGGAAGTCATCGGATAATCGTCGTACGCTAACACCCACAATGGATTTTGGTGTGCATGGGTTGGCATTAAATCAGCCATATGAATAATCGTTTCTCCGTTTTGTTTCAATAAAACAATACTATGCCCATCACTATGTCCGCCCGTATGGATTATCTCTATCCCATCCACTACTTCTAATGAACCTGAAAATGAAATAACCTGTCCTTCAATTGGCTCCCAGTTTTCTTTCCAGTAAGTATTTCGTGAACGGATATTTGGATTTCTCATTTCATTCCACTCAACATCTGAAACGAAAATTTTCGCATTAGGAAAACTTGAAACTAGCTCCTCATTCTCCCACTTTGTTAGGCCACAAGCATGATCAAAATGGAGATGTGTCATGATAATAATGTCAATATCTTCTGGTAACACACCTAGTTGAACGAGGTTGTCCTCCACTTGAGATTGATCAGTTATACCGTAGTTTCTTATTTGTTTTTCTGTAAACTTACCGTAGCCAAGCCCCGCCTCCATTAAGATATTGTGCCCATTGTATTGGATAAATAGCGGATCTGACGGTAACTCTATTTGATTTAATTCGTTTACTGGATATTTCTTTTCCCATAATGGCTTTGGTACAACACCGAACATGGCTCCCCCATCCATGAACGTAGTACCGCCTTTAAGCCAAGTTAATGTCATATTGTGAAATTGAAGCGTATCCATTCCCCATCTCCCCCTAATCGATATCGTCAACACTTAAACATTTATACGTATTTTGCTTCTACTCGATAGATTGGTTGTCCCTTTGCAGAAAACTTTTCTTCATACTCGGTCATTATATTGTCTTCTGGCATATTCACATGTAGATCTAGTGAGACATCTTTTATTAACATACCATACGCAGACATACTTACTAAAGAGTATTCAAATAATCCTCGATTATCAGTTTTAAAATGAATCTCGGCGTTATCTACTAAAATAGATTCGTATAATTTCAAAAATCCTTCATGAGTTAAACGTCTCTTCTCATGTCTAACTTTTGGCCAAGGATCAGAGAAATTCAAATAAACACGGTCTACATCATTTTTCTCAAAATACTTTGCCAAATCTGCGCCGTTTACCTTTAGCAATCGTAAATTTGGCAATGGCTGTGCTGCTATCGCATTTTCAAGTGCCGAAACGATTACTTTATCATATAGCTCTATTCCAATATAATTGATATCCGGATTTTGCTTGGCCATTCCTGTTATAAATTGCCCTTTCCCCGTTCCTACCTCGATGTGAAGGGGATGAGCATTTTTAAATTCAGAGTCCCATTTGCCTTTCAATTCCTCCGGATTTTGTATAATAATTTCAGGATGAGCATTGATAAAATCTTCTGCCCATGGTTTATGTCTTAACCTCATTATTTTTAACTCCTTTAACTATTGGTTTCGCTAAATTCCAAGCTTTTGATTGAACCGAAAAAGTATAACGATGATTATGGTCTGTTAGGCAAGAGAATTCTCCATCCACGTGACCAAATACTTGATTATGCATCGTAATCTTAAAATTTTTAGCTTGAAACTGTTTCACTTCTTTAAACTTTGTATGTTTCCCAAAAAACACCGTACCGAAAATAAAGAGAAGCTTCCATTTTGCTAATTTATTTACGATTGTCATTTCTATTAATTGATCATTTGGTTGAGAACTAGGAGATATTTTCATTCCTCCACCAAAATAAGGCTGATTGCATACAACAAGGAACCAAACATCATCAAACTTTAACTCATCTTTCTCCGTATGTAAAGTGAATGAAAATCTTGTAAATGTTATAAGCTCTTTAACCAAATATAGTATATACGCTATTTTCCCTAACCCCAAGACATTTAACCACTTTTTCCATGAAGAATTATTTACGGAATAAACTACTTTTGCATCAAAACCAAAACCTGCATTATTTACAAAACCAAAATCTTTTTCTTTCGTTGATAAGATACCAAAGTCTAATTTTTCATATGTATAGTAGTTCTTTGCATAATTCCGTAACTGTTCTACGGTTTTGAAAACAGAAAAAGTCCGACCAAAATCATTTCCACTACCTGCAGAAATAACTCCGACTCGAACGTGATTATAATGCGTAACTCCTGAAATAATTTCGTGAACAGTACCGTCTCCGCCGATAGCTACAATTAACAAATCTTCCTCATTATATAGTGCACAATCTCTTGCTATATTCGTAGCATGTCCTCTATATTCAGTCACGTAACTAGTATAAGGAAAATCAATTTTCTCTTTCCATGATGCCCATATTTTTTTTGCTCGTCCACGACCAGCATGTTCATTCACAATAAAAACTACGTTACTCATCACTTTCCTCACTGTCTACTTCCCAACCAGATCTTGAATAGGACGTTGTTTGAGCTAAGTCAAGTATTGCTTGTGCAGCTTTAAATTGCATATGCTTCATTGGGGAAGGAGAAGATTTTAATGATCTAAACCACTCCGGAAACTTTCGTGTATCTACAAATTGAGTGTTGAAAGAAGTCCCTGGATAATCAATATACCCATTTCTTGAAAGCACTACTTTCCTAATTGGCAAATCGATTTCTTCTTTTTTAATTATTTGCATTAAAATAGATTCCATTCGATTTAATCCTATCATTGGACTCAATACCTTCTTTTCTTCCTTACCGCTTTTTTGAATCCAAAAACGATCGCTACTTCCTATAAAAGCATCCAATTCTTTTCTTTCTAAAACAACAAGGCATATAATCTCTGTTGGTAATATTAATATGATTTCTAATTCAACTGGAGCTTTTTTAAGTTTTAAAATAGGATAATAAAATAAAAAATAATTATCAGGTAGCTGTAAAGTAAGCGTTCGTAGTAAAGTATCTCGCAAAAATTTTGGATCAACATAAGATTTTTCTCGTAAAGTCGAGCTTGCCCACTTCAGTTGAAAATGAAAAAGCTGATTAAAATACAGACGCTTTAATTCTTCTTTTGATTTTGGATTGTAAACGATATTAGGTTGAAAATTAAGCATCGTAGATTCTTCCGGAATCACCTCTTCTTCCTGCAACTCTGATTCTTCCCAAACAGAATCCTCTATAACTTCGTTCTGTTTACGGTTGAAAAGCTTAGAGAAAATAGATTTCTTTTCAGGTATTTCCACCTCATCGTCTTTTTCTATCCATGAGGTGTCAAATGATCCACTTTCCCATTCAGCTTTTGTACGTTCCCATTGCTGTTTTTTTAATCGAACAAATTGAGTGGGATATCGTTTTAAATCAACTTGATATCTTGAAATATAGTCCTGTAGTTTTACTAACTGAGCCATTCACTTACCCTCCTTTGCATCTAATAGAAGCAATCTCCTCATAACGAGGTTTACTATTCGGGTTTATCTTAAATACACTAAAACAACTTACTTCAAATGTCGATTTAGGCAAGTGAAAATCTTCTATAGACAGTAACCCCTTAGACGCCCATTTTTTAGCAATCGTAATATGAGCATTAAAATCCTTCGTATGTTCTGTTTTTATACAATCACTCAAGGTTTCCACAACTTCTTTTTGTAACCTCTTTAATGAGTCACTTTCTTCTAAGTCAGTATAAACTACTCTCGGTGTTCGATTGCTTCCAAAATGAGCGAGCCCATTCGTTGTTAGATTAAAAGAACTCCAGTCGATATTTCGTAACGACTGGATGATATGTTCTATTTGTTCGCTCGCCATTGCCCCAATATAAAATAAAGTAATGTGCAAATCCTCTTTAAATGGCAACGTTTTATGCGTCTCATGTAAATTAGTTTTATCTCTTGCTTCTATGATATCTGTTCCGAGCGTTGGTGGAATTTTAATACCTATAAAGTAATGTGTGTTCATACGCCAATAGATGAAGGGATTTTTTTCTCAAAAGCTTGTTGTAATTTTTGAGTCCATTCTCCACGTGTACCATTCCCAATTGGTTTTTCGTCGACAGAAACAATTGGCATTACTTCAGCATTTGTAGAAGACATAATAATTTCATCCATTTCCAAAGCTTGTGCTTTTGTAAATGCTTCTTCTACTACCGGGAGCCCTACTTCTTCACAGCAATCTAAAATCACTTTTCTTGTTATTCCATTTAATATAAGATTACTAACTGGATGTGTATAAAGCACACCATCTTTAATGCCATATATATTGGATGAAGACCCTTCGGTTATTACTTCCCCACGATGTTGAATAGCTTCATAGCAATCTTTGCTTACAGCTTCTTGTTTTGCCAATACATTTCCTAAAAGGTTCAGAGATTTTATATCACAACGAAGCCAACGAATATCCTCAACAAAACACGCTTTTACTCCGTTTTCAAGTTGAGCGTGAGGACGACTTGTTTCTTTTGTATATGCTGTTAGTACAGAATCGACAGCTGGAGTCGGAAAGTTATGCTGTCTAGCGCTAGTACCACGAGTAACTTGCAAATAAATATGTCCGTTTTGGACTTCATTCGTTTCGATTAAATCATAGAGCATTTTATAAAGTACATCTTTTGTATAAGGAATGACTAACTGAATTTTATCAGCACTTGCATACAATCGGTCAATATGTTCTTTAGCAGTAAATACATCTCCGTTATAAATTTTAATTACTTCATAAATACCATCACCAAATTGGTATCCACGATCCTCAAAGCCTATTTTTACTTCTTCTTCGTTAACGATTTGATCATTCCATAATATTTTAGTCATCAATTTTCACCTCTGTAGTATTTTTTCCTGCAAGTTCCACAATTGCATCTGCATAAATCGCTGTTGCCTTAACTAAATCTTCTATGTCTACATATTCATCTACTTGGTGCGCTACGTCCTTTCTTCCAGAGAATAGCATTCCAAATGCAACCCCATTTTTCAGAACCCTAGCATAAGTACCTCCACCTATAGATAACAGCTTTGCCTCTTCTCCCGTTTGTCTTTCATATACTTTTTGTAATGATTTAATAAGTATATCTTCTTTATCGACATAATGAGGCTTAGAATTAGAGCCAAGATCAAGCGTGATCCCTAAATTTTGAAGAGTCTCTCTACATGTACTCAGTTTTTCTTCAAAAGGGTAAGTAACTGAATATCTCATACTAACTTGTGTACAAGACCCTTGTGCTGGGGCATAATGAATAACACCCGGATTTAATGTTGTATCTCCTGATACATCATCCGAAAAGTTAAGAGATAATGCATGCCCTCTACTGTCATCACCAAAGCCAATAACTAAAAAGTCTACAAATGCTTTCGAGTGAGGAGTTAATGGAACGACTTGTAAAAACTTCGCAAGTAAAATTGCTGCATTTACCCCTTCATCTGGCTCCATAGCATGTGCAGATTTTCCTCTTACCAACACTTTAACCATTGGACCTTCTTGCGTTACTTCCCCATTAAAACCATGTTCAGTAGAAAATTCACTAAACTTTTGTTTTATGGAATGAAGTCCACCAAAAATAAGGGCAAAGGCTTCGTCCGGAACCATATTTGTCCGCTTTCCTGCTTGAAAAAATTGAATAGTTTCCGTTTCAGTTGATCCAGTTTGCGTAAAAATTAGGTTTGCAATTCCTTTTTCTGCATTAATAATTGGGAAATCTGCATCAGGTGCAAAGCCTATTTCAGGCATCGGTTCTTTTTCAAAATAACGTTCTACACATCGAAAGCCGCTCTCTTCATCCGTCCCAATGATTAGTCTTACTTTTTTATGTAAAGGGATTCCAGATTCTTTTACTAACTTCATTGCCATCCAAGCTGCAATAGTCGGACCTTTATCATCTATTGCACCACGACCGTAAATTTTATCATCTGCTACGACGCCTTCAAAAGGAGGATAAGTCCAGCCTTCTCCAACTGGGACCACATCAACGTGACAGAGAATACCTAAAGTTTCCTCTCCATCTCCCATTTCAATATGACCAGCCATATTATCAATATTTTTAGTAACTAGACCCTCATTTTTTCCTTCACTTAACATATGATTAAGTGCTTCTAGAGGTTTCGGCCCAAAAGGCATTTCTTCCGTAGCAGCTTTTTCATCAAGAACACTAGGAATTTGAATTAATTTTTGAAGCTCTTCAATCATCTCAGTTCTTTTTTGTTCCGCAAGTTCTAACCAATTCAATATAAACCCTCCTACACAATCCTTCTAACGTTATTCTACACTTTTTTCAGCGTATAAAACACAAAAAAGAAGGCATTTTCAGTCTTCTTTTTCGATGATTTTTTTAATTCTAATATTTCATGTACTAACGAACCTTTTTTTATATTTTTTCTACTTGTTTGCTATCAATTTTTTCGCTTGGACATCTATTTTTTCATTCATTTTAATAAATCTTTATATGAAGTTTTTGTAAATTAGCTGTTTTTTATAGAAATTTTCTCGAAAATCTACTATAATTAAATTGTCAGAAAATATATGACTGACTACCAATATAGTAAAGGGGCTGTAAATTGCAATTAATTTGTTGCTTTTCACCCATGTCGTCCGCTAGTCTTGCCACGAGATATGATGATGAAGGAGTGGTTACTTATGAAACCAACTACTGATCGGATGCTCAATCGAATTAAAGATATGTATATGTTCATCCGTGATCACGGAACTGTTACTACACAAGATTTAGTCGATGAATTTGGCATCACTCCTCGCACGATTCAACGAGATTTGAATGTACTTGCCTTTAATGACTTAGTCATAAGCCCAACAAGAGGCAAATGGACCACGACGAACAAACGCGTTAAAATGACATCTTAGATTTCCCCATATGAAAAGAATGACCTAGCCTAAGCTTGGTCATTCTTTTGCTGTAACCCCTCTAACTCTTCTTCAGTAAGTTCTCTATAATCTCCTTGTTTAAGAGATTCATCTAATTTTAATTGTCCCATTGAAAGCCTTTTAAGAAAAACTACTTTTTTTCCAACGGATTCGAACATTCTTTTTACTTGATGAAATTTGCCTTCTGTTATTGTTAATTCTACTTCGGACACTGGTCCTCTACTTAAAATTGTCAAAATTCCCGGCTTTGTTTTATAGCCATCATCTAATATTACTCCTTCTAAAAAAGCCTGTACGTCACTCTCGTCAACTATGCCTTCAACCTCTGCATAATATAATTTTGGTACATTCTTATTCGGAGAAAGTAGACGATGCGTTAAAGCACCGTCATTTGTTAATAATAGCAACCCTACAGTATCCTTATCTAGTCTACCAACTGGGTATGGCTGAAAATGACGTACATCATCCTCTAATAAGTCAATCACAGTTCGATCTCTCGTATCTTCTGTGGCAGATACGACTCCTGCAGGCTTATTTAGCATTAAGTAGATAAATTCTTTATACTCAATTTCTTCTCCATAAACAGAAACTTTATCTACATGTTCGTTCACATGCAAAGAGCTATCTTTTACTATGACATCATTTACTTGGATAGCTTTAGATTTAATTAATTCTTTTACTTCTTTCCTCGTACCAAATCCCATATGTGCTAGAAATTTATCTAATCGCATGTCATACTCCTAAAAACCAATTTTTTTCGTAAAACGTGTAATTCTCTCGCCGAAAAGCTTTTGTGCAAGTCCTAATCTTAGCGTGACATATCCATAAAAAACTGCTCCAATGGAAGCACAAACAAAGATAACTAATAAT
Organism: Bacillus sp. Cr_A10; assembly: GCF_029222665.1. Lineage (NCBI taxonomy): Bacteria > Bacillati > Bacillota > Bacilli > Caryophanales > Bacillaceae > Bacillus > Bacillus sp. Cr_A10. Next base: position 65,766 of record NZ_JARHXR010000016.1, read on the forward strand.
GATTCTATTTTCCCATCAATCGTAAATACTTGCCCAATTCCCCATTTTACGATGGATACTATACATAACATAATTGCCGTTAATATAGATATAAGGAAAATACGTCTAATTACCATTGTAGATTGATAATGCAATGTTTTTCCTATAGCAACCATATTTAAAGCAATAGCAACAATGTAACCAGCAGAAGTGGCCAAAATAGCACCATCCGTTTCAAACATTTTAATAAACGGGGTATTTAATACGAGCTTTGTTAAAATTCCGATTAATAAATTGAGGATAATTAATTTTTGGCGATCGATTCCTTGTAAAATAGAAGTAGTTACTGGATAAAGAGCAAACAGTATCGCAACAGGTGCATAATGCGCAAGCACTGTAGCCCCTACATCGCTTGTCTCATAAAATACTGTATAAAATTCATCTGCTAAAACTGAAATACCTAATGCAGCCGGCAAAGTTAAAAATAATAAAATTTGAAATGCCTGATCTAAAGATTTTCTAACATTCATAAAATCCTGTTTCGCATAAAAACTAGTAATAAGAGGAATGAGCGTCATCGAAAAGCCTGTAGCCAACATTACTGGTATCATCACAAGCTTATGTGTTGTGAAGTTCAACATACCTAAATATGTATCAGAAACTGATGCTTTCCCAATCATTGTCATTGCACGGTTAAAAGTAATCATATCGATAAATTGAAAGAGAGGATTGATTACCCCTACTAAAGCAAATGGAACCGTATAGACTAAGATTTCTTTATAAATATTTTTTAACGATACATCTGATGTTAAATTTCCGCTGTTTTCTAGAAGTGCATTATATTCTGGCTTTAACTTTTTCCAATACCAATACAGCACAACTAAGCTAGCAATCGCTCCTAAAAATGCTGCAAAAACTGCAAAAGAAACAGCAGTTTTCTCCGAGCCTTTAAATACATTCATGACAACGAAAGCACCAGCTAGAACGAACAAAATACGTACAACTTGCTCAAATAACTGAGATACAGCAGTTGGGGTCATATGTTGATACCCTTGAAAAAAGCCTCTAATTAAACTCATAACAGGTACAACTATCACCGCAAAACTTACATATCTAATAACGGATGCAACATCCTCAATGGAGAAGATAGCATCTTTGTCTTTTATGACAAGTTGAGCGATAGGTTCCGCCAATATATAAAGAAGAAGAAATCCTAGTACACCTGTAACACACATAAGCAGCATACTTGATTGGACTAATTTTCGTCCTGTTGCGTAATCCCCTAGTGCATTATATTTCGAAACAAATTTTGAAACTGCAATAGGTACTCCCGATACTGCTATTGCCAACATAATTGAATAAGGAACATATGCATACTGATAGAGTACTACATACTCTTCCCCAATTAATTGATAAAAAGGAATTACATAGAGAACGCCTAATATTCTAGATAATAAGAGACCAATTGTTAAAATCATCGTCCCTTTTAATAAATTCGAAGCCATAAAAACCGTCCAATCCTAAGAAATGTCTATCTTACAGTTTACATCTGTCGAAACAAAACCACAATGATGTATACTAAAGAAAAAAATGAAAGTGTGAACTTATTATGTATGACGTTATTGTAATCGGCGGGGGTCCCTCTGGCCTAATGGCAGCAGCTGCTGCTGGAGCAGAAAATAAACAAGTATTATTAATAGAAAAGGGTAATAAGCTTGGCAAAAAGCTAGCAATATCAGGAGGCGGTCGTTGTAATGTGACCAATCGACTCCCTCAAGAAGAAATCGTCAAAAATATTCCTGGAAACGGAAGATTTTTATATAGCCCTTTTTCTGTTTTTAATAATGAAGATATTATTGCCTTTTTCGAAAATCTTGGGGTACAACTAAAAGAAGAAGATCATGGAAGAATGTTTCCAGTATCCAATAAAGCAATGGATGTAGTGAATGCTCTTCTGGACGAATTAAAACGGTTAAAAGTTGAAATTAAATTAAACGCACCAGTTGCTAAATTATTAATGAATGATGAGAAAATTATTGGAGTTCGTCTTGAAACTGGTGAAGAAATTACCGCCGGCGCTATAGTTGTTGCAGTCGGTGGAAAGGCAGTACCACAAACTGGCTCTACGGGTGATGGATATCCATGGGCAGAAAAGGCTGGACATACGGTTACTGATCTATATCCTACAGAGGTTCCTTTACTATCCAACGAGTCATTTATAAAATCAAAAGAACTTCAAGGGCTTGCATTACGAGATGTTGCAGTTTCAGTTTTAAATAAAAAAGGTAAAGCAATTATTACTCATCAAATGGACATGCTTTTCACTCATTTTGGATTAAGTGGTCCTGCTATATTACGTTGCAGCCAGTTCGTTGTAAAAGAGCAAAAGAAGAATGGTGGTGAGCTTGTCCAAATTCGTATAGATAGTCTACCCGACAAAAACGAGGAACAAACTTTTCAATCTCTCCTCTCTTCTATTAAAGAGGAACCAAAAAAAGCTTTAAAAAATGTGTGGAAAGGACTTGTACCAGAAAGATGGCTTTTGTTTTTATTACAACAAGCTGGTATTCAAGAAAGTGAAGACGGGCAAAATCTTTCACACGAAAAGGTTCGCTCATTTGCTCATTTGTTGAAACAATTTACGGTAAATGTATATGGAACACAGCCCCTTGATAAAGCATTTGTAACGGGAGGCGGTGTTTCTATTAAAGAAATCGAACCTAAAACAATGGCTTCGAAGAAAAAAGCTGGTCTGTATTTTTGCGGAGAAATACTTGATATTCATGGCTATACAGGTGGCTATAATATTACTTCAGCACTCGTGACTGGAAAAATAGCTGGAATGAGCGCTGCGAAATCGATTGAATTATGAAACTATTTATTATACAATGTTTTGTAACAAGCATTGAGGAAGAATAGTAACTTTATGAAATGCTCTAGAGAGCTGATGGTTGGTGCAAATCAGTGCATGACATTTAGTGAATGGGCTTCTGAGCTCCAAAGCTGAACAATAAGTAAGCTTTGGCGTATGTCTACGTTACAGGACTTGCAATATATATCTTGCAGTAAGTGGATTACAATAGTAATCAAAAAAGGTGGCACCACGGCTCTCCGTCCTTTGTGATGGAGGGCCTTTTTGTGTTTAGTTGAGAAAAGGAGAGCAGAGCTATGACAGTTGAGACGAGAAGTTACGAATTGAAAGAAATCCAAGGGGATATGATGACCCCTATATCCATTTATCATGCTTTAAATGGAAAGAAAAAGACGTTATTTGAGTCATCCGCAAAACATGAAGAAAGTGGTAGATATTCATTTATCGCATGTAATCCCATTGCAGAAATAACCGGAAATCAATCTGGATATTCACTCCTTTATGAAAGTGGTAGCCAGGAAAAAGGAACAGAATCCATCATCGAAAAACTAAAATCGATGATGCCTATTCACAAAGAAACATTTCCTTTTTCATTTTTTGGCGGTGCAATCGGCTATTTTGGATATGAGACAGCTTTTTACAGTGAAAAAATTGGAGAGTTTCTCCACGATGACTTAGAAATGCCAGATATTCATTTAATGTTTTACGATACATTTGTGATTTATGATCATTTAAAGCAAACTGCTACAATAGCTGCAATCGATTTATTCCACAATGGTCGTACCCATAACAAAATGACGGAAGCAATTGAAGCTATCTGCTCAGATTTAAAAAAAGGTCCCATTTCATCCAAGGAAAATGAAGCAAAGCTTGCATTTCAGCCCATGATAGATGAGCAGACATTTATAGAGATGGTTCAAAAAGCAAAAGAACATATTATAAAAGGCGATATTTTTCAGGTTGTATTGTCCCAACGATTTTCTTCTCCCTATGAAGGAAATCCATTTGCATTATATCGTAAGCTACGTACATCCAATCCATCTCCATATATGTTTTATTTAGACTTTGAGCATTATATTATACTCGGAACTTCACCAGAAAGCCTTGTAAAAGTACAAAATGGATTAGTGACTACAAATCCAATAGCTGGAACGAAACCCCGTGGTCAATCCATACAAGAGGATGAACAAATTTCGAAGGATCTATTAAACGACGAAAAAGAAGTTGCAGAACATCGGATGCTTGTAGATTTAGGACGTAATGATATTGGACGCATCTCAGAAATTGGTTCAGTCTCAATCGAAAAATATATGAAGATAGAATACTATAAATACGTGATGCACATCGTTTCAGAAGTAACTGGTCTACTAAAAAAGGACACACATGTATTAGATGTTTTATCAGCATGCTTACCAGCTGGAACCGTCTCTGGTGCGCCTAAAATTAGAGCGATGCAGATTATAAATCAACTTGAGACATCTAAACGTGGTGTATATGCAGGTGCAGTAGGCTATATATCCATAACAGGCAATATGGATTTGGCACTTGCTATTCGCACTATGGTTGTAAAGGATCAACTCGCACATGTTCAAGCTGGAGCAGGGATAGTTTTTGATTCTATTCCAAAAAGCGAATACGAAGAAACCCTAAATAAAGCAAAAGCTCTTTTGGAGGTGCAACGATGATCCTATTAATCGATAATTATGATTCTTTTACGTATAACTTATATCAACAAGTAAGTATGCTCGGCAAAGAAGTTATGGTCGTTCGGAATGACGCTATTACTATCAAACAAATTGAAGAACTACATCCAGAAGCGATAATTATATCTCCTGGCCCTGGTAGCCCTTCGGAAGCAGGGATATCGATTGAACTGGTTCAACGGCTACACAATAGATATCCAATTCTCGGAATATGTCTAGGTCACCAATCCATTGGAGCTGCATTTGGCGCAAAGATTATTCAAGCGAAAAATATTATGCATGGGAAATTATCGATTGTAGAGCATTCCGCTGATTCTTTATTCCAACCATTTAAAGAACCAATTTCGGTCATGCGTTATCATTCTCTTGTAATTGATGAGCAAACATTAAGCGAAGAATTAGAAGTGCTTGCACGTGCAAAAGATGATAATGAAATCATGGCAATCAAGCATAGAGATTATCCCTTATATGGACTTCAGTTTCATCCCGAATCAATTGGGACAATACAAGGAGATCAAATGATACAGGGTTTTCTGGATATTATTCAATAAAAAACTGCTGTCCTGAAAGTCATAAAGAATGACTTTTAAGGGCAGTCTCTTTCTTTTTAGCTTCTATTAAAAAGTGCGATAGATTTCCGTTCAGGACGGACGCTTTCCGCCGGCATGGCTTCAGCCGCTTCCCTCACTACGCTCAGTCCAGGGTCTTTTCGCTCATGCACCTGCCGCTTCGCTTTCGGTGCAGAAAACATTTGCTATTCCGGCTGGAGTCGCCGCCTGAAACGAAAATCAACTCCTTCACTTTCACAATAAAAAAAGTAGCACAAACCATGGCCGTGGTTTGCACTACTAATGTTAGTATTTTTTATTTTTTGCTCAGTTAAACTTTAATGTTGATAAGTAAAGAAGCGAAAAATAGAGCTTTATTAAATAACGATATTCACCATTTTACCTGGGATAGCAATGATTTTCTTCACTTGTTGCCCTTCCAACCATTGTTGCACTTGTTCAGAAGCAAGAGCCAATGCTTCAAGCTCATCTTTTGTTGCATCTTTTGCAACAAGTAATTTCGCACGAACTTTCCCTTTAATTTGAACAGGAATTTCTACTTCATTGTCTACTAATTTAGATTCATCGAAATTTGGCCATGATTCGTAAACGATTGTATCATCATGTCCTAGAATACTCCAAAGTTCCTCAGCAATATGCGGAACGATTGGAGAAATAAGCTTCACAAATCCTTCTACATATTCTTTTGAAATTTTTTCGGCTTTATATCCTTCGTTAATAAATACCATCATTTGTGAAATGGCCGTGTTATAATGCATTGCTTCAAAATCTTCCGTTACTTTTTTCACTGTTTGGTGATAGGCTTTTTCCATATTGTCAGAAGAACTGTCTGTAACTTTAGAGCTCAATTTACCATCTTCATCAACTAACAATCGCCATATACGATCTAGGAATCTTCGTGAACCATCTAATCCGTTTGTAGACCATGGTTTTGAAGAATCAAGAGGTCCCATGAACATTTCATAAAGACGAAGGGAATCTGCACCATGACTTATCACGATATCATCGGGGTTTACAACATTCCCTTTTGACTTAGACATTTTTTCGTTACCTTCACCTAAGATCATGCCTTGGTTAAATAGTTTTTGGAAAGGTTCTTTTGTTGTCACTACACCAATATCATAAAGGAACTTATGCCAGAATCTAGCGTACAACAAATGCAGTACTGCATGTTCTGCTCCACCAACGTAAATGTCAACCGGAAGCCAACGTTTTGCTAATTCTGGATCCACAAGTGCTTCGTCATTGTTTGGATCAATATAGCGTAAGTAGTACCAACAGCTACCTGCCCACTGAGGCATTGTATTTGTCTCCCGACGACCTTTTTTACCTGTTACTGGATCTACAACATTTACCCATTCCGTAATATTCGCTAATGGAGATTCACCTGTACCACTTGGCTTAATATCTGTTGTTACTGGAAGCATCAAAGGTAATTCAGATTCATCTACTGGAGTAGAAGTACCATCTTCCCAATGGATGATTGGAATTGGTTCCCCCCAATAACGTTGGCGACTAAATAACCAGTCACGAAGACGATACGTAATTTTCTTTTCGCCTTTACCGTTTGCTTCAAACCATTCAATCGCTTTCGCAATCGCTTCTTGTTTGTTTAAACCATTTAAGAAGTCAGAGTTAATAAGCGTTCCATCTGCTGTATAAGCCTCTTTTTCAATCTCTCCACCAGACACAACTTCGACGATTGGCAGATCAAATTGTTTGGCGAACTCAAAATCACGCTCATCATGTGCAGGAACTGCCATAATAGCCCCTGTTCCATAAGTTGCCAATACATAGTCTGCAATCCAGATTGGCATTTTTTCGCCGCTAATCGGATTAATCGCGTAGGCACCGGTAAAAACACCTGTTTTATGTTTTGCAAGATCTGTACGCTCTAAATCACTTTTTAATTTTACTTGATCTTTGTAGGCTTGCACTGCTTCTAGTTGTTCTGCTGTCGTAATTGTATCCACAAGCTTGTGCTCTGGCGCTAATACAGCATAAGTGGCACCAAAAATAGTATCAGGACGAGTTGTGAAAGCACGGAATGATTCGTTTATGCCATCTATTTCAAATGTAAGCTCAGCACCCTCTGAACGTCCAATCCAATTACGTTGCATTTCTTTTAAACTTTCTGGCCAATCAAGATCATCTAAATCCTCTAAAAGTCTATCTGCATAAGCAGTTATACGAAGCACCCATTGACGCATTGGACGGCGTTCAACAGGGTGCCCTCCACGTTCGGATACTCCATCAATTACTTCTTCATTTGCCAAAACAGTTCCTAATGCAGGACACCAGTTTACTGGCACTTCATCTACATATGCTAGGCCTTTTTTATATAGTTGAATGAAAATCCATTGCGTCCATTTATAATAAGAAGGATCCGTTGTGTTGACTTCTCTATCCCAATCAAATGAAAAACCTAAATCCGTCATTTGACGTTTGAATGTAGCAATATTTTTTGCAGTAAATTCTGCTGGGTCATTACCTGTATCGATTGCATATTGCTCTGCAGGAAGTCCAAAAGCATCCCATCCCATTGGATGAAGAACGTTATATCCTTGCTTACGTTTAAATGCACTTAAAATATCTGTAGCGATATAACCAAGTGGATGCCCAACGTGTAGGCCAACCCCAGAAGGATAAGGGAACATATCAAGTGCATAAAATTTAGGTTTTGATGGATCATCAGTCATCTTATATGTCTTGTTCTGTTGCCAATAATTCTGCCACTTTTTTTCAATTGCTTGATGATTAAAGCTCATTGTAATTCCTCCTCAAAATAAAAAAACTCGCCCCTTAAAAAAAACTAAGGGACGAGAGATTAACCTCACGCGGTACCACCCAAATTAGTGAAAAACATCACTCAACTTGATTCCTTAACGCGGAAAACGGTATAAGCTACTGACAGTTCACTCATACAGACTCAAAGGCGAGTTCAATAGGGCATTCCACTAACTTTCACCAACCGTTAGCTCTCTATAGAAATACAATCTATTTACTAATCCTTATCTGCGTCTTGCTATTACTTCGTATTTTAGAGGAAATACGTTTAAATAGCAAGTTTTTATTGAGTAGTATATCCACCGTCTAATACAACTGCTTGACCCGTCATACCTTTTGCAGCATCACTTGCTAAAAACAATGCTAAATCAGCAATTTCTTTTACATCTAACAATCTTTTTTGTGGTACTAATGGATAAATAACTTCTTCCAGTACTGACTCTAAAGGAACATTACGTGTATTTGCTAAGTCTTGGAATTGGTTTCTCACTAAAGGTGTATCAACATATCCTGGACAGATCGCGTTTACTGTAATGCCATCTGCTGCTGTTTCTAATGCAGCAACCTTTGTTAGGCCAATTACACCATGCTTAGCAGAGTTATAAGCTGCTTTACCAGCAAAACCTACTAAACCATTAATAGAAGCCATATTGAGAATTCTTCCGAACCCTCTTTTTCGCATATGAGGAAGAACATGTTTAGTCGCCATGAACGGAGCAGTTAGCATAATCTTCACTAATAATTCAAAGCGTTCCGTAGGAAAATCTTCTAACATAGAAACATGCTGCATTCCTGCATTGTTTATTAATATATCTATTTGTCCAAACTCTTTTACAGTTAAATCAATAGAATTAATAATATCTTCCTCGATTGTCACATCACATTTAATACCAAGAGCGTCACTACCTAGTGAAGCAGCAGCATCTTTAACCTTCTCTTCATTAATATCAGTTAATACTACCTTCGCACCAGCCTGATAAAATTCCTGCGCAATTTGAAACCCAATTCCTTGTGCAGCTCCAGTGATGAGAAGTACTCTATCTTTTACCATACGTTTTACCTCCAAAATCAGCCATTAAGCTCATTGGACTGAAAAATTATATACCTAGACCTAGAGAGAATAATATAATTGCAATAGCTGTTCCAATCGCTGGTACCACTACAGTGGTTGCTGCTACGGACCAATATGCGGCACTATGTTTTTCTCCACAGATTGATTGAATAGTAGTTACTACATATCCATTGTGTGGCAATGAGTCAAGTGCACCAGAAGAAATTGCTACTACCCTGTGCAACGCTTCAGCATTTACACCCATATCCATATAATGTGGCGCCAATAATGGTAATGCTATAGATTGGCCGCCAGAGGAAGAACCAGTCATACCAGCAATTACGGATACCGCAATAGCTGCACCGATTAAAGGCGAACCAGGAATATTCGTCATTGCTTCTACAGCAGTTGTAAATGCTGGAACATTTTTCGCAACTCCACCGAAACCAACAACTGCAGCTGTATTACCGATTGCAATAATAGCCCCAACAGTTCCTGCCGAAAACGCTTCCCAGAAATTTTTCGAATATTTTCTACCTACGAAGTAAGTAGCAATAACTCCTCCAAGTAACGCTATGATCAATGCAGATTGCGCTAGCTTATCATGGTAAATAAATGAGATCACTAATACTACAGCTAACGGAAGCATTGCTAAGAATGGATTAGGCAGACTTCTTGTCGTATCAAATGTTGGATCATTTTCACGATCCTCAAATCTTTCCCCTTTATTAACAGCTTTCTGGATAATACGTTTCAGCCACCAATACCCAAAAATCGCCATGAATGCTGCTACAATAATACTTACTTCCCAACCAGCATAAGCGTCTGTACCTAAAAATTGAATTGGAATCCAGTTTTGAATTTCAGGTGAACCTGCAGATGTCATCGTAAACGTAACTGAGCCTAGCGCTAATGTTGCTGGTATAAAACGACGCGGTAAGTCTGCTTGCTTAAACAATGAGATTGCCATTGGATATACAGAGAACGCAACAACGAACAAACTTACGCCTCCATATGTAAGGATTGCACAGGCAATTACGATAGCTAATACTGCATACTTCATTCCTAATTTATCGACGATCCATTTTGAAACGGAATCTGCCGCACCGCTATCCTCCATAACTTTCCCAAAGACAGCTCCTAGTAAGAACATTAAATACCAAGACATAATAAATCCTGTAAAACCTGTCATGTAACTTGTTACAAAATTTGCTTCCCCTTCAGCAGCCAATTGCGGAAACAGTGGCATTCCACTCGTCAACGCCACTAATAATGCTGATATAGGACCAGCGATTAATATATTTACACCCTTCATCGTCAAGATAATAAGTAAAGCCAGGCCTCCTATAAGGCCGATCATACTTAATGCTTCCATGAACAAATCCCCCCGAATTGTTTTATAAAGAAGTATTAAAACTCAACATTTTCTTTTACATTATCAACATTTAAAGAAGCTTCTGTTGAGTCAATAATATCTTGTACGGTGTACCCCTCGTACACCTCTTTAAGTACAAGTCCTTCTGGTGTCACTTCTATAGTGGCACGGTCTGTAATAATTTTGTCGACTACTCCCTTTCCTGTTAACGGAAGAGAGCACTCTTTTTTAATTTTTGGAGAACCATCTTTTGCAACATGATCCATGATTACAATCGTTTTTTTGGCACCATGCACTAAATCCATAGCACCGCCCATCCCTTTAATCATCTTCCCAGGAATCATCCAGTTTGCAAGGTCTCCTTTTTCAGAAACCTCCATTCCACCTAGGATTGCAACATCCACATGACCACCACGTATCATTGCAAATGATTCTGCACTTGAAAAGAAAGCAGAACCAGGAATAGTCGTAACTGTTTCTTTACCTGCATTGATTAGGTCTGGATCCACTTCCTCTTGAGTCGGATACGGTCCAATCCCAAGTAGTCCGTTTTCTGATTGTAATACTACTGTTTTATTTGGAGAAATATAATTGGCAACTAATGTAGGTATTCCAATACCTAAATTCACATAATTTCCATCTTCTATTTCCTTCTCTGCTCGAATAGCAATTAGTTCTCTACTTGATAATTTTGTCACTTGAAATCTCTCCCATCTATGAACGTGTCATTAATCTTTCAATCCGTTTTTCTTGATTGGCTTGTAACAGGCCTTGTACATAAATGCTTGGTGTATGAATAATGGCAGGGTCTAAATCTCCTGTTTCCACGATTTCTTCAACTTCTGCAATAGTAATCTTTCCTGCTGCGGCCATCATAGGATTGAAGTTTTGAGCCGTTTTGTTATAGATAAGATTTCCAAATTTATCTGCTTTTGAAGCTCGAATGAGAGAAAAGTCTGCACGTAGTGATTCTTCCAAAACATATTCTTTTCCATCATAAATACGAATTTCTTTTCCATCAGCTATTGTAGTACCAACTCCAGCCGGTGTGAAAAATGCTGGAATTCCTGCTCCACCAGCTCTTATTTTTTCTGCAAGTGTTCCTTGAGGGGTTAACTCAACTTCAATTTCCCCCGCTAGCACTTGACGTTCAAATTCTTTGTTCTCACCAACATATGAACCTATCATTTTTTTAATTTGCTTATTATTTAATAAAAGTCCTAAACCCCAATCGTCCACTCCACAATTGTTAGAAATGACCGTTAAATCCTTAACACCTTTCTCAACTAATGCAAGAATTAATTTTTCTGGAATTCCGACTAAGCCGAAACCTCCAACCATCAATGTTGCACCATCTTGTATTTCTTTTACCGCTTCCTCTGCAGAAGAATAAATCGGCTTCATTTGCATTTCCTCCTTACATTTTTGATGCGAAATAAAAGCGCTTTCACATGTAATTAAAACAGATTCTAAATTTTCACGCAATACCATTTGTGACAACTATTAGTCAATTTATCACATAATAATTCTGAAAAACTGGACAACTTTTGCATTAAAATAAATTATAATCACATTTTACAACACAAATTTTTTTCCGGTAAATCGGAATATAATCCGATAAGTCGGAATTTAGGTCATAAGTTGTATTTTTTTATTTTTTCATAAAGTGTGGAACGGCTAATACCTAATTGCTCAGCAATCACCGCTTTATTAGGCTCTTCTTCTAGTAAATCTCGAATCACATTTTTTTCAACATCTAGTAAAATATTTGCTAGCTTACCTGAAGTTTGAAAAGATAAAGCATTCCTTTTCTTTACTTGCGCTGGTAATGCGTTAGGTAAAATAATATCATCCTCTGCTAAATATACTGCAGCTTGAAGAACATTTTGCAATTCGGTAACGTTTCCTGGCCAATGATAGGATTGTAGTATTTCTCTTGTCTTCGTAGCTAAAACTACTTTACGACGTCCTGCCTGAACAACAAATTTTTGCAAGAAATGGTTCAATAGCTCTGTGAAGTCTTCCATACGCTCTCGAAGTGGTGGGATGGATAGGGTAATTGCTTGGATTCGATAAAATAAATCTTCTCGAAACTTCTTTTCCTCCACTAATTTAGATAGGGACACATTAGATGCTGCCAAAATTCGAACGTTTACTTGTTCCCCCTTCTCAGAGTGCATACATACAACTTCTTTGTCTTGCATTGCCCGTAAAAGCTTTGCTTGCAGTGTTACAGGAAGTGCGCTGATCTCATCTATAAAGAGTGTCCCTTTATCTGCTTGCTGATATCTTCCTTTTCGTAAATGTCCTGTAATCACATCGAGCTTACCGAATAATTCCTCCTCTAATAGTTCTGGAGGAACTGCAGCACAATTCACCTTAACAAAAAGTTCATCTGATCGATCAGAAAGCTGATGAATACTATGTGCAAACATTTCTTTTCCCGTACCACTTTCTCCTTCGATTAAAACCGGCAAATCACTCGGAGCTATCATTTCAATTGTTTCTTTTATTTTACGCATTGCGACAGAAGTGCCTTTAATATCTACTAAATGGTACTCTTTATAACTATTATCTTCTTTATTTAACTGTATGCGTTCCATCGTTGTACGAACGTGCGAGCTTAGCTTTTTCCAATCTGACATATCTCGAAATATAACACTACCGAATGCACCGACAATTTCACCATCGACAACAAGTGGAACACGGTTCGCCAGCATGTACGTTCCCTTTATGTAATGAGGTGATGCTATATCTGCAACCCCTGACTTGATTACTTCATGCATTTTTGTATTTTCAATTACTTCCGCAACATGCTGTCCAATTGCATTTTCTTTCGTAACTTCAAGAAACCTGCAATAATCTTCATTCATATAAAGTATGTTTGAATCTTTATCGACAACAACAAACCACTGGAATGCATTCTCTAATATTTGTGCCAGCACTGATACTGACAATTTTCCCAATAAACTATCCATTTTTTCCCCTCCTTCTTGGAAACAACTTCTGTCTTATAATCTCAAAAGTTAGACAATTAATCAATTCCCTTGCTTGATTATCTAATTCTCACTATTGAAAAAGAAGAGAGTCATCTTGTAAATTCATAACCCTTTTCCACCCAAAGCTTAATTAGGAATACTACTTATCTAGTGGCATTCACGCTGGCCGCACGTCCGCATGAGCCGCTGTATGCGCAAGCGCATCCATCTGTCTCATACGGCACGTCATGCGGCTGGTAAGGCGCGATTGCCAGTGTATCCTCTAGATAAAAAATGTAGATTTTATTATTAGATTGTTAAAAAATAATACTTTAAATGAAGGAGCGACTCATCCTGCGGAGGCTCATGCGTAGCGTGCGGCTAGCGCACATACGAGTTCTACTCTGTAATTAGAAGATTAATTTAACTTTTGTCAAAAGGGAATACTACTTATCTATTGGCATTCGCGCTGGCCAGTGTCTGCTATTCAATGAATAAAGAAGTTTCTATTTATAATCTTATTAATTAATAATCCTTTAAATTGTTTCAAACTCTATTTCATTGATAAACAATTATCTGAGAATAGAATGAAGGCTTACTTTTTCATAGATTTGTATATCTTATCGGATAATGTCCAGGATGTGCGCCTTACAAGCCGCTGGAGCGCGAAGAATGAAACCCCGTAAAGGATGGGCGAGCGACGAAGGAGCGACTCATCCTGCGGAGGCTCTTGCGTAGCGTGCGGCTAGCGCACATCCGTGTATGAAATCTTTCATTTGCTTTAAAACATAATATATTTAACTACTACATATGTTCCGCAATTTAAGAATCATCAAATAAAAAAACACCGTGGAAACGGTGTTTTTCTTTATTCATTATCCGCTACCTTTTTAAGAGGAAGATCATAAAGTAGACTTGTAACTATCGCAAAGACCATCAAGCTCGTTAGAATTAGAATCATCGCTGGTGTGCCATAAGCTTCTACCAAAATACCTCCGATGAAAGGTCCTATCATTCTACCTATTGTCGCCATACTATTAACAATTCCTTGATAAAAACCTTCTCTACCTTTCGGAGCTAACTTATCAGCAAGTGTTGGTACGGCTGGCCAAACGAACATTTCTCCAATAGTCAATATAACCATAGCAGTAATAAACATAGCGTAGCTTTCAGCAAATGCAACTACTACAAATGATCCCATGAAAATAACTATTCCTAAAATCATTTGTGCTTTAATCTTGTTTTCCAATCTCTTAATAATTGGTTTAATAAGAGGTTGACCCGCAATAATAAGCGCACCATTTATTGTCCATAATAAGCTATATTGTTTTAATGTTATACCTAAATCGAGCACATATGTAGAAATCGTCGAAGTCCATTGAACATAAACAATCCATGTTAACATATAACCAACAGTTATAATCATCATTGCATAAAAAGGCGCTTTTTGATTGATTTTCTTTTGTTCATTCAAAACAGCTACATGCTTATTAGATGATGCTGACATATTACGATAAAAGAATAGAGCGATAAATAAAAATAATACATATGTTAGCAAATTAGCTAGAAAGATATTATTTATATTACGATCTGCTACTAAACCCGCTATTGCCGGTCCTATAGCGACCCCTAAATTTTGAGCCAGATAAATTGCGTTAAACGCTTTTCTTCCCCCTTCTGGCCATACACTTCCAACCAATGCATACATGCTGGGAAATATAATACCTCCACTAAAACCTAAAATGGCTACGAACCAAATATATTCTGGCCAACCGTGCCAAAATGTTAATAGTATTAAAGGAATAATGGATAATATAATACCGAAAACGATAGATTTATATCCACCAATACGATCAAACAAGTATCCTCCTAATAGATTACCAATAACACCAGTTCCAGCATTTATCATAAGAACAAATCCAGCAACAGTTAAAGATTGCCCCAAATGATCATGCATATAAATCGTATGTAATGGCCACAAAAAAGAATTTCCAGTCGTATTAATAAACATTCCAACAATTAAAAGCCACACTACTTTTGGCAATAATAACACCTCATTTCTCCTTGCACTCTGAACATTGTATTCCTTTTCAGATGGCACTTCAAGATGTTGCAACAAACTTACCAAAGACATGATAAAATAATCCTTTAAGGAGGAGTCAAAATGACCGAATATCAATTTCCTTTTCCTTCTGATGGGAAAAGATATTATACATGGAATCGCTATTTACGAAATACATTTAACCAGAAAATTTTCAAAGTAGCTTTAGATGCAGGGTTTGATTGTCCAAATAGAGATGGCACTGTTGCATATGGCGGCTGTACGTTTTGTAGCGTTGCAGGTAGTGGTGACTTTGCAGGTAATAAAGTCGATCCTATTCCTGTGCAGTTTGAAAAAATAAAAGCTAAAATGCACGAAAAATGGAAAGCTGGAAAATACATTGCTTATTTTCAAGCATATACAAATACCCACGCTCCATTGCCTGTTTTAAAAGAAAAATTTGAAGCTGCCCTTGCCTTAGAAGGCGTTGTTGGGATTTCCATTGCAACAAGACCAGACTGCTTACCTGATGATGTTGTCGAATATCTAGCTGAACTAAATAAACGCACTTTTTTATGGATAGAACTTGGTCTTCAAACTGTACATGAAAGAACCGCTAATTTAGTCAATCGAGCTCACGATTATCCAACTTATGTAGAAGGGGTAAATAAATTAAGAAAACATGGCATTCAAATATGTACCCATATTATCAATGGATTACCTTTGGAAGATAGAGATATGATGATGGAAACTGCTAAAGCAGTATCTAAGCTTGATGTCCAAGGTATAAAAATTCATTTATTACATTTACTTAAAGGAACACCTATGGTGAAACAATACGAAAAAGGCAAACTAGAATTTATGGAACGAGATGCGTATATTCAACTCGTAGCAGATCAATTAGAAATTTTACCTCCTAAAATGGTAGTACAGCGAATCACTGGTGACGGTCCTATTGACTTAATGATTGGACCGATGTGGAGCGTAAACAAATGGGATGTTTTAAATGGAATAGATGCAGAATTAGCTAAGCGTGAAAGTTATCAGGGAAAATATTATCAAGAGACTGGTGTTATGAAATGAAATTAAAAAGAGTTTTACCATTTGCAAAAGATTTATTGGCATCTGTCATTAAGCCCGGAGATTACGTAGTAGATGCAACTGCAGGAAACGGGCATGACACTTTATATTTAGCAGAATTGGTAGGAGAAACTGGGCATGTTTATGCATTTGATGTACAATCTGAGGCTTTAAAGTCAACAGAGCAGAAATTAGTCGAAGCAAATTTAAAGTCCAGAACTACTTTAATATTAGATGGTCATGAACATGTTTCAACCTATGTTCAAAAGGAAGTTTCAGCTGCCATTTTCAATCTCGGATACTTACCTGGCAGCAATCATCATATCGTGACAAAAGGAAACTCCACAATTCTAGCTATGGAATCTCTCTTAGAATTGTTGAAAATAGGAGGTTTAATTGTATTAGTTGTTTATCACGGACATGCTGGTGGTAAAGAAGAAAAAGATGCAATTACAAATTATGTTAAACAATTACCTCAATCCTACGTCCATGTGCTATGCTATCAGTTTTTAAATCAACAAAATAACCCACCTTTTATCATCGCTATAGAAAAGATGAAAACATCTTAAATTCTCTGTCATTACTTTGCATATTTTGAAAGAGCATGGAGAAACTAATTAGAAAAAGCCTAGGCGTACGGAAAGAATATTGTTAATAGTTTTTTCTGATCAATTTATAAAGGAGAATCCCATGCCTAAAATCGCTTCTATTAGTACATATAATCCTCCATATGCTTTGGAGCAATCCAATATTGAACAATTAACAAAAGAATTGTTTCAAGATAAAATTGCACAATTAGATAGATTATTAAAAGTTTTTGAAAATGGAGACATAGATACCCGCTATTTTTGTGTACCGTTAGAATGGCATCAGAAAGAGCACACCTTTGAAGAAAGAAATAATCTTTATATTGAGCTAGCGACAAAATATAGTGTTGAAGTAATCCAAGCTTGCCTAAGTAATACTTCTTTTTTAAAAGATTCTCTTAAGCCAGATGAAATAGATGCAATCATATTTGTAAGTAGTACTGGCATATCTACCCCAAGTATCGACGCTCGAGTGATGAATCATCTTCCATTTTCTGACCGAACTAAACGGATTCCGATATGGGGGCTAGGTTGTGCTGGTGGAGCTTCAGGAGTTAGTAGAGCATTTGATTATTGTAAAGCTCATCCTAAAGCAAAAGTGCTAGTTGTTTGTGTGGAATTATGTAGCCTCACTTTTCAGCCTAATGATTATTCTAAAAGTAATCTAATAGGTGCTTCTCTTTTTGCTGACGGAGCTGCTTGTGTATTAGTTTGTGGTGATGAAGTATTATTGAACACGCAGAAACGAGTACCTTCTATTATATATACTGCCTCTAAGTGGATGCCTGATTCCGAAAATGTAATGGGATGGGATATTAAAAATAATGGATTACATGTTGTTTTCTCAAAGAGTATACCTTCTATCATTTCAAGCTGGCTCGGTCCATTCATTCATGAATTTATGGAGGAACAACAAATTTCAGTAGACCAGCTTAAGAACTTTATTGCTCATCCTGGTGGAAAAAAGGTATTGCATGCATACGAGGAAACACTTCAACTCGAGGAAAATCAAACAGCTATTTCACGTGATGTATTAAAAAAACACGGTAACATGTCTTCTCCTACTGTGCTTTATGTCTTAGAGCAATTTATGTTAAAAGATCATCAGAAGGATGAAATGGGATTATTAGTAGCTCTTGGACCTGGTTTTTGTGGGGAAGCAGTCTTACTAAATTGGAGTGATTAACAACATGCTGTTATTTTACATTATTATTTCACTAGTAATCATTCAAAGAATAACGGAAGTATTTATAGCTAAACAAAATGAAAAAAAGATGCTTGCACAAGGTGCATATGAAGTAGGTGCTGCTCATTATCCATATATGGTAGCTCTTCACGTCAGCTTTTTTGTTAGCTTGATTGCAGAAGTTCTAATTTTTGAGCGAGGCATTTCTCCTCTATTCCCTTTATTTCTTCTAATTTTTTTATTTGTACAAGGTTTACGTATTTGGTGTTTAACAACTTTAGGTACTTTTTGGAATACGAAAATCATTATTCTGCCTGGAGCACGTGTTGTTTCTAAGGGTCCATATCTTTTTATCAAACATCCAAATTATGTGGTTGTGTGTATTGAAATTGTGCTACTACCACTAATGTTTCAAGCTTATATGACCGCTCTTTGTTTTACTCTTCTAAATCTTGCTATGCTATCCGTTCGAATACCTTTGGAAGAAAAAGCTTTAAGTGAAGCTACTAATTATAATGAAGAATTTAAAAAGAAGATTTCAGCGTCTTAAACTGAAATCTTCTTTTTATTTATCTATTCATTTCATTATTTGCTGCTTCTTCTACTGCTCTAGCTACTAAATGATGCACCATAGGATCTAGAGGGTTTGGTATTAACTCACCAGGTTTGGTATGGCTCACAATAGCTTGTGCTGCTGCAATTAACATCGTGTATGTAATTTCCTTTGCACCTGCATCTAAAGCTCCTTTAAATATCCCTGGGAAGCCAATAACATTATTAACTGAGCGTCCGTCTGCTGCGAAGGCTGCTCCTGCTGCTATTGCAGCAGATGGCAAGATCTCTGGATTTGGATTAGATAGAGCTAAAATTATTTGACCCTTTCTTACCATTTCTGGCTTAATCAATCCTGAAACTCCAGTAGTTGCAATGATAATATCACAAGTCTCCATCATCTCTTCTAATGAAGCAATCGTTTGTCCACCA
This sequence comes from Bacillus sp. Cr_A10, assembly GCF_029222665.1. Classification (NCBI taxonomy): domain Bacteria; kingdom Bacillati; phylum Bacillota; class Bacilli; order Caryophanales; family Bacillaceae; genus Bacillus; species Bacillus sp. Cr_A10. Next base: position 84,958 of record NZ_JARHXR010000016.1, read on the forward strand.
TAATTAACCAATCGATTTTGAGCTTCTTCTTGTCTATCTAAACCGTACACTTCTTCTACACCATAAGCCATTAGCATACGACAGATAGCCAACCCTGCAGCACCTAGTCCAACTTGACCAATTACCGCAGTTTTAGGATCAACTCCTGTTGCTTTGCATGCAGATAATATTGCAGCAAGTGCCACAACAGCAGTACCATGCTGATCATCATGCATTACCGGAATAGGAAGTTCCGCTTTAAGACGTTCTTCTATTTCGAAGCAATGAGGAGAACCAATATCTTCTAGTAATATTGCTCCAAATCCTTGATGTATATGCTTTACAGTTTCAACGATTTCATCTGGATCACTTGTATTTAATAGAATAGGTATTCCACTTAAACCAACAAACTGATCTAATAACACGGCTTTCCCTTCCATTACAGGCATACCGGCTACTGAACCAATATTACCTAGACCTAAGATAGCTGTACCATCCGTAACGATAGCTACTGAGCTTCCAATGGATGTAAAATAATTTGCTTTCTCTGGATTATGTACAATTTCCATACAAACACTCGCTACACCAGGTGTATAAATTCTTTGTAAATCTCCTAATGATCGTACATCCAGCTGACTCTTCATCGCGATTTTTCCGCCTTCATGAGCTTTCAGTACATCATCAGTAACAGCATGTATCTTAACACCATTTCCAATGGCTTCAATATTAGAAATAACTTGTTGCAATTGTTCTTCCGATTTAAAAGTGATAGAAATATCACGAACAGTTGTTAAAGCACCGCTCTTTAACGTCGTAATATCACCAATATCTCCTTCTGCCATTCCAATTGCAGTTGCTACTTTTGCAAAATTACCCGGTCTAGAAGATGTTTCAACAATGAAGTTTCGTATAATATGTTGGTTTTGCATGTAAATTCTCCTTACTTTCTCTCATTCAATCATAAATTATAACATAAATATCTTTTATTCGTAATAAATATACGAAAGGTTTCATTGATTAGTATATTCCTTTGTAATAGCATCTCAACCAATTTTATATTACACTTCTAAACCCTAAAAATTCTCATTATATTACTGTTAAATTGAATTATTTATAGTCATACAATATAACCAATGGATCTTAGAACATTATTTATAAAGGCATGAGAATACTCAAAAATCTCTTCCCTTTCAGGTTCTTGATGCAAATCATGAAAGCAATTTTTCCATGACTTATATTGATACTCAGATAGCTCTTGCTTTTTAAACCACGCTGCAGTATATGTGATATCTGCAATCTTATCTCTTTCAGCAGTCATTAATAATAACGGAACATTCGGTACTGATTCCGTTGATTGTAAAATACTTTTCATAAGTAATTGGAGTTCTATGTACCAATCATTCGAAACGATCGTATGGTAAGTAGGATCATCAATAAATTGTTGATAAATATCATAGTTTCTCGTTAATTCCTTTAGCTGAATATCATGGTTAATCTTTTGTTGTACTGGTAATTTTGCCAGTGCATTTGTCCATTTAGATGGCTGTTTCTTTAATTGCAACCAAGGAGACGTTAAAATGACACCAGCATATTCTATTTGTAATTTGTGTAGCACTTTAATAAGCAGGGTTGCTCCAAGTCCATGGCCAAGAATAAAAATTGGTAAATTATAAGTAACGGCTACTTGTAAAGCAAGCGTTATATATTCTTTATATTGTTCAAAAGATTCATTATGTATTTTTTTTCCTCTTGTCTGTTCACCATGTCCTGGTAAGTCTCCCATTACAATATGACAGTTAGAACTTCTAAACTTTTCAATTAACCAAGCATATCTTCTATGATGTTCATATGCACTATGAACAATGACAATTACTGCTTTAGGTTTTTCTTCTGCTTCCCATTTCCACATGAACATCACCTCTTGTTTTGTTTTGTACCGAATGTCTACTTCAATTATTTGATTATTTTTCTTCATTTGATAACATTAATTATATTCTATTTACATAAGGAGCGTGAGCATATTGATTTATCCATTTAAAGGCAAATATCCAACAATAGATGAATCTGCATTTATTGCTGATTATGTCACAATTACAGGCGATGTGACAATCGGACAAGAGTCTACAATTTGGTTTAATACGGTAATCAGAGGGGACGTTGCTCCTACGATTATTGGACGAAGAGTGAGTATCCAAGATTTATGTTGTTTGCATCAAAGTCCTAATAACCCTCTTGTTATTGAAGATGAAGTGACAATTGGACACCAAGTTACGTTACATAGCTGTACTATTCGAAAAGGTGCTTTGGTTGGAATGGGCTCTATTATTTTGGATGGAGCTGAGATCGGTGAAGGTGCATTTATCGGTGCTGGAAGTTTAGTAACCCAAGGTAAGAAAATTCCTCCTAATTCACTTGCCATAGGTAGTCCTGCAAAAGTTGTTCGGGAGCTATCTGAGGAAGACAAAGAAGATGTGCAACGTATTATTCGTGAATACGTAGAAAAAGGGCAGTATTATAAATCACTTCAAAAATAAAACTAATTTTCTTTAAAAAAGAGGCTATCCTATAACAGGAAGCCTCTTCTTTATTATTTCTTATAAACCAGCTTTTTGTCTTAACAAATCTGCTTTATCTGTTCTTTCCCATGGTGCATCAATGTCAGTACGACCAAAATGTCCATACGCAGCTGTTTGCTTGTAAATAGGACGACGAAGGTCTAGCATTTTAATAATACCAGCTGGACGAAGGTCAAACAATTCACGAATATGTGAAACTAATTTTGCCTCTTCTACTTTCCCAGTACCAAATGTGTCTACTGCGATTGATACAGGTTGTGCTACACCAATTGCATAGGCAAGTTGTACTTCACAACGATCTGCAAGTCCTGCTGCAACAATATTTTTTGCAACGTAACGAGCTGCATATGCTGCAGAACGGTCTACTTTTGTTGGATCTTTACCAGAGAACGCACCGCCTCCATGACGAGCATATCCACCGTAAGTATCTACAATAATTTTACGACCTGTTAAACCTGCATCCCCTTGTGGTCCACCAATTACGAAACGACCAGTTGGGTTAATGAAATATTTAGTATTTTCATCAATTAAATTAGCAGGAACAATTGGATTGATAACTACTTCTTTTAAATCTTTTTGAATTTGTTCTAACGTTACTTCTGGGTGATGCTGAGTCGAAATAACAATTGTATCTATATGAACAGGATTGTTATTTTCATCATACTCCACAGTTACTTGTGTTTTACCATCTGGACGTAAATAGTCTAAAGTTTCGTCTTTACGAACGTCTGCTAAACGACGAGCCAACTGATGAGCTAAACTAATTGGAAGTGGCATAAGTTCAGGTGTTTCATTACACGCGTAACCAAACATTAAACCTTGGTCTCCTGCTCCAATTGCTTCAATATCAGAATCTGTCATAGATCCTTCACGTGCCTCTAAAGCTTGGTCAACCCCTTGAGCAATATCAGCTGATTGCTCATCTATAGAAGTTAATACTGCAGAAGTTTCAGAGTCAAAACCATATTTTGCACGAGTATAGCCGATTTCTTTAATAGTTGAACGTACAACTTTTGGAATATCAACATAAGTGGATGTTGTAATTTCCCCTGCAACTAATACTAACCCTGTAGTCACTGTTGTTTCACAAGCAACACGTGCGTTTGGATCTTCCGTAAGAATTGCATCTAGAATTGCATCAGAAATTTGATCACAAATTTTATCTGGATGCCCTTCTGTAACTGATTCAGATGTAAATAATCTGCGTTGTGTCATAGAATATTCCTCCTATATCCTGCGAGATCTCTCTCAAGAATTGATACGGTACTCATTCCCATGTCAAGCCATTTCAAATCAAATAGATTAAACTTGAAGCCGTTTCGGACTTGGCACACAAGGATAAAGGGCGATGTTATAAAAAAAACCTCTCACTCACGTTTGATTACATGAGGAAAGGCTATTAATATCATAAGCACCTTTCACTCTTATCAATCAAGGAATCTCACCTTGTCTCAGGTTGGGCACCTTTGCAATAAAAAAATTACAGGTTGCCGGGTTTCATAGGGCCTGACCCCTCCACCAGCTCGGGATAAGAGTATCCGTTCAATTTACCATCATACGTAAGTTGTAACGAGAAGTCAATATTTATTTGTTGACAATTTATTCACAAACAAAAAATAATCAATCCATTAGTATAGACTATTAAGTTAAATGTGTTATACTAATTCACATATGAATGCTATATCCCTTTATTTTTTTAGGGAAAACAATAAAAAGGATGGTATACCAATATGAATTCAATCGATACTGTGAGTGAACTGAACGAATTGTTAGCTGGAGAGAATGTACACATTCAGTTATCAGTGCCGCAACTTGTGGAAAAAGCAACATCAAGAGGTGAGGCTGTTTTAACATCTACAGGAGCAGTGAAAGCAGAAACAGGTAAATATACAGGTCGTTCTCCACAAGATAAGTACATTGTAGATGAACCTATATCAAGAGACAAAATCGATTGGGGTCCTGTAAACCAACCAATTTCTTCTGAAATTTTCGAGTCACTCTATAAAAAAGTAACAGACTACCTTGCAACACAAGATGAACTATTTGTGTTCAAAGGATTTGCAGGTGCGGATAAGGATTCACGCATAGGAATTCAAGTAATAAATGAATATGCTTGGCACAATCTATTTGCCCATCAGTTATTCATTCGTCCTTCAGAAGAAGAACTGACAACCCATAAAGCAGATTTCACAATTGTCAGTGCACCTAACTTTAAAGCAAATCCAGCAGTGGACGGTACAAAATCAGAAACATTTATTATCGTTTCAATGGAAAAACGCATTGTATTAATCGGTGGTACTGAATATGCTGGAGAAATGAAAAAATCTATATTCTCTATTATGAACTATTTACTGCCAGAAGCAAACATTTTACCTATGCACTGTTCTGCAAACGTTGGTGAAGATGGTGATGTAGCATTATTCTTTGGTCTTTCAGGAACAGGAAAAACAACACTTTCTGCAGATGCAGGACGTAAATTAATCGGTGATGACGAACACGGTTGGTCTGATAATGGAGTATTTAACATTGAAGGTGGATGCTACGCTAAATGTATCGACCTAACTCGCGAAAATGAGCCTCAAATTTTTGACGCGATTACATTTGGAACGGTTTTAGAAAACGTCGTAGTAGATGCAGAAACACGTATTGCTAATTATGCCGATAATTCTTTAACTGAGAATACACGTGCTGCTTACCCAATCCAAAATATAGAAAATATAGTAGACCCATCTGTAGCTGGTCACCCAAATACAATTATTTTCTTAACTGCTGATGCTTTCGGCGTATTGCCTCCAATCAGTAAATTAACGAAAGAACAAGCAATGTACCACTTCCTAAGTGGATTCACGTCTAAATTAGCAGGTACTGAGCGTGGAATAACTTCTCCACAACCAGCTTTCTCAACTTGCTTCGGTTCTCCATTCCTACCATTGCATGCAACTGTTTATGCTGAAATGCTTGGGAAGAAAATCGATGAACACGGTGCACAAGTATTTTTAGTAAACACTGGCTGGACTGGTGGAGAATACGGTGTTGGAAGTCGTATGAAGCTTTCTTACACACGTACAATGGTTCGTGCTGCAATTGAAGGTAAGCTAAATGAAGTAGAAACAGAAACTGACGCAGTATTTGGCTTATCAATTCCTACACAAGTAGAAGGTGTTCCTTCTGAAGTATTAGTACCACGTAATGCATGGGAAGATAAAGCTGCATACGACCAAAAAGCTAGCGAGCTTGCTCAAGCGTTCCGTGAAAACTTTAAAAAGTTTGGAACTGTATCGGAAGATATCACGCTAAAAGGTGGACCTTTAGCATAATAAAAAAGTGCAAAGCTGCTTAATGTAGTTTTCCAAAGAATAAAGAGGATGTCCCATTCATATGGTGACATCCTCTTTTTTAGTCTGCATAATCATCATAATAATGCGTTATAACCGAAGGAGAAAAGATGGATATAAAATTCTTCGCCTCTTCTTCGTCTACCTTATACAATATGATTTCTGATCCATAATGACTTATCTCTAACTGTTCATCACCGTCTACGTGAAAGAACATAGCAAACCATTTCAAGCCGCCATTTACATCAATTGAATGACTTCTCAAAAAAAGTCGATTATCCTCATTCAGATTAATTGTTAATACCTTCATTAATCCTTCATCCATTACCGAAATAGCTCTGGCACTTAGTTCTTCAATCGAAGCTAATTCTTCTTTCCAACAATGAATGACAACTTCCTGAAAATCCGAAGTATAATTATCCCAAAGATCTGTCCAAAAACTCGTATTAGTTGCGAACGAAGATTTATCATTTGTACTTGTTGTTTCAATAGATACGACAATGTTCCCCATCTATTAAACCCCTTTCTGCATTTTCATCCACATACAAGCATCCTTCACCACTTGTCGATTGACTTTACTTGGAAAGAAATGCGTGAAGTCGTGAAAATACCATGTCTCTACAACCTTATCATTCCCTAATAACGCTTCTTCTAAAACCTTCGCATGTTCAAATGATACATTCAAATCCTTTTTACCGTGAATGATTAGCGATGCTGCTTTTATTTCATTAATATGTGCAAGGGCATTACGATTTTCGTATGCTTCTACGTTTTTAGTCGGTGTACCTCCTATAACACGCTTCATCATTCGTCTCATGTCGGTTCGTTCATCATAGGTTAAAAAAATATCTGAAACACCAGACCATGTTACAAGGGAAGTAATATCATTTCGTAAAATTGCAATCCAAAGAGCCATAATACCACCTCTTGAAAAGGCAAATAAGTGAATTCGATTTATAAGACAAAACTGCTTTAAAACATCTACTGCATAAACTGCATCCCACCGATCCTCGCCAGCAAATTCATCTCTTCCTTCCCCTCCTCGGTTTCCACGGTAATAAGGAGCGAATACGACAAAACCTTCAGAGGCAATTTGTGCAATTCTGGCTGGTCTTACCATTCCTATACTTTGCATACCGCCCCTACAATATAAAATACCCTCGTAAGAACCATTTTTTATAGGCTCCGCAAGCATTCCTTTTACCCGATACCCGCAGGACCAATAAGTAATTTCAGATAGCTTAATACGCGGATTTGGTGATGGATAACTTTTAATTCTCTCGATTGTTCCATTTTCCTTCAAGCGCGCTCACCTTTTCTAATATCGCCTTCATACCAGCATCTCTCATGTGAAAGCTTAAATTATTATTATTATTATTATTATGTAAAAAATCATCTGTACTTAACCAAAGAGCACCGTCAGTTTCGAAATTTGGTCTCTTCTCTTCAATATACCCAACCTCTGCAATAAACACTGCCTTACAAAATGGTTTCTCATCATGTACAAGGTATTCTGCCAACCATTCTACATTTATTATCTCCACATTTGTCTCTTCCCAAGTTTCTCTTATAGCAGCTTCTAGTATAGATTCGTTCCCTTCCACTTTTCCTCCAGGAAACTCTAAACCCCTCTTTGGATGCTTTGTTAATAGCCATTTTTTTTGATGTTTTGCTAACACTAAAACATGTCGAGCTTCAATAGAGAAAGTATTTTTTTCAAAAGACAAATCCACTTGAATTCCATTTAAATCTTTAAAAGAAATTATCATCATTTCCCTCACTACTAAGTCTTTTTTTACGCCTAGTTATTCTTCATTGTTGATATGCCAAGCTATTAAACGGTACTGTGCAAAGCTCATCGCAAACGTGTAATGTTGATGAAAAGGATAGGTACCGGGAACCTACTGATTCTCTGAATTTACATACGTTTCGTATGTCGAGCTTACATCCATGTTCTCTATTTAACCGTAATAATTAATTGATAATAGACCAATATCCGAGCATGATTCCTATATCAGCTAAACTATGACTGATAATTGGTGCTGTTAAAGAATTTAATTTAAATCGAAATATTCCCCACATACAGCCTGCTAAAAAAACGGGGAGTATTGCTAACACATTAAAAGGAAAAGTAAAAATTTCTATTACAATGATTAAATGATATAAGCTGTAGAAAAAGGAGGGAATGAATATAGACATAATATTGCCTACTCTATCCAATAATCGAGAATAGATAAATTCTCTCCAATAAAATTCTTCTAAAAAAGGATTGATTAGTACTAACACTAGCACAAATAAAATAACCTTTGCTCCTACAAAGTCCCATTTTTCCAACAAACTCTTCAAATGTGTAATATCGATAACTGGAAAATAAGATACAAAACTATAGATGGAAAATAAACACACTAAACCGCTAATAAGCCCTACTACAATATTCTTTTTGGTTAGTGGTAGCATTACACGATATCTGCTTTTTTTATCCCAAAATCTGATAATTAGAGGAACAAACAATAACCACCCATAAAAAAGAAAAAAAGTGATTAAAACATTATTTAATACAGCAAGCCCAAGGAAAATCATAATCGTTGGAGCAATCAATAATATTATTTGTTTTATCATAGGCCCTCCCAGTGTATCCTTATTTAACTATGTTAGCATAAATATGAAAAAAGACTTAGCTTCCTGCTAAGTCTTTTCGCTTCTTATTCCGATTGTTGGTCTAGTTTATAATGTTCATTTCCTTCTTCTCTATTTTGTGCAATATTTTGTTTCGATTTAAGTTGAGGCGATTGGTTCAATAGGGAACTCACATTACGATAGTTCGTATTATTTTCATTGCCTTTGCGTTTGATATAACCACTTTTTCTACTCAACGAATACTCTCCTACTTTCATTAAAATATGGAAGTGACTCAATTAGTGATCTTGATTCTTCATTGCTAAATTCATGAATCAGCGCATATAATTTCTTCATTCTTATATCATACTCATCATTTTCTTTATCTAAATGATATAATCTTATTGGAATATGTGCTCTCCAAAAGTTACTCATTTCTGCATCACTTAATTGCTCAAAAAGCTTTTGAAATACAGGAATTATTTCACGATCCGCTACTATTTCATATTCCCATGGAGATTCATCCGGATAAATATAAACTTTCCGGTGTGAAACTGAAACATACACTTTCTTCAAATCCATTTGCACACATCCTTTTTGTTAAGTATGTCTCCAAATAAAAAAAACATGCACCACTTGGGTACATGTTTTTTTATTAAACTTGAATATCTACAACAGACCCTTTATAAGGATGTGGAGCAGAAGTTTGAGGCATGTTTTCTAAAAGTCCTACAGCAGCTACTGTTTCCATATTCAAAGCATTTTTCAACACGCTCATTTGAACCGTTTGTTGTAGCTCCATTAACTGTGAAGACATAATGGAATTAATATCCATAATCATTCCTCCTTTTTACAAGTTTAATATCGGAAACTTTAGTAAAAAGTTTATTTATTTGAATCACCTAAAAATGCATTTAGCATCCATTGATGTTTTTCGATTTTTTGGTAAATAGCATTTAAAATATCTTCAGTCATGTCATCCTCATCTTTCGCTGCCTCTTCCATCCCTTTTTTTAGAGACTTCATAATTTTATCAAAATCAGCTACTACTGCTTCTACCATTTGATCGGCAGATTCCTGGTTAGTAGCTTCCTTTACATCTGAAAGCTCTAAATGTTCTTTTAACGTTGCAACTGGATTACCACCTAGAGTTAAAAGACGCTCTGCAATTTCATCCATATTAAGCGTTGCTTCATTGTAAAGCTCTTCAAATTTTGCGTGTAAAGTAAAAAAGGATGGCCCTTTTACATACCAATGAAAGTTGTGTAATTTGGTATACATCACCGACCAAGTTGCTACTTGTTTATTTAATTCTTTATTTAGTGCTGCTGACATAATTTCGACACTCTCCTTAGACAAATAGTTGTAATCACTTTTCATATACCACTCAATTACTTACAATAAACATAATGAATAGTACATTGGAGTGAAAATAATATGGTATTTTGGATTTTAGGTTGCGCAATTATATTGAGTATATTCGGATTTATCTTTTTATATAAAATAGCGATGAATGAAAAGCCAACTGGTATTAATGCACAACCTAAGGATGCTGAATAAGTCATGAAATATATTATCATTGGAATTTTTCGTTTCTATCAAAAGTTTATCTCTCCTATGACAGGACCAAATTGCCGATTTTATCCAACATGTTCTCATTATGGTGTAGAAGCTGTACAAAAGCATGGAGCAATTAAGGGTGGATACTTGACTGTAAAAAGAATATCTAAATGTCACCCATTTCATGAAGGTGGTATTGATCCTGTTCCAGATGAATGGCCTTTGAAGAAAAAATAACTTCAAAGGTTTTTTTTCTTGCTTTTATTTATATTGTCTTGTAAGATTAAAAAGTTCAAAAATATTAAAACGTAATCATTACTATTTAGGAGATGACCAAATGAAAAAGACACTTCTACTATTTTTTATAGTTCTACTGATTTTATTTACAGCAGCTTGCGGTAATAATAAAGTCGAAGAAGCAACAACTCAAGAAAAGAACGAGGAAATACAAATTTATACGACCGTTTATCCTCTTCAATATTTTGCTGAAAGAATTGGTGGAGATGCAGTCTCTGTGTCCTCGATATATCCTGCTGGTGCCAATGAACATACATTTGAACCTACTCAACAAGATATGATGTCACTTGCGGATGCGGACTTATTTTTCTATATAGGACTAGGTTTAGAAGGATTTGTGGAGAATGCCAAAAAAACTTTAGCAAACGAGAATGTTAAAATGGTAGCAACGATTGATGCAGTTTCGGACGATCAATTAGATGCATCTCATAGCGAGCATGAGGAAACAACGGACGAAGACCATCATAGCGAGCATGACGAAGGATCGGAAGAAACAAGTGAGCATACGGAAGAGGGTCACGAAGATCACGATCATGGCGGGGTAGATCCTCATGTATGGATTTCTCCAAAAATAAGTCAAAATCTTGCTCTTTCTATAAAAGATTCTCTTATAGAAGCTGCTCCTTCACAAAAAGATGCTTTTGAAAATAATTACGAGGAATTGATTGCAGAGTTACAACAATTGGATGCAGATTTTAGTGAAATGGCACAAAATTCACCGAACAAGACATTTTTCGTTTCACACTCAGCATTTGGTTATATTGCAAATACCTATGATTTAGAGCAAGTAGCAGTTGCTGGTCTTAATTCACAAGACGAACCTTCTCAAAAAGAGCTTACAGAAATAATTGACATTGCAAAGGCTAAAAACATATCGTATATATTGTTTGAACAAAATGTCTCATCCAAGCTAACGGAAGTAATTCAACAAGAAGTTGGAGCTAAAAGCTTAGTATTACACAATTTAGGTGTACTATCCAAAGAAGATATTAAAAACAAGGAAACCTACTTCACATTAATGAACAAAAATCTAGAAACATTGAGAACTGCTTTACAATAATAATAAGCCCAAAGAAATTTTAAAATTCTTTGGGCTTTTATAATTCAATAAGACAAGGAGCTTGTTTCCATTTTTTATTTAATCGATGATAAGCTTCATCAGCTCTCTACGCATTAACTTATTCGAGGCATTTCGAGGTAAATGCTCGACAAAGTAGTAATCCACCGGTTGTTTATAGGAAGCAATTTGCGTCTTCATGAAATCTTTTAATTCGTCCTCAGTCACGTTCTCTTTTAAAACTACAAATGCTATTGGAACTTGTCCCCATTTATCATCTCGTTTTCCTGTAACACCCGCTGCTCTTACTGCTGGATGTTCTATTAGAGCCTGCTCTACTTCTGCTGGATATATATTTTCACCACCAGATATGATTAAATCAGAACGACGATCCAAAACAAACAAATATCCTTCATCATCAATATATCCAACATCTCCAGTATGAAGCCACCCATTAACTAATGGATTTTTCGATTCTGAAGCTCCGACATATCCTCTTGTTACATGGGGGCCTTTAATACAAATCTCACCGATGTTTTCTTCCCCATCTATTCGGACGTCCGCAAAGAACAATGGTTTACCGGCTGATCCTAATTTACGAATAGCATCCTCGCATGAAAGAGTTGTTGTTTGAGAGGCTGTTTCGGTCATACCATATGTTTGAAGAACTGGAATGTTCCGTTCAATTGCTCTTTCTAAATAATTTAAAGGTACTGGTCCACCACCAACAAGCATTGATTTAAAAGTACTTGGGAAAGATAAATCTTTCTCTTCTAGTACGGTAATTATTCTTTCGAGCATTACAGCTACAAGAGACATTCCCGTAACTATCCCACCTAAGATTTCCTCTACTGCTTTTTCTGCATCGAATTTAGTATGAAGACGGACAGTCATACCATACAAAACTGATCTCATTAAAATAGAGAAGCCACTAATATGAAATAATGGAACTGTACATAACCAACAATCATTTGGTTGTACACCTAAATTTAATGCGGATCCAGTAGCACTCATTACATGATTATCAAGCGATTGTCGTACCCCTTTTGGTTTGCCTGTAGTACCTGAAGTATACATAATGGTTACGGTGCGATCTTTTGGCCACTCAGTTTCTAAGTTGAACGAAACTCCTTCTACACTTTCAACCTCTGTAAAGGAAAGCTTGTTTACATGAAAAAGATTTCTTTTGTCAAAAGAATCAACTAATAAAAATTCAGCTTTACTATCTTGTAATTGATAGCTTAATTCTTCCTCAGTTAAACGTTCATTCAGCAGAACTAGCTCACAACCAAGCTGCATACAACTATGTAAAACAATTACTAACTGAGCACTAGAGGATGCTAAGATTGCTACTCTCATTCCAGGTAATACACCTTTAGAATGTAGTCGTTTGGCAAATAAAGTTGCCTCCTCATTCAATTGAGCAAATGTCCATTCTTGCTCCCCAAAGCTTAGTGCGATTCGATTTGGGGTCAAGCTTGCACGTTTTAATAATAAATTTGGGTACATTTTTTACCTTCATCTCCTTTAGAGAAAAAAGCTGCCCTAAAGTAGGACAGCTTCATTGCTAACATTTTTTCCATTAAAAAATCATGGAAAACGAGGGAATTGACCAAAATCAGGTTTACGTTTTTCTTTAAAAGCATCGCGACCTTCTTTTGCTTCATCTGTTGTGTAGTAAAGAAGTGTAGCATCTCCTGCCATTTGTTGCAGACCTGCTAGACCATCTGTATCTGCATTCATAGCAGCTTTCAAGAAACGAAGTGCAGTAGGACTCATTTCAAGCATTTCCTCACACCATTGAACCGTTTCATCCTCTAATTGTGCATATGGGACTACAGTGTTTACTAAGCCCATATCAAGCGCTTGCTGTGCATCGTATTGACGACATAAATACCAAATTTCACGAGCCTTTTTATGTCCAACAATACGTGCTAAATAGCCAGAACCATAACCAGCATCAAAAGAACCAACTCTAGGTCCTGTTTGACCAAATCTTGCATTGTCAGCTGCAATAGTCAAGTCACAAACTACGTGTAATACATGACCTCCACCAATTGCATATCCCGCTACCATTGCTACTACTGGCTTTGGAATGACACGAATTAAACGCTGTAAATCCAAAACATTTAAACGAGGAATTTCGTCTTCTCCCACGTATCCGCCATGTCCGCGGACTTTTTGGTCCCCACCTGAACAGAACGCGTGCTCACCCTCACCAGTCAAAATAATAACACCAATATTTTTGTCATCACGAGCACGTGAGAAAGCATCAATAAGCTCCATAACTGTTTTTGGTCGAAACGCATTTCGTACTTCAGGACGATTGATCGTCACTTTAGCGATTCCATTATAGAATTCATACTTAATGTCTTCATATGTATGTAATGTTGTCCATTCACGAGTCATTTTTATTCCTCCTTTAAAATAATATCCTTTACTATTGTAGCAAACAATTCAGGTTTTTCCACATGAATTGCATGTCCAACATTATTAACCTGCTTGTGAGCACTATTTGGAAGTATTTTTTGCATTTTTTTTGCTATTTCATAAAACTTTTGATCAAACTCTCCAGTAAGCAGCACAGTTGGATTTTTCAGCTCTTTTAACTTATTCCAATAGGAAGGCTGCACTCCTGTACTAAATCCCCTTAAACTATTCGAGAGACCTGTTTTGGATCCTGCTAATCTCTCTTCGCGAATTTTCATCTGTTTTCCAAGAGACAAAGACCTTTGTGAATGAAACAAAGGAATACTCTCCCAATAATCAACAAAAGATCTAATTCCTTCATTTATTATTCTTTCCGCAAGTATCTCATCTGCCTGCTTTCTTTTTATTCGTTCTTCCTTAGATTCTAATCCTGGTGAGCTACTTTCAAGTATCAATTTATACACTGGATATTTAGCTGCATACGCAAGCGCTAAACGACCACCCATAGAGTAGCCAACGAGTGTAAAATGAGTCCAATTTATTTGTTTAAATAGGCTGTGTAAGTCCTCTATTTGTTCTTCCACATAATAGCGTTCAAAATCAGTTGGCTTTGATGTTTGACCGTGACCTATTAGGTCAACTGTAAGGATGTCCATAGATGTTGGCAGACAAGTAATTACTTCTTCCCAAGTATCACTAGAGCCAGTAAACCCATGAAGAAAAACTACCTTATTTTTTGCTCCCGAATTATACCGTTTTATTTGCATGCTAATATTTCGTATAGTTAAGTTTATTAATTCCAAACTGAGTCTAACTCCTTCGAAATAGCAGTCCATAGCTTTCTGTGTGTTTCTGTATTCACTTGACGATTTGTAAATACTTCAATAATCCGAATATCTTTTCGTTTTTGCTCACTTAACACCTTATGGAAGTCTTCTTTTGTATGTACAGCATCATATTGTGCATCATACATAGCTGCAATATGTGAGAATTTAAGACCCGTAGGTGTTCCAAATAAGTGCTCAAAATAATTTGTTTCTGTTGATTGTGGCAAATAAGAGAAAATACCTCCCCCATCATTGTTCATCACTACAACAGTTAGATCCGTTTTTTGGAACCTACTTACGATTAACCCATTTACATCATGTAAAAAAGCTAAATCGCCAATTAGCAAATATCCAGGACGTTTAGTAGCTGCATATACCCCTAAAGCAGTAGAAACTACACCGTCTATCCCGTTAGTCCCTCTATTTGCATATATTTGAATATCCTTCGTTGTTTTATTGTAAAAGGTATCTACATCTCGAATTGGCATGCTACTACTTGCAAATAAAAAATCGCCATCTGATAATACTTCAAACAATGTGGCAGCGAGTGCACCTTCGTCTTCTTCTGTTTCCAAATAAGCTTGTACATGTTTTGTTGCAATGTCATTTGCTTTTGACCAATCTTTTAAGTAAGTAGAAGCTTGTTTTTCTTCAATTGGATTCCATAAGGTAGCTGCACCGACTTGCACATGCTGTGTCACAATATGTAGGGAGTCGCGGAAAACAGAACTTTCATCTACTGCGATGAATACGTTTGGTTTACATGCCTTTAAAAATTGTGTCAATGGTTTTGAAACAGGCTGTGCACCAAAACGAATGACTATATTTGGTGCCGCGTATTTTTTAAAGGAATTATCCTTTAATAGCGCATCATATTGATCGATACATAAATGCATACAATCCTCTGGAACTGAACTTCGTAAATTAGATAACGGATCTGCTAAAACTGGCCATTGAACTGTTCTAGCAAATTCCCAAAATCCTTCGGTTGTAGGAAGTGAATCACCAACAATGAATAATCCTTTGTCTTCTTTTTGCAACTGCTCTTTATACCAAGAAATAAATTGTTGACTAGGGACAAGCTGCCCCACCTCGGACTGACTAATCTGAGTTAAGGGTTGTTGCTGCTCCATATTAATCAGTAGTGGCTCACGAAATGGAACATTAATATGCACGGGACCCATCGGAAAAGCTTTTGAAGTAGTAATCGCCCGTTGAATATGACGTTCGATAAAGGGCAAACTTTCTTCATCTGCCTCTGGTATCGGAAAGTCAACTGTCCATTTCACATGCTTTCCAAACAAATGGATTTGATCAATCGCTTGAGGAGCACCAACTTCTCTTAATTCATGTGGTCTGTCAGCTGTAATAACTAACAAAGGGATTCGTGCATAATAAGCTTCCACAATTGCTGGAAAGAAGTTCGCTGCTGCAGTTCCCGATGTGCAAAGTAATACGACTGGGGATTTCTTTGCTTTTGCAATTCCTAAAGCAAAGAATGCAGCAGATCTTTCATCAATTTGACGATAGAACTCAAATCCTTCACTTTTCGCAAAGCCATATGCCAACGGAGTTGATCTAGAGCCGGGACAAATAACAACGTCTTTAACACCCGACTGTTTCACTGTTTCTACAAAATGATTTACATAAGCTGTTAAATAGTTGCTGTTATTCATTCATGTTTCCTCCAAGTGTTCGAAGCATTGGTCGAAACTTCACACGAGTTTCTTCAAATTCCTCTATAGAAGATGACTCTGCAACAATTCCACCGCCTGCAAATAGATAAGCCTGATCATTTTCTATTAATGCTGATCGGATACCAACCGCGAATTCTCCATCACCATCTGTATTGATCCATCCAATAGGTGCTGCGTAATAACCACGATTCATCTTTTCCGCTTCTCTAATAATTTCTACTGCCTCTTTTCGAGGTTCCCCACCTAATGCAGGTGTAGGATGCAACGCCTCAACAAATTCAAATAGGGATACTCCTTTTTTTACTTTCCCTTCAATTGGAGTAAATAAGTGCTGTATATCTCTAATTTTCATTAATTTTGGCCTTGATGGAATCCTAACATCTTCACAATATTGATTAAACACTTTTCGAATCATCTCAACAACAAATTGATGTTCTCCAAGGTTTTTGCTATCTGCCAATAAGCCTTCGCCTAGTTGTTTGTCTTCCATCGAATTTTTACCACGTCTAACAGAACCAGCAAGTCCTGCTGATAATACGTGGCCACTTTCTACTTTTACTAATCTCTCTGGTGTAGCTCCTAAAAAGATTTTATCATCCTTCTCTAATCCAAATAAATAACTTTCTGGTTGCTCTAATGATGCATTATAAATTGCTGTGGAAGAGGAGAAGTTTTTATCAAAGGTAAGCTTTAGAGAACGACCTATTACTACCTTATTAACTTCGTTGTTCCGAATTTGATTTGTTACTTTCTCTACAGCTTGCAAATATTCATTTTTTAATCGGTCTTCACGTCCAATTAAATGAGGCTTTTCATGAACTTTTAGTTCTTTTACCTGTGCAGTATGAATCAAAGCATCACGTTCCATCCGTAATTGCTCAAAGGGCTCCATACTATCTTCTTCCTCTGTAATATAATGAACACTTACAAATGCTTGTTCATTTTTAATTACAAGCTGAAATGTTGGAACAGCAAAAAAACTAGATGGGAATGTATCCCACTCAGATGAAATGTTATTTTTAGGATCAAAAGAGAAAGCACCAAATAGAATAGGAGAAACGTCAATTTTCTCTTTTAATGAAGTCTCACATAACTCTTTCCATTTAGTAGCGATATCCGTATATCTAGTATCTTCTAGTTCATTAGTAAGTATATGAGCATGTCCTAAACCGACTAATGTAAAAGACTTCTCTTTATTTTGCCAGAAAAATCGCTTTCCTTTATAGCTTTCATCTCCCGCCTCGAAAAAAGCATGAGCTGACAATCTTGATACTTCGATAGTTTCTGTATAAAAACGTAATGTTGTTTTCTGTTGACCGGTGGTGTTCGGCATAAATATTACCTCCGTTAAATAACCTTATGATGCATTCATTATCTATTAAATTACTCTACCCTTAATCATACAACTTTCTACCGTTTTCGGCACACATTTAGCAATGAATATATGCTAAAATTGAGGTTGATTCTTTAAAAGGAGAGAAAAACCTATGTCTCATGAACTTCAAGCCGATAGAGGTTGGCGAATTTGGTGGAAATTAACAAGACCCCATACATTAACAGCTTCATTTGCTCCTGTATTTTTAGGAACGATGATTGCACTTTATTACACAAATATTAACTGGCTTATTTTTTTAGCAATGTTATTCGCTTGTCTTTTTATACAGGCTGCTACCAATATGTTTAACGAATATTATGATTTTGTACGAGGATTAGACAGTGAGGAATCCATCGGGATTGGAGGAGCAATAGTCCGAAATGGTGTAAAGCCTAAAACTGTTTTGCAACTTGCATTAATGTTATATGGACTTGCAGCTTTACTAGGTATATATATATGCTACGAATCTTCCTGGATGTTACTAGTCGTTGGTGGAATCAGTATGCTAATTGGATATTTATATACTGGCGGACCTTATCCGATAGCGTACACCCCATTTGGAGAACTTTTTAGTGGTATTGTTATGGGAATGCTAATAGTACTAATATCTACTTTCATTCAAGTAGGTTCTGTACCAAACTCTGCGATCCTATTATCGATACCAAGTGCATTGCTTGTAGCTGCAATTATGCTATCTAACAATATTCGAGATATTGTTGAAGACAAAAAAGGTGGCAGAAAAACAATGGCTATCCTCGTAGGAAGAAAAAATGCGATTACTATTTTAACATCTTTCTTTCTTGTGTCCTACCTTTGGATTGTTGTGTTAGTTATTCTACAAGATGTTACTCCTTGGGCTTTATTAGTCCTATTAAGTTTGAAGAAACCAATACATGCCATAAAACTTTTTAGAGAGAAAGAAAACCCACTTGAAGTTGGTTTAGCAATGAAAGATACAGCACTTACAAATACAATTTTTGTTTTCTTACTTGGAATTGGCTTATTAATAGGTTATTTCATCTAAGCAAAACAAAAATAGGCAAGGAAGTTTATACACTTCCTTGCTTTTTTATTGCCCACTACAAAATAATTAAAAAGGATATAAATGAATCCTATTTTCTTTTGTGTAAGTTAGAAAAGAATAAAGAAATAGTTATTAAACAAAAATATACAAAAAAAAGCATGATTCCGAATTGGAAACATGCTTTTTAATATGACCCCTACGGGATTCGAACCCGTGTTACCGCCGTGAAAGGGCGGTGTCTTAACCGCTTGACCAAGGGGCCAAACATATGGCGGAGAAGGAGGGATTTGAACCCTCGCGCCGGTTGCCCGACCTACACCCTTAGCAGGGGCGCCTCTTCAGCCACTTGAGTACTTCCCCATATGATGGCTCCGAAGGTAGGACTCGAACCTACGACCGATCGGTTAACAGCCGATTGCTCTACCACTGAGCTACTTCGGAATAATGGTGGGCCTAAATGGACTCGAACCATCGACCTCACGCTTATCAGGCGTGCGCTCTAACCAGCTGAGCTATAGGCCCATTATTGGAGCGGGTGAAGAGAATCGAACTCTCATCATCAGCTTGGAAGGCTGAGGTTTTACCACTAAACTACACCCGCATTAAATGGTGGCTCAGGACGGAATCGAACCGCCGACACAAGGATTTTCAGTCCTTTGCTCTACCGACTGAGCTACTGAGCCTCTTCGATTTATGCTAAGCCGCGCAACTCTTTGTCAGCTTCACTCACTCATTCAGTCACGTACTTTAGTACGCTCCTTCTTTCGTTCGATTGCTTCCTCGATTTGCTTGCTTATCCTAAATCTCTATTCGATTTGCACTAAGCTAGTATCTCTTCGTCAGCTGTATTTGTTCAGTCAGTTATGTACTTTAGTACGTTCCTATCTTCACTCAATTGCTTTCTAGACCTACTTGCTTATTTCAAATCTTTAAGTTTAATTATTAAATGGCGGTCCCGACCGGGATCGAACCGGCGATCTCCTGCGTGACAGGCAGGCATGTTAACCGCTACACCACGGGACCATTTGGTTGCGGGGACAGGATTTGAACCTGTGACCTTCGGGTTATGAGCCCGACGAGCTACCGAACTGCTCCACCCCGCGATAATAATATATATTAAGTTTTGTAGAATGAAGAAATTAATTCTTTCATCAACAATTTGGAAATGGAGGAGGAAGAGGGATTCGAACCCCCGCGCGGTTTGACCCGCCTGTCGGTTTTCAAGACCGATCCCTTCAGCCAGACTTGGGTATTCCTCCGAAATATTGTTGGTGGACCTTGCAGGACTCGAACCTGCGACCGGACGGTTATGAGCCGTCTGCTCTAACCAACTGAGCTAAAGGTCCTTAAGATGGCGGCAGAGGGAGTCGAACCCACGACCTTTCGGGTATGAACCGAATGCTCTAGCCAGCTGAGCTACGCCGCCAAGTTTTTAAATCTTTTATAATATGGTGGAGCCTAGCGGGATCGAACCGCTGACCTCCTGCGTGCAAGGCAGGCGCTCTCCCAGCTGAGCTAAGGCCCCATATTAATAAATACTGGTCGGGAAGACAGGATTCGAACCTGCGACCCCTTGGTCCCAAACCAAGTGCTCTACCAAGCTGAGCTACTTCCCGTCTATATGGCGCGCCCGGCAGGAGTCGAACCCACAACCTTCTGATCCGTAGTCAGACGCTCTATCCAATTGAGCTACGGGCGCATGTATCT
>NZ_JARHXR010000017.1:0-1122 GCF_029222665.1 Bacillus sp. Cr_A10
CTGAGTACGGCGGAACACGTGAAATTCCGTCGGAATCCGGGAGGACCATCTCCCAAGGCTAAATACTCCCTAGTGACCGATAGTGAACCAGTACCGTGAGGGAAAGGTGAAAAGCACCCCGGAAGGGGAGTGAAATAGACCCTGAAACCGTGTGCCTACAAATAGTCAGAGCCCGTTAATGGGTGATGGCGTGCCTTTTGTAGAATGAACCGGCGAGTTACGATTACATGCAAGGTTAAGTCGAGGAGACGGAGCCGCAGCGAAAGCGAGTCTGAATAGGGCGAATGAGTATGTGGTCGTAGACCCGAAACCAGGTGATCTACCCATGTCCAGGATGAAGGTAAGGTAACACTTACTGGAGGTCCGAACCCACGCACGTTGAAAAGTGCGGGGATGAGGTGTGGGTAGCGGAGAAATTCCAATCGAACCTGGAGATAGCTGGTTCTCTCCGAAATAGCTTTAGGGCTAGCCTCAAACGCGAGAATCTTGGAGGTAGAGCACTGTTTGGACTAGGGGCCCATCCCGGGTTACCGAATTCAGACAAACTCCGAATGCCAATGATTTATGTTTGGGAGTCAGACTGCGAGTGATAAGATCCGTAGTCAAGAGGGAAACAGCCCAGACCACCAGCTAAGGTCCCCAAGTATTTGTTAAGTGGAAAAGGATGTGGCGTTGCTTAGACAACCAGGATGTTGGCTTAGAAGCAGCCATCATTTAAAGAGTGCGTAATAGCTCACTGGTCGAGTGACGCTGCGCCGAAAATGTATCGGGGCTAAACAAATCACCGAAGCTGTGGATTGATACCTATGGTATCAGTGGTAGGAGAGCGTTCTAAGGGCGTTGAAGTCAGACCGGAAGGACTGGTGGAGCGCTTAGAAGTGAGAATGCCGGTATGAGTAGCGAAAGATGGGTGAGAATCCCATCCACCGTATGACTAAGGTTTCCTGAGGAAGGCTCGTCCGCTCAGGGTTAGTCGGGACCTAAGTCGAGGCCGATAGGCGTAGACGATGGACAACAGGTTGATATTCCTGTACCACCACCCCGCCGTTTGAGTGATGGGGGGACGCAGTAGGATAGGGTAAGCGTGCTGTTGGTTATGCACGTCCAAGCAGTGAGGTGTGA
>NZ_JARHXR010000018.1:0-671 GCF_029222665.1 Bacillus sp. Cr_A10
GACATTAACTAACATTTACGGGGTGTTTTTATGTCTAAATATACAGTAGAAGTTAAATTAGAAGCGGTGGAACGCTATTTAACTGGAAACCAAAGCTATAAAACTATTGCAGAAAGCATTGGCGCAGCTAAATCTCAGGTCATTACCTGGGTAAAACTATTTGAAGCACAAGGTGAACATGGTTTTCAGAAAGACGACTATACAAGTTACTCATCAGCGTTTAAACTAGACGTACTCAATTTTATGATCAAAACTGGTGCGTCTCTTCGAGAAACCGCAAGCACATTTAATATTTCTTCCCCTAGTACCGTGTATAAGTGGGAGCAGTTGCTTAAGACAAAAGGAATGGACGCGCTTGAACCAAAGAAAAAGGGGCGTCCATCCATGAAAAAAGAAACGAAGAAAATTATATCACCAACATCCACTCCCGCAGAAGACTCAGTCGAAGCTCTACAAGCGAAAGTCGAGCGTTTAGAAATGGAAAATGCTTATTTAAAAAAGTTAAACGCTTTAGTTCAGACGCAGGAAAAATTACAAACAAAATCAAAGCGCAAGTAATTTTTGAACTAAAGGGACAATATGAGGTCGTGGATTTAGTTGAGGTCGCTGACATTCCACGCAGTACTTATTACTACTGGGAAAAACGATTGGATCAAGTCGATAAATATGAA
>NZ_JARHXR010000019.1:0-273071 GCF_029222665.1 Bacillus sp. Cr_A10
GACGACATTTTTTAGTAAAGTCAAATTCTATAGATTTTTTCAGTGTCATGCTACGATCCTGCAGAGATAACACTAAACAAAGTATCGATAAGGTTTGAGGTATAAATCAGTCACACTAATAAATATCCTAAAAAAGGGAATTATCTATCATGTTGAATATAGAAAAATAGTAAGCACTCACCTAATAGAGGAGAACGATATCGACCGAAATGGCATCTTTGGGAGGTTACAATATGAATAGGCGCTTCTATTCTCTCATTTTCCAAAAAGCTATTAACCAGTCTCCAAATTTGCAGGAGGGCGACGGACAGACAATAGCAAAGATTACCGAAAAAAAAGAAGGGGTGGTCGTGACGACAGTCACGACCACCCTTTCAAAATATTTCTACGGTAATAATGTAGCCAAAGTCTGTCCATAGCACTCCGGAAACGATTGAAAACAGGTGGCTATTAAAGTGCGTTACAAGCGCATTGCTTAAAAATAGAAGTTGAATTGGAGGAAAGCACAGCAACCAAATCCCCTTACGAAAGCTACCAAATATATTGGAAAGTCACTAGATTAACAAACTCTAAACATAACATTCACATCTCTTTCATAAACTATCTATATGATGAATGATGAAGACATCGTTCAATCGAAAAGGAGAGATACATATTGGGTTTAAACGAACGCAATGTAACATTGAGAATTTCGAATAAACGATTAAAATCTTTACCTTTCACTCACTTGAGACAAATGGTTCAAACAAGTCTACAATGGACTATTCTTAAAAAAGCACGACCACCTAAGCTAAAATATATTCCTATCCCACCGAGGGATTAATTTATATGGCGTCATTTCCTTTTGGAGATGGCGTTTTTTATTATTAGGTTCTAACTGTGTATAATAGGAAGTATATAAAAGGAAGAATATTGATGGGAGGTCTTCACTTGAAAGTGTATGCACACAGGGGGTCGGCAGGGACACATCCAGAAAATACGATTGCTTCGTTCAAAGCAGCTGCAGCTCTTCCGGTACATGGGGTAGAATTTGATGTTCATATGACAAAGGATGGGGAGCTAGTTGTCATTCATGATGAGACAATTGACCGTACATCTAACGGAAAAGGCTTCGTCAAGGACATGACACTAGCAGAGCTGAAAAAGTATGATTTTGGTAAGAGTTTTTCTTCTAAATTTAAGGGAGAACAAATTCCGACACTTAGAGAAGTATTATATGTATTTAAAGATACACATCATCATATAAATATTGAATTGAAATCAGATGTTTTCCCATATGAGGGGATGGAACGAAAGGTTCTGGAAATGTTGAAGGATTATCGATTAGAGGATCGTGTTGTAATATCGTCTTTCAATCATGAAATGGTCAGAATTTTTAAGAAGTTGGCTCCTCAAATAGAAACGGCCATTTTATTTATGGAAGTAATGATCGCTCCACATGATTATGCGCGTATAGTTGGAGCTGATGCGCTTCATGCCTTTTTCCCGACTGCGCTAAGACCGATGGGAATAGAAGCGGTTGCTAGCGGAAGAAAGCTTCGTGTTTTCACAGTGAATGAAGAAGCATATGCAGATATGCTTAGAGCTGTCAAAGTGGACGCGATTTTTACAGATTACCCAGAAAAAATGTATAATTATTTGAATAAATAAAGTTAGAATGGACTGCGGCATAAAGCAGTCCATTATTTATGTTTATGGGAATTTCAGTTATACGCTTTTTAAATGTTTTGTGAGAATAGCTATAAATTCGATTGGGGCTTCCAAAGGGGTGAAATGACCTGCCCCTGGAATGATGTAATAATTAGCATGGTGTAACTCTTCATCTTTTAACTTCCGACCATATTCCGGGAGTATATAAGTATCGTGCTCGCCGAAAATGATAGAAACCGGCATTGAAAGAAATTCTGCTAAACGTCCACGATAAATTTCTAGTTTATCCATATCACCCGAACGGTATAATTCTAGAGCGATTTTAATTTTTATTGGATCTGAAAATAGGTTATAAAAATCCTCCACAATTGCTTGAGAAAGATTTGGAATTGATTTTTTTATAAAACCCTCAAATACTGATTTATTTTTTAGATATTCAATAAATTGCTCTCCACCACCAAGAGAACGCATAATTAATGCGTCTTTATGCCAAACAAAATCAGGACTATAAGTAGCATCTGCAATGATTAAACTATGAACACGTTCAGGATTGCTACATGCCCATCTTGTTCCTATAAGGCTTCCCCAGTCATGGGTGACAAAATGAAATTGTTCTAGAGAAAGCTCTCTTCTGAAAAGTCGCTTATAAAATCCATATATCTCTCCCAGGTAGAAGGTTCATTAAAAGCTTCGCTTTGACCAAAGCCAGGTAAATCTGGGGCAATCGCTCTGTAACCAGCCTTCTGTACAGACGTGACTATTTCTCCCCAAAGCAATGAAGATTCCGGGAAACCATGTAAAAAAAGTACAGCAGGGGCATTTATCAAACCATCATCCAAAAAGTACACTTCTCTGCCTCGAATTGTTAAGCATTTCTTTTGCATAAACAAATCCTCTCTCTATTTTAGTACCGACCGGTCTGTTTTAATTTAACATATCGCAAACTAGACTGCAAGACAATTTTTAATTACACGAAAATTTACACATTTATTGATTGTTATTCTAAACGTAGTATAATGTTTTGAGACCAAACGGTACTTTTTTATGGGAGGTATGATGAATGCGAAAGGGACAAATTACAAAAGAACATATAATCCGCGAGTCGGCCGGTTTATTTAATACAAAAGGATATACAGGCGCTTCTCTTTCAGAGATTATAGAGCGTTGTGGTATAAGAAAAGGTGGCATTTATAATCACTTTGAAAACAAGGATGAAATAGCTCTGGCGGCTTTTGATTATTCATTTTCGCAAATTCTGTCTTTCCTTTCCAAAGCACTAGAGAATGCAAGTAATTCTAAAGAAAGTTTGTTAGCAATTTGCAACGTCTATATCGATCTCGTTGAAAACGACTCTTTGGAAGGAGGATGTCCGATATTAAATACAGCCATTGAAAGCGACGATGGACACCCTTTTCTTAAAGAGAAGGCTCAGCAAGCGATGAAAACTTTTATCGGAAAATTAACTATGATTATTCAAAAAGGGATAGAGAATAAAGAATTTAGAGAAGATATAAATACCGAAGAGGCATCTACTTATATTATTGCAGTGATAGAAGGTGGTGTAATGCTAAGCAAGCTATTTGATGATAGCAAATACATTAGACACTGCTCAAGTAATATTATTCAATTTATTGATCATCAAATGTTAAACAAATAAAACAGCACGAGAAAGTAAAAACACGAGCGGCTACAGCCGTTCGTGTTTTTTTCTTCCAAATTATTTCTTCCATAACAAATACATAAAATATGGAGCACCTATGAGGGCGACCATGATTCCTGCTGGAATTCCATTTGGTTCAATAATATTTCGACCAATTGTATCTGCAAAGAGTAAAAGCCAACCGCCTATTAAAAGCGCTATTGGTACGAATAATTGATGTCTAGGACCAACTAATGACTTAGCTATGTGTGGCGCCATTAAACCTATAAAAGCAATACCTCCAGTAACAGAAACAGCAGAGGCTGCCAAAGCGACAGCTGCCAATAACAGAACAATACGTTCCTTTTCTATGGAGACGCCAACACCGACCGCTACAGGCTCACTTAACCCTAAAAGGTTTAACTTATTGGCTTTATAAAGAGTGAAGGGGATTAAAATAATTAACCATGGTAAGAGGGCAAAAATAAATGGCCAATCAGCCCCCCAAATGTTACCGGCTATCCATTTGGAGATAAAATCTACCTTTTGGCTCTCGGCAGAGGAGATAAGCACAATCATTAAACCAGATAATGCCATGGAAAAACCTACTCCGGTAAGAACTAATCTTACTGGTTGCAAACCTTCTTTGCGATTATAAGATAAAAGGTAAATAAAACCTGCACTAAGTAATGCTCCAATAAACCCAACAGCAGGTAGTAAATAAACAAAAGAACCTGGTTCTATGGGAAAGAATAAGAAAAATAAAGAAATTGCTACTCCTGCCCCTGAGTTTATGCCAATAATACCTGGGTCTGCTAAATCATTTCGTGTAATTCCTTGTAAAATTGCTCCAGAAAGTGCTAATGCCATCCCGGCAAGAATTGTTATAATAATTCTTGGTAATCGTATAGAAAATAATACAAATTCTTCTTTGAATGTCCCATTCCCTAAGATAGTCTGTACAAGCCGATCAAATGATAAAGAAGAGTACCCGAGTCCAGCACTAATAAAAGCTGTAAATAAAAGTAGAGTAAGTAAACTAAACAGAATTATACGTTGTTTTTTTAACAGTTCGGATTGAATCATCGGAATATGCCTCCTCCTTTACGGACTATTATTAAGAAGAAAGGTAATCCCATTATTGCAATAATTGCAGCAACAGGTGTTTCATAAGGGATATTTATTGTTCGTCCTAACGTGTCCGCTATCAACATGAGAATGCCTCCTGCAACAATGGACATAGGAATTATATAACGGTAATCGGTGCCAACAACAGCACGTACAATATGAGGGACCATTAATCCCACAAACGCCATATTACCGACAATTGCAACTGAAGCACCGGCTAGTAAAATAACGGCGATGAATAAGATAATCTTTATTTGAACAGTTTTTTGTCCGAGTCCAACTGCAACCTCTTCATTGAGACTTAAAATAGTAAGTTGTCTAGAGAGTAGTAGGGCAATTAATATTCCTACGCCAATAAAAGGACTTATGATTGCAAGTTGCTTCCAAGAGGTACCGATTAAACCTCCTGCTGTCCACATCGAAACATCCTTTGAAATTTTAAAGTAAATTCCAACACCATCTGCGATAGCATATAGAAAGGCGGAAACTGCCGCACCTGCAAGAACGATTCGAAATGGAGAAAAACCGCCTTTTTTTACAGCACCGAGACTAAAAACCATTAATGCACCAATAGCAGCGCCTATGAAACATGCAATTGTTATCCCTAAATAGTTGGTAACAGGTAACAGAGCAATTGTAATAGCCAGTGCTGCGTTGGCTCCAGAAGTTAATCCTAATAAACTAGGATCAGCAAGAGGGTTACGGGTGATACCTTGCATAATGGCTCCAGAAACAGCAAGAGCAGCACCTACAATTATTGCCGCAACTTCCCGAGGTAAACGAATTTCTCGAAGAATATTAATTTCATCGCTCTTCATATTTGTAAAAATAGCACTCCACACATCTTGCATTGTTGTTTCTGCTGCACCAAACACCACAGAAATGATAAACATAGTCAGAAGCATGGCCAACCCTATGAAAAACTTTATACCAAACTGAACAGAAGTTTTCATACTACTTATCCTTTCTCATGAAAGAGGGAGGAATCCATTACGAGGATCCTCCGTCATTATTACTTACTGCTTATGAAGTGGTCTTTAAAGAATTCAAGTTGGAAATCTAATGAGATTGGATCATTAAAA
The DNA here is from genome assembly GCF_029222665.1 of Bacillus sp. Cr_A10. NCBI lineage: Bacteria > Bacillati > Bacillota > Bacilli > Caryophanales > Bacillaceae > Bacillus > Bacillus sp. Cr_A10. The sequence goes on from NZ_JARHXR010000019.1 coordinate 5,500, forward strand.
TAAAATTCCTTTGCATTTGCTTCAAAAACCCGATTATTTTTCACAGCAGGGATATTTTTGTATACATCTGTTTCTTGGAAAGAGTTGTCTTGATCTGCTGTTTTACTAAAAATGACATAGTCTCCACTGAATTCTGGTAATACTTCTAAAGATAAAGCATAGTATCCAGATTCTAATGCCATTTCCTTTACTTTCTCCGGCATTTTTAAGCCCATCTCCTGATAAAGTACTTCCGTTCCACGACCCCAGTTATCACCAAATACATATAGTTGTTTATCGAAATTCTCAATAACTGAAACGGTTGCATCTTCACCAATTACTCCTTTTATTTCCTCCCCAGTTGATTTAGCGCGTTCTTTAAAATCATTGATCCAATCCTGTGCTTCTTTTTCTTTGTTTAATAGTTTTCCAATTTCTAAATGCTGTGTTAAGTAATCTACTTTTCCATAAGTGAATGTTACAGTTGGTGCAATTTCTTTTAATTTATCTAAATTTTTAGCGGTTGAAAGACCGATGATTAAGTCCGGATTTAGTTCTATAATTTTCTCAAGATTTTCCTCTGATACTTCCTCCACATCTGCTAAATAGCTTTCGTATCTAGGGTTTTCTTTAGACCAAGAATCTACTCCTACTAAATTAACTCCAAGCGCCGCAACATTCCCGGCGAATGAAGATACAACAACAACTCTTTTCGGATCAGCGGGAACTTCTATTGGACCTTCTTCAGATTGATAAGTAATAGTAGTAGGCTCTTCTTTTTCTTCACTTGCTTTTGTTTCTGTTGGTTCGCTATTACATGCCCCTAATACGAAGGCGGTCAAAAATAAAATAGATAATAATAATTTTTTCATGTTCTTATTCTCCTCTGAGTAAATTGTATGTAATGCACATAGGTTTGCTAGTTCGTGGATCAATACCAATTTCAGCATCAATTTGGAACACATTTTGTAATACTTTTTCTGTAATCACTTCATTGCAGCTTCCTGCTTTAACAATTTGCCCTGCTTTTAAAGCGATTATGTAGTCCGCAAATCGAGCAGCTTGATTGAGATCGTGTAATACCATGACAATAGTTCGTTTTTCTTCTTTGTTCAGCTTTTGTAAAAGCTCAAGGACCTCTAACTGGTGGGCCATGTCCAAATAGGTGGTAGGTTCATCTAAGAAAATAATTTCTGTTTCTTGAGCTAGCGCCATTGCTATCCAAACTCGTTGGCGTTGACCTCCAGATAAAGCATCAACGGGGTAGTGCTTAAATTCACTTGTACCTGTAACTCTTAGTGCCCAATCGATTACCTCGAAATCCTTTTTGGAAAGACGTCCAAATCCTGTCTGATAGGGAAATCGACCATACGAAACGAGCTCACCAACAGTTAGTCCAGCAGCGCTTTCAGGTGTTTGAGGTAAAATGGCCAACTTCTTTGCTAGATTCTTCGTGTTTTCTTTTGAAACGCTTTTTCCATCTAAGACGATTGCGCCAGACTGGTGCGAAATAATACGAGTAATAGCTTTTAGAAGAGTAGATTTACCGCATCCATTCGGCCCAATAATAGTTGTAATTTTTTGGTCGGGTATTTCAACAGATAATTCTTTCACAATTAATCGATCGCCATAACCAATAGACAAATCATCTGTATATAGACGAACCATATGTTAACCTCCAAACTAAAGATTGCTTTTATAATTGATAACGATTATCATTATCATATATGCAACTATATGTAACTTTATGAACGATGTCAACAATAATTTTTAGTGAGGGACGGGATCGAATGGATAATATTTTTGATGTAACGATTATTGGTGGAGGTCCAGCAGGACTTTATTCTGCTTTCTACAGTGGGTTGCGAGAGATGAAAACAAAGATTATCGAATATCAGCCTCATTTAGGAGGGAAGATACATGTTTATCCAGAGAAGATGATTTGGGATGTTGGAGGACAAACGCCAATTTCGGGTGAAAAGCTAATTGGTCAATTGGTGCAGCAAGGACTAACGTTTAATCCAGAGGTCGTATTAAATGAAAAGGTAGAATCGATTTCTCGTGAAGAAAATGGATTATTTGTTTTGCATACTACATCTGGGCAGCAGCATTTCTCTAAAACCATTATTATTGCAGTTGGAAGTGGAATACTCAATCCTATTAAACTAGAGATTGAAGGGGCAGAAAGATATGAAGTGAGCAATTTAAATTACACGGTGAAATCTCGACAAAGATTTAAAAATAAAACGGTTGTCATTTCAGGAGGAGGAAATGCAGCGATAGATTGGGCAAATGAACTAGAGCCAATTGCTAAAAAAGTTTATGTTACTTATCGAAAAGATGCGTTGAATGGTCATGAGGCACAAATAAGTCAACTTCTCGAAAGCTCCGTAACGTGTTATTTTAATACAACTATATCAAAGCTAATAGCTAACGATAATCATGACGTAATTGAGCGCGTTGCTTTAACAAATCATGAAACTGGAGAGGTTACGTATTTAACAATTGATGAAGTGGTCATCAATCATGGGTATGAACAAGATGCAGATTTATTGAAGAATAGTAACGTAGATATTAACATTGCAGAGAATTTTTATGTTGCTGGAAATAGTTTAAGTGAGTCTTCTGTTGAAGGTGTTTTTGCGGCTGGAGACATTCTTCATCATCCTGGTAAACTACATTTAATTGCAGGAACTTTCCATGATGCTGCTAATGCAGTCAATTGTGCAAAACAATATATTCAACCAGATGCAAGTAAAATTGCAATGGTTTCCTCTCATAACGAAGTATTTAAGGAGAGAAATAAAGAATTGATTAAACAACTGATTTAAGGAAAAGGGTTATTCCAACTAACCATCCATTGTCAACACAGCCAAAAAAACACTGCTTCCTGAGTAGACAATGCCTCAGGAAACAGCGTTTCATATAATTATTACCATTTGGCCTTGTGCTCTTCAATACAACCGAGCAATTCCCGAATATTCAGAGTTGGGCCGTTTTCTAGTTGGATTTTCCCATTATAATAACCTGTCATTTGATGGACTTCGGAGGAAATTAGCTTTGCATCAGTTTTAGCAATACGGTGGGAGAATGGGGTGAAGGTTAAATTCACTTCATTGGAAAATTTAGTTTTAATCGTCCAAGGTTGCATGAAATCATGTGGGTTATAAGAAAACAATAAATCTTCATGTATTTTTGTCATCTTCCCATCTACAAAAATAGCGTTTTCCGTCATCCCTGTACCATCGGTCCATTTACCGCCAAAGTTTAACCCGATTCTTTTTAGACCTACACGTTGGGATGCAAATCCCCAGTTCCAAGTGGCCTCTCGTGGCCAAACTCCTCTTCCATAGTCAAGCACCGAGAAATTATCCTCTCCTTGAAAAGAATAACGAGCCTCACCAATTTTCACAAAACCATTTGTAGGTAATAGATGATGCTTTGCCGTAAATTGAAATTGTGTACGACTCCATGGAATTACAACATTTAATGATTCATCTTCTACAGGATGTGAAATATGTAAGTCAGCATGCAAGAGATCTCCATCAAAGTTAGGGATAGTCACAGTCATATGTGTCTCATTCTGTATATATAAAAGCTGGATGGACATTTCTTTTGAATGTAATTGAACAGTTTCTAGAATTTGTGTTGGCATTTTGACTTTATTTCCTAAAGGAATGGTTACCGTTTTCTCCACAAATCGTTGCGTTTCGTAATTTAAAAAGTAAACAAAGCAAACTGCTGCGTAATCTAAATGACTAATTGTTGCAGAAAAGAGAATTTCATCCCCGAATACGCACCAATAATTCCACTTCTTTTTCCGCATATAGTGTCCCTTTAGATTGCTTTCAATAATTGGTTTTTTAGCATATCCAATTGCCTTAGGATTCAAGTTCCCCTTATCATCGCAAAGCAGGGTAGGTACTGTAATTTCTTTCTCTGCATGTTGTGGCATCAGCCATCTTCCTTTCTAAAACCGAGCTTCAGTCCACTTTTTCTACTCAGTTTCTATTTGTTTGCTTAAAAAAAGGATTCATTGAATCAATACTAGCATATATTTTCATTGAAATCATATAAACAAAGTATAGGGAGGTTGAAAATTGGTTAAGTATGATCGTGATGCAGCTGTGGCATATGCACAAAAGTGGTGGAATAGTTATAATCCGAAATTTCCAAAATTTGATGTGGATTGTACAAATTACATTTCACAATGTCTATTTGCGGGAGGTGCCCCGATGAGAGGACAGCCAAATAGAGAGAGAGGCTGGTGGTTGAGTAGTAATTCATGGAGTTTGAGTTGGAGTACCCCACATTCGTTACGTTGGTACTTAGCAGGATCAACAAAGGGATTACAGGCAACACAAGTAAATTCACCTTCAAAACTTGTTCCTGGTGATTTAATTTTTTATGATTTTCAAGGGGACGGCAGATACGATCATTCTACTATAGTTACGAGTATTCAAAATGGAATGCCATATGTTAACGCTCATACGAATAACAGTCGAAATAGGTATTGGAATTATGCAGATTCCTATGCGCATACTTCAAAAACTAGTTATATTTTCTTCCACGTTAAAGACAATTTTTAATCATAACAAAGGAGGGTGACCAGGATGGATTGGTGACCCTCTGTTTTGTTAGGAAGCGTACCAAAGTACAGCAAGTGTTTCTTCTCCAGCATGCACAGCAAGTGAAGTACTTATTTCTCCAATAGTGATCTGTAAGTTAGGTACTTGCATCTGAATGGCATCTTTTAAGCTCTCTGCCTGCTCCAAAGCATTAGCATGCATAATATAAACTATTTCTGCTCCTTCTGTTTGTACGGATTCCACTACTTTATTTATCAAATACTGTATTGCTTTTTTATGAGAACGAACCTTATCTAATTCTTGAAGCTCGCCTTTATTGTTAATTTGTATAACAGGTTTTATTTTCAAAAGATTACCAAGATAAAACTGGACACTACTTAGTCTTCCACTTTTGTAAAGGCGAGTTAAATTACCTATTAGAATATAATTTCGAAACTTAGTAGCATATGTTCTTAATTGGATGGCTATTTCTTCAAAGGATAATCCTTGTTCTTGTAAAAGTAGTCCTTTATCAACAAGACCAGTAATCCCAGCAGATAATGAAAGGGAATCAACACATTCCACATTTACTTTCGCTATTTGAGCACCACTCATCGAGGCTGAAATTGTTCCACTTAATTTGTTGGTAACGTGGATTGCTATGATAGACTCATAGTCCTTGTCTAATTTAGAATATAGCTCAGCAAACTGGCCAGCGGACGGTTGAGATGTCTTGATGGACTCCGTTTCTATACGAAGTCGGTCGTATAATTGTGCTGAAGTTAAGTCAACACCATCTATAAATTCCTGTTGACCGAAATGGATATTAAGCGGGATCACATAAACGTCTGGATGGTTTTTTAATGTTTCACTTACATATGCACTACTATCTACAACCCATGCTATTTTTTTCTTCGTCATATTAAACATCCTATTCAATAAATTATTTAAATGATAATAATTATAGCATACAGATTAATAGTATACTTAGAACTTCTTGGGAAATTGTTATAATATTAATAACATTAAATAGTCTTTTTCCACCATCTTTCATTCCATGACTCAATCATGTCAAATCGATGGCGTATCAAGATAATAAAAATAGCTATAGAAAGTGGCCAAGCATCTTGAAAAGCTGGGTACAACAAACAAATGCAAGCATATGCGAAAAAGGCAACGATCATGCTCAAGGTTGCACTTCGAAGAATTAATATTAATAAAAGAAAAAGTAACGCAAATATTCCAAATAATAGTGTATTATAAGTAAGAGCGACACCAATGAATGTAGCTATCCCCTTACCACCTTTAAATTTTAGCCAAAATGGAAAAAGATGACCTAATATAACAAATAATCCTCCGATTGCAATGTATTCATAGGAAAATTGAAAATAAAAGCCAATACAGATAACGAGAACACCTTTTAAGGCATCACCTAAAAAAGTAACTAAAAAAGCTGATTTTCCAAGAACTGCACCAGCATTTCTTGCACCTAGGTTACCACTTCGATGTGTTCGTAAATCAGTTTTTTTCCATTTTCCTACCCACCAAGCGGTTAGGAAGGTGCCGACTATATAACAAATAATCCAATACAGATACATTACATCACCTCAATTAGGTTTGATTGTGAAAGTAGAAAGGCTGCAAAGTATGAAAAAATGCTTTTTACTACTACTGATTCCTTTTTTATTTATACTATCATCTTGTTCAAATGAGACAGTTCCTCCTGTTACTGCACAAAACGGGAAGTTAAACTTGACGATTGAAGATTTTGCAAGTTCTGGCCCAGTTCAATTAAATGGGGAATGGAAGTTTTTTTGGCAAGAATTGCTTTCTGAAAATGAAATTAAAAAGAGATTAATAGAAAGAGATTATGCCAACCTCTTGGTACCATCCGATTGGGCGAATACATTGGGTACATCTCTGGGTTACGGTACATACTATTTAAAGGTTACTATACCTGAAGAAAAAGTAGGGAACACGCTTGCACTTACAACTACAAATCAAAACACCTCTTACACATTATTGGTAAACGGAGTAAGGGTAGCATCGAATGGGTTTGTAGGAACTAGTGCCAAAACGAGTGAACCCGAATATTCCAACCAACTAGTTTATTTTACACCAAGAAATAGGGAATTAAATATTGTTTTACATGTCGCTAATTTTGACCATCCAGTAGGAGGAGCAACGAAGCCTATATTTTTAGGGACATCTGAACAAATTTCTAAAACCAATAGTACGACACTTGCGTATACAATGTTTTCTATTGGTGCCATTTTAGTAATGGGAATATATGAACTTATTATCTTCTTCTTTAGAAGAAAAGAAATTGTCTTTTTTTACTTTGGTTTAATTAGTATCCTTATTTCCATCTATACAATGGTGAAATCACCTTTTTATTTAAATAAAATTTTTCCTTCCATGGAATGGATATGGGTATATCGAATTGAAATTATTTGTATATATCTTTTATTCTTATTCTATTTACTTTTTATAAAAGCGATGTATCCGAAGGAAATGAAAAAAATACCAACTCTTATTGGAATTATCATAGCATTCTGTTCAATAATTTTTACCTTAATTGAGCAACCATTGGTGTTCAGACCATTATTAGACTTTATCTTTAAAATCATAATACTTTATGTACTTTATGGTTTATATGTTCTTATTGTAGCGTACAAAAGAAAACGTCCGACTGCTCGTGTCAATTTAATAGCTAATCTTGTTTACTTTGTAACTGTACTCAATGATGTGTTACTTACGCTTAATTGGATTGTTTCTATACCATTATCTACAAGTGGATTCTTTTTATATGTTTTAATTCAGTCATTTAACTTAAGTAAAGACTATGCAAGAAAATTTGAAGAAGCAGAAAGATTATCTAGTGATTTACAAGTTCTGAATTCCTCTTTAGATGAGAAAATAAAAGCGAGAACAGAGGAATTGAAGCAAAAAAACGATGAATTGAAACGATTGACATTAATTGATGGGTTAACAGGAATCTATAATCGTAGATATTTTGATGAATATATGAGTAAATATTTTGAGGAATCATTTAAGAATAATAGTCCGTTATCCATTTTAATGATCGATGTTGATAACTTTAAAGTGTATAACGATAATTATGGGCATGTAGCAGGAGATGAATTATTAATTAAAAGCTCTCAGCTAATAAAAGAGATGTGTCCCGAAGATACGTTTGTTGCAAGATATGGTGGCGAAGAATTTGCTGTTGTTTTAACAAACTCATCTATACAAAATGCTTTAAATTTTGCAGAGGATATCCGCTTATTGATCGAGGAACAGAAATTTAGTCTTGGTAAGGACAATAATTATGTAACTGTAAGTATTGGAGCATCATCTACCGAGCAGCATGCTTTTAAAAAGAAGGACGAACTGATTGATCGTGCAGATAAAGCACTTTACCAATCAAAGAAAAATGGGAAAAATCGAGTAACACTGCTTTAAGAAAGACAAGGCTTTTATTGTAATGCCATAATTGGTATGATAATAATAATCATTCATGTTTATTAAAAGGGAGTTTTTCAAAAAATGATGAATCAATCATTAAGTATTCGCGACGCCATTATACAGCGACGTTCTATCAAGTTATATAATGGACAGCCAGTAGAGCGAGAAGTATTATTATCTATTTTAGAAGATGCTCTATGGGCACCAAATCATCAGCTAAGACAACCATGGAGATTTGTTGTTGCTTGCGGAAAAGAACTAGTAGATTTATATGATGTATTAAAAGAATTTGGATTACCAAAGTGGAAAGAGCTTTCAGACGAAGATTTAGAGAAACAAATGAAAAAATATACATTAGCTGGCGGTTATGTATTTGTTATCGTTCCTGAAGATGCACGCCAAAAGGAAAGACTGGAAGACTATGCGGCAGCTAGTATGCTTGTACAAAATGTGCAATTACTAGCTTGGGACCGAGGCATCGGATCGTGCTGGAAAACACCTGGATTTCTAGACAACCCTAAATTCCGCGAAGCACTTGGAATAAAAGATGGTGAACGAATCATTAGCATGCTACAGGTTGGTTACTTTGATGAAATGCCTAAGCCAAGACCACGAAAGAGTATAGAAGAGTTCGTTACAGTATTTGAAAAACAAGCGTAATATTTAGATGGCTATCTCACTTCGAGATAGCTTTTTTATTTACTGAAGTGAAATTCAGTGGAACTGAGGAAATGGCGAGAGGGCAGCGATTTCATTAAAGTGAGCAACTTATTCATTCGGTAATAGTATTTGGAATTATTTTACTTATAATGGCGCGAAATGTCTAACCGAGACCAATTCAGAGGGAAGCGAGACAAATCGCAGTGTAACCGAGACCAAATTGCTTTCAACCGAGACCAATTCTACGATATACGAGACCATTTCTCATAGAAATATTAATTAAGAAACAAAAGTAGAGTTGATTTCTTTATCATTTGTTATATATCTTATTAACTCCACAAATTTCTCTGCATCATCTGGTGTTATTTCTCGTATATTCAAATAAACCATTCTTTGTGAAAAAAACACATGGATTTTATAAACCCATGTGTTTTAGAAGAATTATTATTTTTTTAAGTTTTCTTTAGAAAGCTCTGCTAGTTCGTAATAGTAGTCGCCGATTACACGTAAGCCTTGGTCGAAGTTTTCTAGATGGAAATGCTCGTTTGGTGCATGGAAATTTTCAGTAGATAGACCAAAGCCCATTAATACTACTGGTAATCCTAGAATTTCATCGAATGCTGCAACTATCGGAATTGATCCTCCACCACGAGTGTATGCAGTAGGTACTTTATATACCTTTTCATAGCTGCGACCAGCTGCTTGAATTGCAGGGTGATCGAATGGGGTGATAAATGGTTTTCCTTTGTCAAATTCAGTTAGTGTTACTGTGACACCAGCTGGTTTATTTTTCTCAATATGAGCTTTTAGTTTATTGACGATTTCGTCTGGATCTTGGTCTGGTACTAAACGACAAGTGATTTTTGCTCCTGCCTCACTTGGTAAGACTGTTTTTATGCCTTCTCCAGAGAATCCCCCGAATACACCATTGATTTCTAAAGTAGGGCGGACCCACACGCGTTCTAAATGAGAGTATCCTTTTTCACCAAAAAGTTCATCTACACCTACTTCTTTTTTCAGTTCTTCTTCATCAAAACCAAGTGCTTTGTATGCTTCTCTTTCTTCATCTAGAAGAGGGCGGACATTTTCGTAGAATCCTTCCACTTCAATTGTACCTTCTGCATCTCGGAATGAATCTAAAATAGAAACTAGTGCATGAATAGAGTTTTGAACTCCCCCACCATAAAGTCCAGAGTGAAGATCACCTTTTGCACCTTTTACATCAATTTGTACGCCACAAAGCCCGCGTAAGCCGTAGCAAACTGCCGGTTGACCAGGACCTTGCATACCAGTATCTGAAATGACAATCACATCAGCAGCAAGTTTTTCTTTATTATTTTCAATGTACTCTTCTAAATTAGGGCTACCGACTTCTTCTTCACCTTCTATTAAAAATTTTACATTAACAGGTAGTGATCCTTCTGTTTGAATAAGTGCTTCTACTGCCTTTACGTGCATAAATACTTGTCCTTTGTCATCACTAGCGCCACGAGCGTACAATTTATTGTCTCTCACTTGTGGTTCAAATGGTTCTGATTCCCAAAGGTTTAAGGGATCAACAGGCTGCACATCATAATGACCATAAACTAGGATAGTTGGTTTACCTGCAGCGTGTAACCAATCTGCATATACAACAGGATGACCACTTGTTTTATCAATAACGACATTTTCTAATCCAGCGTTAGTAAAGGAATCTGCTAACCACTGTGCACCTTTTTGCATATCCTCTTTGTGCTCTGATAAAGAAGATATGCTTGGTATGCGCAAGAATTGCTTTAGTTCTTCTAAATGTGCTTCTCTTTTTTCTGTAAAGTAACTATCTAAAACTGAAAATTGGCTCACTAAAACCCCTCTTTTCATAAAATTTCGTGAATAGAAATAGTATAGCATAAGATTTGTGACAACTAAAATCACAGTATGCTATAGTTATAAAGAAATACTGTTCGAGTTAATCATTTTAGGAGGAAACACACTTGTACATAGAATTTGTACTATTAGGTTTTGCACTGCTTGTTTCATTTTTTTTATCAGGAAGTGAAACAGCTTTAACGACAGTTAATAGGACGAAGGTTCGGTTACGAGCTGAACAAGGGGAGAGGGCAGCAGAGAAACTACTTGTTCTTTTATCGAAACCGGACCGAATGATCATAACAATTTTAGTTGGAAACACGATTGCAAATATAGCGGCAACTGTTTTGTTAATCCTGATAGCAGAGAATTACCAATGGAATATTGCTTGGTCAGTTGTCACTTTAACGGTTTTGATAATACTGTTTGCTGAAGTTTTACCAAAAACAATTGCTGGTACTTTTTCAGAATCAATTGTTTACATAATTGCTCCTTTTATACGCCTTCTAGTTCAACTGCTAAGACCAATAACGTTTTTAATAGCGGGACTAATCAATATGATTATTCGTATTGGTTCTAATGGGGCTGTCAGGGAAACAACCATTTCAAAAGAAGAATTATTAAATATGGTAGATATAGCTTCTACAAATGGGACATTCGAAGAAGAAGAATCAGAGCGTTTAAAAGGTATACTCGATTTTCCGAATAAAGATGTATCGGACGTTTTATCAACCCACCGAACGGAAGTGGTTGCAATTCCTTTACAAGCCACATATGAAGAAGTACGAGATACGATATTAGAACACTTTTATACACGATATCCTGTATACGATGAGGATATGGATACAATAGTGGGAATGTTTTATTCGAAAAAGCTGATTGAATGGTCGATGGTTCCATCTACAAGTTTAGATGAAATAATTGATAAAGAGCCATTATTTGTAGTGCAGACATTGAGTGTCGAAAGAGTCTTTAAACTGATGTTGACACACAAAAAGCATATGGCGATTGTATTGGATGAATATGGTGGAACACTTGGAATTGTGACACATGAAGACTTATTAGAGGAAATGATTGGGCAGGAAATTGAAGACGAAACCGATCATGATGAAGAAATATTAGTGCACGAAATGACTGAGAATCAATTAATTTGCGCAGGGCGTTTGGAAATAGAAGAGGTTAATCAAATGTTTAATATTAACATCATTAATGAAAATGATACAATCGGTGGTTTTATCCTAGATCAGCTAGGGCATGTTCCGGAAGAAAATGAACAGTTTACATATGAAAATCTTCTTTTCGAGGTAAACGAAATGGATCGGAGCCGTATTGCTAAATTAACGATTATTAAAAAAGAAGTTATAACTGAAGCGATAGAAGCAGAAACGCAAGAGAGTTAATTACTCCTTGCGTTTTTTATTCTTACACGTTTGTAATAGAGTTGAAAGAGAATCCGATGGAGTGAAAGGTTGATATTTGGCATTATAAAGGTATCAACAAAAGCTGAGCGGAGGAATAACCATGCAAGTCAAATTAGAAAATGTTTATGAAGAATATAACCGTTACATATACTACTTATGTTTAAAATTAACTAAAAATCAAATAGATGCGGAAGATCTAATGCAAGAAGTTTGGATGAAGGTCGTACGTTACGAATCTTATATGAAAGAGGTTGACCATTTAAAAGCGTGGTTAACAACTATTTGTATGAATACGTTCCGTGATCGTTATCGTAAACAAGTGCGACGTAGCAAATATGTTGCAAACCAACCCGAGCAATTGGATGTTTCTATTCTAGATTTAATCGCTTCCGATGTTTTATCAGTAGAGGAGCAACTGGAGAAAGAGGACGTAGGTGAAATCATTCGTTCTAAAGTTGCCGAATTAGATGGTATCTATCAAAAAACTGTCTTATACTTTTATGTTCACCAGTATTCATTGATTGAAATTGCTGAAGTGATGAAGGTTTCTATTGGTACGGTAAAATCACGACTATTTAGAGCGAAACAACGCTTGAAAGAATTAATTATGAATGATGATATAGCAAAAGAATCATTAGTTTTAGCATAATAAAGAGGAGAGTCTCCAGTGATGGGGGCTTTTTTTGCTTTACTTAATATATTGGACGCTCTCAGTACGAATTGGTTCCCAATGTCCATTTATTTTAATACAAATAGCGTTCAATTCTTAGGACCGAGGAATGGACAGGCTCACAAAACAATGCTCCGACAACTCAGCTTCACCAGAAGTATAGAAGGGTGGGTAAAGATCCTTTTGCTAATAGCGAGGGACCAATTGAAGTGTCGGACGATGATTTTCCGCTCTAGTATTAAAAGTGAATAAAAAAACAAAGGTGTAATGTGGAGAAGGGTATTTAGGAACATTAATAAACTATTAAATAGATAGAGGTAAAATAATAAAAAAGATATAATATCAAAGATACTATAATCGAAAAAAATCTTTGTAGGAGTGTTTTATGATGTATTCATCAAACGCAACAGAAAAACTCAAAATGATAATAGTGAAGTCTTGGGAAATATTTATAAGTCAATTTACTAACGGTAGGTTAATTGTCTCTAAAGAAGCGCCTTTTCAGCATAATTTTGGCAACATATTGCGGCAAGTTGGAGATTTACATTGTTTCTCTCGTACAGAGCAATTTTATGTAGATTTAGAAGTAAGAGAAATAAATATTAATGGAAGAAATAAGTATATTGATATTACATGTAACCTACTTGAAAATGGGGTAATTATCTCAAAATCAGCAATTGAACTGAAATTTAAAAAGAAGTCACAAGGTGCAGACGATGAGGCTAGGATTGATGCATACTCTGACATACAATCACTTGAAGGGTGTTTAAACGCGGGTTATGATCTAGCTTATTTTTTTATGATAACTGATAACGGTTCTTACACAAAAGAATCAAAAAAATTAGACAGTACAGCATATAGCTTTTCAATGTGTAACAATTATATAACTAAATCTAATTTTGAACTAATACCCAAGTTAAAAAGTCGAGCAAGTGTAAAAATAAATTTTAATAATCAACATAAATTTGTTTGGAAACAAGTAAATGAATATTATTTTTTAATGTTACCTATAGAAGTCAAATATTAGAAAAGATAGGTGTGATATTTTTATTGGAGTTAATAACCAACTATGATGCTGTGTTGAAAGATAGAAATAATAGGAACTCAATTGTTTCAGTTAGATATTTAGATTATTGGTTTGGTAGAGGTAAAATGCCTATCAATGGTACTGGTGCAGATGATTTTGGGGTAATAGCTTCGGTTGGAAATATCCAGGTATATCATGATCAGAAACACAAGAGAAAATATATAAGCTCGAGAGATTGCAGTACCAAATTGCTCGAATGAAGTATATGAAGAATTCATTTGCTCATATTCGTGTAGTATATGTACAAATTTATTAAAGAACAAAAATTACAGAGCCTATGTAATAAAAAGCCCTGAGCTAACTAAACTCAGGGCATTTGAACGTACTTATTCTTCTATTACTTCTTTTCCAGTGGAGAACCATTCTTCTACGTTCCATACTTTTGTTACTAAGCCTTCGTAGAATTCAGGTTCATGACTCACAAGTACGATAGTTCCTTTAAATTCTTTCATTGCACGTTTTAGTTCTTCTTTTGCATGGATATCTAAATGGTTTGTTGGTTCGTCAAAAATTAACCAGTTACTTTCTTCCATCATCAGTTTACATAAACGTACTTTTGCTTGCTCGCCACCACTTAAACTAGAAAGTGGACGGGAAATATGTTCACTTTTTAAACCAGTTCGAGCTAAAGCAGCACGTACCTGGCTTTGTTCCATGCTTGGGTAAACTTCCCAAATGGCTTCGATTGGTGTAATATTACCTGCTTTTACTTCTTGTTCAAAGTAAGAAGGAAATAAGAAATCCCCACGAGTTACTTTTCCACCCAGTGAAGGAATTTTGCCTAACATCGTTTTAAGTAAAGTTGATTTACCAATACCATTCATTCCAACAAGTGCAATTTTTTCTCCGCGTTCAATAGTGAACGTTAAAGGAGGGAGTAAAGGCTTATCATAACCGATTTCTAAATGTTCCGCTTCTACCACGTAACGACCAGAGCTACGAGACTCTTTGAAACTAAATTCAGGCTTTGCTGCTGTTTCTGGACGGTCTATACGCTCTATGCGATCAAGTTGTTTCTGGCGAGATTTTGCGCGTCCCGTTGTAGAATAGCGCGCTTTATTTTTTGCAATAAACTCTTCTTGTTTTTTTATGAAGTCTTGTTGCTTTTCATAAGCATCAATATGCTGTCTTTTGTTTAACTCTGCAAGCTCTAAGAACTTTTCATAGGATGCTGTATAACGAGTCAACTTTGAAAACTCTAAGTGGAAGATGACATCAACAATACCATTCATAAATTCTGTATCATGCGAGATCAATAAAAACGCATATGGATAGTTTTTCAGATAGTTAGATAACCAAGAAACGTGTTCTTCGTCTAAATAGTTGGTAGGCTCATCTAATAGCAATACTTTTGGCTTCTCTAATAAAAGCTTAGCTAGAAGCACCTTTGTACGCTGCCCACCAGATAGTGCTTCAACTGGACGGTTTAATCCGATAGCATCTAACCCAAGACCACGAGCGACCTCTTCCACTTTCATGTCTAATGAATAAAAATCACCAGCATCTAAAGCATCTTGGATTTCCGCCATTTGTTCTAGTAATTCTTCCAATTCCTCTGGAGTGGCATCCGCCATTTTTGCGATAATTTCATTTAACTCTTCCTCTTTTTTATAAAGAGGCAAAAAGGCATCTCGAAGTGTGTCGAACATTGAGCGTCCTTGTTGTAAACGGGTATGCTGATCCAAATAACCGTAATGAGTGCCAGGCAACCATTCTACACGGCCCTCATCATAAATGATTTCGCCTGTCAGTATATTCATCAAAGTGGATTTACCAACCCCGTTTGCACCAACTAGTCCAACATGTTCTCCTTCCACTAAACGAAAAGAAACCTCTTTGAAAAGCGTGCGATCTCCGAATGTATGTCCCAAATTTTCTACGTTTAATAAGCTCATTTATTGTTTCCTCCATAAAGAAAGCTCGCTAGACTGATGTCAAACGCTCTCATTCTTCGTTACTCCTGCGAAAAGCTCGTCGCAGAAAGAACATTTGCTCCTGCGCAAAGCTCGTTGCAGAAAGACATTTGCTGGCACACCATTGTAAGCTCATAAAAACTAAATTGAGCTTCCGTCTCGAGCCGGCGTGCAGTCCCATAGGATTGGGTCATGCAACCGTTGCGACAAGGATGTCGCGAACTTAAGTTGCCTCGACTGACAAGCGTTTTCAAGTCAGTCTGGGAACCTAGCTTCGAAATTTATCTGCCAGAAATCTGAATAATTAACGTTTTACAATTCCGCGAGCTGTTTGTTTAGTTCTGCAAGGTCTTCTTCCATTTTGGCTAGTCTACGTTCGGCGTTTTCTATTTGAGTGGGATGGCCGTTTGATTCCAGTTTTTCCATGTCTCCTTGTAAACGGATGTAATCCATTTTTAACTCAGCTATCTGCGCTTGTAGTTGTTGTTTTGTCATGAAAAATCACCTTCAGCTTTTTGCCTAATTGTAGCATAAAAAGTTGTTTAACGCGCTATTTCTTCTTGTTCTATTTTTTTCGTTATAGTTTCATTGATAAGATTTACAACATCTTCTAAATTAGAACTAAATTGAATATGTTGCTGCTTCTGTATATATGCTTTTCTTCTATTGTCATGCAAAATGATTTCCATCACAGCATTTTGAAGGTAGGATTGCTTGATTTTGCGTCCTAATCCCAAATTGGCAAAGCCATTTACTTCTTGTGGGAATGCATAATTCATCTCTTCCTCATGTGCACACAAAATAATGCAAGGAATTTTAAGTTGTGCTACAAGGAAGGGGGTGTAAGCACCAGAAGTAATGACGATATCACTAGTATATATATAAGATTCTGGTTCTTTGGTGGAAATAACTTTGATGGATTTTCGAGTAAGCGCAAACCGCTTCAGCTCTGTTATGTCATGCTTATAATTTTCATCAACAATTACACTAATTTGTAAAGGGATGTGCAGCTGGACAAGATGCCTTAACGTGCGATACGTCAAATTCTCCGGATCTTCATGAGGGAAGGCAACCACAATATGTGGCGGATCTTGTAACATGTTATTATTTTTAAAGACAATTTTATGTGCTGGAATATATCCAGTAGGTCCATATACATAATTTTCTTTGGAAATGTCCTTTGGATTCTCATATAATGCCTGAAAAACAATGTCAGCTAATGCTCCGCCATCCCCATGATCATCGAAATGGATAAGTGGACAGTTAAATGTTTTTAAATGGCGAATCAAATCTTTTTCAGAGTTCCCACTATCATGAATAATACAATTAGGACTAAAAAGTTTCATTTCTTCTAATAGATTAGCATTATTTCTAAATAAAACAGCTTTAATATTTAGCGTTTCTAAATATGCAATTAGGCTTGTATTCGAACTAGGTACAAAAAATTTACAATCTGTAGTATTTAAAGCAGGGAGCAGTGTTTTTGCTCGATCAGCAGGATATAATCCGCGGTGAGGAAGTGTATTTAAAAGATAAGCTAATTTCAATTTTCATCATCCTTTCCTTACTATACTTTTTATTGTATGGAAAGGGACAGGTGTGTATGACTGCAAGAATAACGAAAGGCTCAGATCTCTACTTATTACTGGATGGGTGGCATAGTGAAATGGAAAAAAGAACTGCTATCGTTGTTGGTGCAACGGGATTTACTGGAAGCTTTTTAGTAAAACAGTTATGTGAAAGTGAAGAATATGTTGCAGTTTCAATTATTGCTAGAAGAGACATTACATATAAGCATCCAAAACTGGATGTAACAATTAAGGATTTTGATATGTTGGAAGAAAAGGATTTAGAAATTGCAGATGATCTATTCTGTTGTTTAGGAACAACGATGAAAAAAGCGAAAACGAAGGAGAACTTTGAAAAAGTGGATTTTATGTATCCTCTTCAAATTGCTTCGTTGGCAAAAAAAAGGGGGATACAGCATGTGCTTGTCATTTCTGCAGCGGGTTCTAGCAAAAAATCTCCGTTTTTTTATAGCCGTATAAAAGGGAAAATGGAGCAAGAACTTATGGACTTAAATCTTCCGCAGCTGTCCATTTTCCGTCCGACCTTACTTACAGGGGATCGAGGAGAATTTCGATTTGGGGAAAGGCTTGCGGAAGGAGTATTCCAACTACTCAATCCACTATTGATTGGCCCCTTTAAGCGCTTTCGTTCTATTGAAGGTAAACAATTAGCTTTTGCAATATACCATTATGCAGTCCATGGAAATAAAAATAAAGTGAATATATATAAAGCTTTACCTATTTTAGAAGCAAAACCAATTATAGAAGAGGATGAGCAGCCGATTCCGCGAGAAGAATTGTTTAATTGGGAAAATCGAAAAGATATATTTTTAGAAAAGGAAAAAATAGAAGATTAAAGCAAATTACAGCTCATTGGGTTCATGCATATACTGTATTAATTAGAAAGTCGAGGAAAGAGGGGTTCAGTCAAAAGGATGAACTTTGTCAAAATGAAAGTTTATTTCGAAATTAGACCTCCTTTTTTGATACAATGAGAAGCGGATAAAGGAGGTTCTGTAAAATGAAAATTCTACTTGTAGACGGAACAATTATTGGTACGAAAACAGGAGTTATTTTAGAACAAGTGAAAGACTATATAGAAAATCTCAACAAGAATTATACGTTAGAAATTGTAAGTCTAGCGAATTATGAACATCAATTTGTAGATGGTAGACCATTTGAAAACTATAACGATGACATGAAGCTGCTTGTTAGTAAGTTTGAACAAGCTGACGGATATATTATTGCAACACCTATTTTTCAAGGATCTATCCCTGGAGTATTGAAAAATACATTTGACTTTTTACATCCAAAAACAATGCGCTACAAACCAGTATCTATTGTAGCGAATGGCGGGACATACCAACATCACCTAGTAATCGAAAATCAGCTTAAGCCAATTTTGGACTACTTCCGATGCCTTGTCACCCCAAATTATGTGTACACACACTCTAGCCATTTTGACAAAAATAACGTCATTGTTGAAGAAGACGTACATGAACGTCTCCGAGAACTCGCTCGTGTATTTGTACAATACGTAGAAATGAGTAAAACACTTTGTAAAGAACCAATCGATACGCATTGATGAATTAGAGAGAAGGATGTCTCCAAAGCTTTTGGGGCATCCGTTTTTTTTATTTTAAAACAAATGAACTTTTTTGGTGTTCAAATGTCTAATGTATAAGAGGGGATGAAATGGGGTGTGGGTGTGGAGGATTTAGACATAGCGAGTAAAGCTATTCAAGGGGAAGAACAAGCATTTATACAGTTAATACAGATGCATAAAAAGGTACTATATCATACAGCATTTGCCTTTCTAAAAAATGAACATGACGCAGTGGAAGCATTGCAAGAAGTTACATTTAGAGCCTATCAAAAAATACATACAGTAAAAGAGCCGCAATATATGAAAACATGGCTTATTCGAATCATGATGAACTATTGCCAGGATCATTTAAAAAAGAACAAACGATATATTTCCAATGAATTTCTACAAGAAATGGGCTACTACACAGACAATACTAATCTAGAAATGGAGGAAGCCATTGCCTCCTTGTCTAGTGCAGAGCAGCAGTTAATATTCCTTAAATACTTCCAAGATACAAAAATTAAAGAAATAGCTGAGATAAAAAATATTCCAGAAGGAACCGTAAAATCGAGACTTCATAAAGCGCTAAAGTCATTGCGAAATTTCCTGACAGAGAAAGGGGATATAGATCATGTATGAAAAAGAAGAAGAAATGCTCAAACAATCAAAACAGCGATTGGAGCAAATTGAGATACCTGAAGAGCGGGTAAACGATGCCATACAAGAAGGCATTAAAAAGGCAAAAAACAAAAAAAGAAATCGTCGAAAAACACTCTCAATGCTTTCTGTAGTAGCAATTCTAATGTTGACATTAGTGACATCTATCCGAGTATCTCCTGCAGTTGCTAATGCAGTTTCATCTATTCCTGGAATGGAGAGATTTGTTCATTTAATTCAGTTTGATAAAGGGTTAGAAGCAATTATGGAAAATGACTATTACGAGCCAATCGGCGTTAGCCAAATAAAAGACAATATGACGTTTACGATTGATGGAGTAATTATAGATGAAACGGGAGCAGAGATTTTCTATACGTTAGAAGCCCCTCATTCTATTGAAAATATTAACTATACAAAAA
The DNA here is from genome assembly GCF_029222665.1 of Bacillus sp. Cr_A10. Lineage (NCBI taxonomy): Bacteria > Bacillati > Bacillota > Bacilli > Caryophanales > Bacillaceae > Bacillus > Bacillus sp. Cr_A10. The sequence continues at coordinate 25,346 of NZ_JARHXR010000019.1, forward strand.
TTGATTTGTTAAATGACGATAGAAGTCTAATTGGTTCTATTGGGTACGATTCACCAAATCAGGAGCATGCAAACCGAAAGGAAGATAAATTCAGCTTTGTTTTTACAGAGACAGAGAAATTTACTTCTAATGAGTTTGAGATTACGTTTCAAGTAGAAATGGATAGTAAAGATACAACCTTCCAAGTTCCGTTCACTGTTAAAAATGAATGGAAGAATGGAAAAGTATATTCATTAAATGAAGAAGTAGAGATGGATGGTCAGAAAATACTCGTGAAAGAAATAAAGGTTTATCCTCTACGTGTAGCAATTTCTATAGAGTTTGACGAACAAAATGATATGGAAATCTTACAGTTTGAGGATATGCGAATCGAAGATGAGAACGGTGAAGTTTGGAGTTCCATTCAAAATGGAACAAGTGGTTTTGGGGGAGTAGGAAACAAAGAAAGAACCTACTTTTTACAAAGCAATTATTTTAAAGAGCCAAAAGAGCTTTATTTTAAATTCGATAAAGTGCAGGCGCTCCCTAAGGACGATAGTTATTTATTAATCGACTTTGGAAAGAAGGAAGTTTTGAAACAGCCATCCGAAGGTAAAATTGAAGTTACGGGGATTCATAGTAATTCATTTGAGGTAAAATATGCTCCTATACGGGAAAACCATATGTATTCTCTTTTTACAGATGGTGAGAACGCACTCGGAGAAGTAGTCGATATACCAACGCAAGGTACCTCGGGCGATGGAGAATATCATTTTTCAGAAATAACTTTAGAAGCAAAGGATATCATAAATCCAGTAAGATTGGATTTTACTGCATATCCTAATTACTTAGATGGTTCTGTATCAATTAAGATAAAGTAATAAAATTGGCATTAAATGTATGAACGAGACTAATTTCAATAAAACCGAGACTAATTCATGCAATATCGCAACCAATTTTTAAATAACGAGACCAAAATAACATTAACCGAGACCAATTCAATCATAAGCGAGACCAAATACAAACCTAAAGAAAAGAGAGTGACTTAAAAGTCACTCTCTTTTTAACCTACAGTTTCAAATTCTTTAAAGCTTCTGCTAACGCATTGTTTACAGGCTCTTCTTCTTTGTTTTGCTTTTTCAGATACTTTTGTACATCTCGTTTATCCGCTTTTCCTCCGGAGGTTTTTTTACGACGTTCGTTGAAAGCAGAGAGCTTTTCGCGATAGCCACATTTACATGTGAAAATTTGCCCTTCGCCTTCACCGCGAAGTTCAAGCTTTTTCTTACATTGTGGGCAGCGAGCATTTGTCACTCTTGCTACATTTTGACGGTGACCACATTCACGATCCTGACATACGAGCATTTTACCTTTTTTACCATTCACTTCAAGCATAGGTTTACCGCAATCAGGACATGTCTTCGTGGAGATATTGTCATGCTTAAATTTCTTCTCACTCTTTTTGATGTCACTGACAATTGTTTTTGTATAGTTTTTCATTTCACTGATGAAGACATTTTTGTTTAATTTTCCTTTTGCGATTGCTTCTAACTTTTGCTCCCACTCCGCAGTAAGGGCTGGGGTTTTCAAGTCCTCTGGAACTAAATCAAGCAATTGTTTCCCTTTTGATGTGATATATATATCTTTTCCTTTTTTCTCCATAAGGAAAGAATTAAACAGCTTCTCAATAATATCTGCTCTTGTCGCAACAGTTCCAAGACCACCCGTCTTATCGAGTGTTTTTGCCAACTCTTTATCTTGGGTACCCATATATTTTGCTGGATTCTCCATAGCTGTAAGTAAGGTTCCTTCATTAAATCTAGCTGGAGGTCTTGTTTGACCAGAAGTTTCTGTCACAAATTTAATGGATAATTTATCGCCTTTTTCCATGCGAGGAAGTATTTGTTCCTTCATATCATCTGCGTTGTCATCTTCTTCAAAACGATTTTCATATACTTCTTTCCAGCCTGATGAGAGAATTGTTTTCCCTTTTGCTACAAATGCTTCATCTCCAATAGCAGCTTTCACTGTGATTTGTTCATATTCGAAAGGAGGGAACAAAACTGCTAAAAAGCGTTTTACAACTAAATCATAAATTTTTCGTTCTTTGTCCGTAAAGTTTGCTTGATTTACAATTTCTTCTGTTGGGATGATTGCATGATGATCGGATACTTTACTATCATCTACAAAAGCCTTATTTGCTTTAATTGGTTTTTGTAAAACTTTGTTTGCTAGTTGTCTGTATTGTCCAATGCCACAGGACTTTAAGCGTTCTGGTAAAGTTTCTACGATATCGCTTGAAATGTATCTGGAATCCGTTCGTGGGTATGTTAGTACCTTGTGTTGCTCATACAATTTTTGCATAATACCAAGCGTTTCTTTAGCAGAATAGCCAAATATTTTATTGGCATCGCGTTGTAATTCGGTTAAATCATAGAGTTGCGGTGCAAAGCTTTTTTTGTGTTTTTTATCCACTTCCACAACTGTACCTTGCTTCTTATCTATTTTTGCTATTATTTGTTCTACTTTTTCTTTCGTAAATGTTCGCGTATCGTTTGTTTTACTATCGACCCAAGTGAGTTTTAATTGTTGATCTGTATGAGCCTCAATTCCATAATAGGTTTTGGGTTTGAAGTTTTTTATTTCTTCTTCTCTTTGCGCTATTATTGCAACGGTTGGGGTTTGTACGCGTCCACAAGATAACTGTGCATTAAATTTACTAGTAAGTGCTCTTGTTGCATTTAATCCAATGTACCAATCTGCTTCTGAGCGGGCAACTGCAGCGTGATAAAGGTTTTCATAAGCCTTACCTGGTTTTAAATTTTGAAAGCCTTCTTTAATTGCTTTGTCTGTTACGGATGAAATCCAAAGACGTTTAACGGGCTTATTTACTTTAGCTTTGTCGATTATCCATCTTGCTACTAATTCACCTTCACGACCGGCATCTGTTGAGATAATGATATCACTTACATCTGTACGGACTAATTGACTTTTCACGGCATTGTATTGCTTACCCGTTTGCTTAATCACGACAAGCTTTAAGTCGTTAGGGAGCATAGGTAAATCTTCCAAGCTCCATGTTTTATATTTACTGTCGTATGCTTCAGGATCAGCAAGTGTTACGAGATGTCCTAATGCCCAAGTCACAATGTATTTGTCGCCTTCTAGGAAGCCGTTTCCTTTTTTATGGCAATTCAATACTCGTGCTATGTCACGAGCAACTGAAGGTTTTTCTGCGATTACTACACTTTTCTTCATTTTAATACATCCTTTCGGGGGTAACCATTGAATTTAAATATAGCACAGAACGAGTTATTTTGTAGAAAGGGATAACGTTCTTATGATTTATTTAGCTATAATTTCAAGGGTATTTCCTGATGGATCTTTTACAAGTATGTAACTATCTTTTTCTTCAAAGGGAAAATCCAACCGTCTCAGTTGTGTTTTAGCTTTATTTAATTCCTCTTGTGTAAAAATAATCGTAAACCTCTTTAATCCTCTAGAATTGGCTGGAGGTGCAGGGAGACCAGTGCCGGACCATATGTTTAATGCAATATGATGATGGTAATGGTCTTTTGATAAAAACAGACTTCCATTTCCTTTTGACGTAATATCAAAACCAAGGCCGTCTACATAAAATTGTTCCGTTATTTCAAGTTCAGAAGCTTGCAAATGCATATGGCCAATACGTGTATTCTCTGGAAGGCCGTTCCAAGAAGGAGTTGCTTGTTTGAGCAAATTCTCGAAATCGATCGGATAAGAACCACCTGCATAACCACCGTCTTTGTCTCGCTCCCAATTAGCTGGAGGAAGATCTGCGTAAATTTCAATACCGTTTCCATCCGGATCTGCTAGATAAAGAGCATCACTATACTGATGATTTGATGCACCTTGCATAGGATATTCGGTTTCCGATAAATGAAGGAGCATAGTTCCTAAACTTGAATGGTCTGGCAATAGAATAGCAAAATGATAGAGTCCGGTTGTTCCTAAAGGTTTTTCCACTGAGTTTTCAACCTCTTCTAATACTAGCAAAGGGGTTTTACCATCAGCAGTTAAAGTAACTTTATTTTGTTCTACTTTTAAAATATCAAAGCCGATTACTTGTTGATAAAAAGTAGATAATTTATCAACATCAGATACAATCAAGTTCACTTCTTTTACTCTAGAAGGTGAATTAGTATTATATATTTCATAGGTTTCTTCATTTTCTTTAAACAGAAAGAATAGTGATAGGAGCACCAATAAGCCGATGGTTAAGCTAATAAATAGTTTGTTTTTCATTACGTAAATCTCCTTTTTTAATTAAACTACAATTTGTAGTGTAACAGGACTTACTAGTGAATACAGTTATTTAATGTTACAAAATTGTTAATTGTATCAATTTCGATTAACGATTGTTGACTGGAATAGTCCATCACACTACAATGAGTAAAATTTTCGTTCGAAAGAAATTCCGTTTACTTTGATTGTGGAGGACCTAAACGGCTATGAAAAAATGCTAAAGGGTGATTACCGTTCGAAATACAATCCATTAGCATTACTCGGAAGGCTCAATACATTTAAAGCAAAGTACAATTTTGAAATTGTTTATCTCGATAAAAAATTCACTGGCAACTGGATCTATCATCATTTTTATTACCAGGCAAAACACTATTTGAAATCGGGTGCATTCTAAAGTAAAGTTCAAGCAGCACTTAAAAAATGCAAAAATTTAATTAAGTGCTGTGAATTGAAGTAAAGTTAGTTGAAATTTATGAGGTTGATACCCATAAGGTTAAGAAGAAAAATTAAGACAATTAAGGATATAACTATACCAACTATTTTTCTCATAATATTACTCCTTTACAAGACCTATTATCTTGATTACTGGTGATATTCAGATAACAAACAAAAGTACTAATTGTTTTTAGTCGGTAATAAACCAATTTTCAAAACTAGTTCTTAAAGGTTCAATTAGGTTCCAAATAAATTCGAAATTTAAAATGCAAATTAGTAATAGAATATAAACGAAAAATCCAACTAGTTCTTTATTATTTTGCGTCTTATGAGTATTTTTCTTAGATCGAATCCATTCAAATAACAAAAAAATTAATCCAAATGAAACGCCTATTCGTAGGAATAAACTTATTAACATTATGCTAGAACCTTGTATTAAATCCTTGATAATATTAAAACTATATGTAAGCCAGTCAAAAAAATCATTAAATGTATCTGCCCTAAATTCAGGTATTTGGTTAATGATATTTAATATTGATTTCGGAGTGAAGAATAAAATAATAATCACAATAAAAACTAATAATTTTTGAAATGCCCATTGAACCTTAGTTTTAGTATTTTGAAAAGGGATTTTTTTATCTCTGTATATGTCAAATGCCAGTAATAATAAACTAATCATGGGTATTAATTTATAAGTTTGAGAATAAAAGGCTAGTGAAATAACTGAGATAATGATACTTAAAATCAATGTTATGACTATACCTTCATCGCCTGAATCATTCGATTTAGGATAGTATTTTGTAATATTTGTTTCAGTCATAGTTTTATTTATTTTTGTAGATTTGTCTATGTAGATATTATTTCCTTTTGAATTGTTTTGTTCAACTTTTGTATCTAAATTTGGCTTAATAAACTCTTTAATAACTTGAAAAATCGTGAAAATTCCAGCTATTATTCCAACAATGGCAGCTATTGTATTAATATCCATATGAACACACCCATTCTATTTAATAATTACCTAGAAATATATCGGCTCAAAAATCGATGTATTAAGTAGAGGTCCAGGAAAAAATCAAGAGTAATTACGGGTCTTGAAAATATATAAGGTAAGCACTTCTTTTGGTAACATGTGGTACCAAAAAGTAACTCATTTTAATTATAAGGAGGTTGAGACATGATATGTACGAATGGTTGAGAGACTATAAAAAACTAGAGGAAGAAATAGCCTATCTTGATTTCAATCTAATCCGTACTAAAAAGGAGTTAGGACGGTGGACAGGTGGAGACTTAGCAAAATATAAACTAACACCAGAAAGCCATGGGGCGAATGTTGAAGAAAAATTAGAAGCTATTGAATTTGAATTAGCTCATAAATTAAATGATCTTCATGAATTAAAAAAACTCATAAGCACATTTGATGGGTTAGAATACAAAATACTTTATCGAAAGCACGTAGAAGGAAAGACGTTAGAGTGTATAGCGAATGAATTAAATTACAGTACAAACTATATAAAGATTAAGCACGCTAACATAATGAGAATGATGCAGTATGCAAAGAAAGTTTCATCTAGGTAAGGTGTTAAAAAAGTACCTTACCAAGTAGTGGCTGAATCTATAGAAAAAACCATTTATAGTAGGAGTATAAAGAACCGTGATAAAGTTCTTTTCCCTTCGTTGGAGCATCCATTTAAACTTGGGTGCTCTTTGTATTTAAATTAATGTAATATAAAGATTAATAGAATACTCAATTTGAAGGGGGTAATATTTTGGAGAGAAAAATATGGGAAATTGACTTTGAGGTTATTGGTCCTTTGTCAATTGAAAGTACTATACGTTTTAAACAAGAAAAAGGATTCGATCATCATCAATTTTATAGTGATATAGAACTAACAAAAAGTTCTTTCGGCTTCAACGCTACTATTACTGCTTATGCTGATACTATAGAAATTGCCGAGACTGTAGCTAATGTTTATTTTGGTAGAATGAGAGATGTTTTATCTTTAAATAATGATATACCTATTCAACTAAGTAAAAATGAAGGTCCATTTAAAATGTCGAGGAATTTCAGAAGTAGAAGGAAATTAAATAAATTCGATATTATTAGTGCTTTTATAATGGCTAGAGAATTTGAAATTAATCATCCAAAATTATTAAGAGCTATTGGATGGTACTCTAAGGGTAAGTTATCAAATAATACATTCGATCAATTTTTTTCTTTTTGGAACGTGATAGAAATAATAGGCAAGAAATATCATACTCCTACAGAACGAACAAAAGAAGGAGTTAAAAATATGATTTATCAATGTTTTATAGATAATTTTGGAAAAATAGAAGATTGGGATTTGCCGGAAAGATGGATAGATACCATGCATGATAAAAGGAGTCAGATTGTTCACGGTGGAGAAGACACGACTCTTGAGGCTATTAATGAAACCTCGATGATGATTCCTTTATTAGAAAAGACTTCAAAAGAAATAATCAATAAAATAATTGATAGAGAATTTAAAAGAAGTGATTTTATTACATTTTGATATATGTTGCATTATTTTTACATCAAGCATCCAAATGGGTGTGGCTTTTAAAAAACGATATCAAATGAAAGGGATATTGTCAGTTGATGAATGTTTTCTATTTCGCCTATAACTATGATGAAAGTCCCAAAGTACTTCTAGATTGTATCGTTTTATCAATGGTGAATTCGAATGTTATGATGAAGTCGAAAACATATGGAAACCTGATCCTGAACTGTGCAAAATATTCATTGGAGAAGACTGGGAATATGATGAGATTTCAGAGGAGCAAGCACAAGAAATAATTAAATCTTTGCATGATTCCAGGAGGATACAAAGTGGAAACGTTTAGGTCAGAAAAAAATGATAGGTTTTATTTTAAGAACTATCAAGATATAGATGAAGAACTAATAATTCAAGAAGCTAAAACAAAGCTTGAAAAATTCCCACATATAAAATTCTATGGCTATCAAGAAATTATTTATTTAGACATATGGGAAGGCACATTTCACGATATGGAATTTAGATTATGTAATGATATAAATTACGGTTCATTTTTGATTTGCAATGATGAACATGTGTTAAAAGAAATAGAAGATATATTAAATAATTAAAGCGCCTAACCTAAGATAAATGGTTGAGTGCTTTTTATTATGCACTATTATTAAATCAAATTTTTATTACATACAATCATTTCCATTCACATTATGATTAATTGGAAGGAAGGGAGTTGAAGATATGGGTTGGACAAGTTTTATTAACTCAATGGAACCAGGAGATTGGGGAACTATATTAGCCGCGGCGATCGCTTTCGTAGCTTCGATATTTACTATTGCGAGTTCAACAAAAAGCGCAAGAAAATCAAATGAATTAAATGAAAAATTAGGTAAACTTCAAGCGAATACACAAGATAAACAGAGAATTGTTGAAACCATAGGTGCTCAAAGAGTTGTTTGGATAAATAACATTAGGCAACATTTCGTCGACTATAATTCAAATGCACAAAAACTTCATTTTAACTATATAAGATTGCTTTTAAATAATGAGGAAACAAAAATTCTTCGTGATAAAGCAATAGAAATATCTGAAGAAATGGTTAAAACAATACATAATACTGAATTGTTTTTAAATGGTGATGAAATTTACTCGAATGCAATAATAAGTATTATGAAAAAACTTAGAAATGATATCATAAATTTAAATTCAGTAATGAGCGTTAATCAATTCAATGATTATTTAAAACGTTTATTGTTTGCTCAAAACGTAATTCTAAAAGCAGAGTGGAAAAGAGTAAAGGAAGAGACATCTATTGGAGATTTTTTATCTGAAGAAAGAGTGAAAGAAATTTTCGTTGAAGTAGCTACTAAATTAGATGAAGATATGCATAATATTATTATTGAGAATTACAGCAATTAAGGCGTTTATTATTGGTCTTTTCTTTTGTCGAAAGATGTTAGTGACAATCATTTCCATTCACATTATGATTAGTGTGGGGGGAGGTGAGTGAAAATGGGGAAATACCACATTGAGTATAAATCAGTTGATGGAAAGGTTTTAGCTACAGAGACAAAAGAGTATGAAAGTGATGATAAAGCAAATGAAAATAGCAAAATTAAGCTAACACAAGCGACTATTACTATTGATTTGGAAAGAAGTTGTGAAGTATTGAATACTTCACATATTGCAAAAATTGTTGTTGTAAAAATGTAATTATACATAAAGGTCACATCCAATCGGGTGTGGCTATTTATTTTATAAAGTGACAAATGTTTCCTGTTAATCTATTATTTTAATTGAAGATGAGATTTAAGAGATTGTTAGTTTTTCAACTAAGTTAGATTAGGAGTGAAGTAGAGTTATGAAGATATTTTTAAGTTGGTCAGGAACCGAAAGTAAACAATTGGCCTCTATTTTTAAAGAGTGGTTACCGAATGTACTTCAGTATGTTGAACCCTATATGTCTGCTGAAGATATCAGTTTGGGAGAAAGATGGAATAATAATATTACAGATAGTTTACATGAGTCTATTTTTGGGCTGATTTTTGTGACACCTTCTAATATTAATGCACCTTGGATTAATTTCGAAGCAGGGGCTTTGTCTAAAACGTTGGATTCAAAAGTTGTTCCAATTCTATACAATGCTGATGTTATGATATTAAATGAAGGACCTCTAAAACAATTTCAATCTGCAAAAAACTTGAAAAAGGATAGCATATATTCCTTATTACAAAGCATAAATAACGCTAATGTTCAGTTGAAACTAGACGAACAAAGATTAGAAAAGTCATTTGATATGTGGTGGAAAGAATTAGAAGAGTGTATCAATGGTATAGTTAAAGATAAACCAAAAGAAGGGGCTTCAGTTGCAAAAGAGCCTAGTGAGAAAGAAATATTAAGTGTCATATATTCAAAACTAACTGAGCAAGAAAAACTACTAAAAATGGATAGACATTCTAGAAATCATGTTAGTGAACTAACTATTGAACTTGATGTCCTTCATGACCTTGAAGGAGGGCATCAAGCTCTTGAGTTATGTATTCAGGAATTAACAGATGGTGCTCATGATGAAGAACTTATGAATTTTGTAGCAATGGAGGCTAAAAATTTAAAGAAGGCTATAACTCATATTAAAAGAAGAGTTACTTTTACTGAATTAACTGATTTAAATGTACGGGATACTTTAAAAATGAAACCTGAATTCATAAGTAGGTAAGAATAATATTAGTTTTATTAATATTCACGGAGAAAAATTTAAAAAAATTAAGTCGTACTCATTCGAGTGCGGCTTTTTATTATACATAAAAGGTGGTGGTCATTCTTGTTTTACTCTAAGTCAAATTCGAGAAAGGATTGGTGATCTACACATCTCGTGTGGTCATACGTTAGTTGACTAATAAAACTTATTGGAGTGATTGAATGCTAAAACATACAGTAGAGCTTATCAATAGGTTATTTCAAATCAGAACGAAAAGAAGTAAACCACCAGATGTTGAGGTGATAGCATGATTGAATACAAATCAGAAGAACAAAAGAAGAAGTTCTATAAATCCAAAGAATGGTCAGGTGTCAATGGCTTACGCAATCAAGCATTAAAGCGTGACAATTACGAATGCCGGCTATGTAAAGCTGAAGGTAAAGTACATGTTGATTCAATCAAGGTTGAAGGTGAGCGTAAGTCTATCCAACTAAACGTTCATCACATTAAAGAAATCGAAACAAATCCAGAGCTTGCATTAGACTTGGACAACCTTATGACTATCTGTTTAGACCATCACAACAAAGAACACAATCGATTCAAACCAAGTACAAATAAATGGATTCACGATGAGAGATGGTGAATATACCCCCCGTCAAAATATTTTGGACAATTTTAAAATGTCCTGGGACCGGGGAGGGGGTAACATGAGCGAAATGTTAGATCAGTTGAAAGAACAATTAATGGCACGAATCGATACAGATGACTTGCTAGAGGTCGATAAAATCAATCGATATATTAAATTAAGGGAATTAGATTTAGCTTGTAATAAATCGATTGAACAAGATGGAGCAACTATAACCATTGAAAATAGATCACAACGATTTATAAAGGCCCATCCAGCAATGAATGAAAAAGCGAAATTAAATGCACAAATGATTGCACTAGAGAAAAGTATAAAATTCTCTAATGGAGATCTTGTCCCTTCCCCTTCATCTGCATCTGTGGAAGGTAAACAAGGTGACTATGAACCTAGTGATTTAGTTTGAACAGTCAAAAGTATGTAGATGAATATATTCACCTGTACGAAACAGGGAAAATAAAAAGCTATTAACAATAAAAATTTATGGAGTCGCAAAAGTTTGTTTGGATACGCTCGTAAATTATTGGTTTTAATAGTAATTATAACGGCAAACATAATTGACCAGGTGCTAAATTTAGGAGGTACTTTAACCTTTGCAACAGTATTGTTTTATATAGCAAACGAGGGATTAAGTATATTTGAAAACATGGCTGAATTAGGTGTGTTGGTACCAACCAACCTCGCTGAAAAACTAAAGGTTATTGAGGAAAAAAAACACGAAAGTGAAGGTATTGGTACGGAAATACGTGAAGAACTGGTTGGTGCTAAAGTAGACGAGCAATTAGCAATTAAAGGAAGGTGACTAATTCCATGGTTAAATCGCATTAGATGCAGGTCATGGTTATAACACACCTGGTAAGCGTACCCCTGATGATGAAAAAGAATGGTCGTTTAATGATGTAGTCGTTCGTTATGTAATAGCAGGACTGAAATTTTATGTAGGTGTGGAAATATTACGTCTTGATGATCCAACAGGAAAAACAGATACACCTTTAGGAACTCGAACGAATCAAGCGAATAATTGGAAAGCTGATGTGCTTATATCCTTCCACAAAAATGCATCCAAAGGTGAGTGGGGAAATCATACTGGAACGGAAACATATATCTATCCGAAGACGAGTAAAAGTAGAACACTTGCTGAAGCTATTCATCCCCAGATTGTGAAGAAACTTAAACTAAAAAATAGAGGTATTAGGGAATCGGATTTTCATATGTTACGAGAGTCTAATATGCCAGCTATTTTAATTGAAAGTGGTTATATGGATAGTCGCATAGATATTGTAGCTTTACGTGATGAAAGTAGACTAAGAGCTATTGCAGATGGAACAGTTTTTGGTTTAGTTAATTACTTTGGATTAATTAAGAAAGAGGTGGCAGGAGTGTCAAATACTATTCAATTAACGTCTGGTCAACAGAAAGCAAAAGATACTTTAGTGAAACATGGATTGATGGCAGCTAATTACGAAATAAAAGATTCTGTGGATGTTCGGTTTATTACAATGCTAGCACCTTTGTTAAATAAATTAGAAGAAAAGGCTCACTTTAACAATTGCCCTGCTCATTAGAGTGGGGCTTTTTTTATTTTCAGATAATACTATAGACTTTCTTTGTTCCAAATTATACTATAAAAGAAAGTCAAAAAGAGGGGGTCTTAGAGATTGTTGTCTAAATTATTTAAAGCTATAGTTGTGTTAATTTTAGCAGTTGGAATTGTATCTTTTAGCAGTAATAGTGCAAGTGCCGCTAAAGTGATGTGGGGAAAAACAGAACTAAAATTAGGCCAAATAGGCAAAGTTACTATTTTATCTAATACAAACCTAGTTAAAATGGAAAGCAATGGTTCATTAACTACGGTTCGATCTATGAAAAAGGGAGAGGAATACCGAGTTTATAGTTATAAGACGAATCATGGTGGTTTATACGGTGTCGGTGGTGGAAGTTACATTCAGAAGTCTACGAATGTAAAGTACGAAACACCGTCAAAAAGTAAATTAGCATCATTAAAGGGATCTTCACTTATACCGACTTACGAAGAATGGTTAAATAGTAAGGAAGCAACAAATTATGAACCAAGTTCCCCTAGTAATACTGACTATAAAGTTAAAAATGAGTTGATTTTGATTGCACAAGACGGACAGTATCTCGGTAAATTAATAACAGATAAGTACGATGATGAATCTATATTTAATCAGTACGGCGATTATGGAAGTAAATATTCAGATACTAGTATATGGAATAAGTATAGCGAATATGGAAGTAAATATGGAACCTATAGTGCTTTTAATAAACGTTCTCCTTCACCACCCGTCATATTTGATGGAAAAGAAGCTATTGGATATTTAACTGTTGATTTTGATAAAAAAGGAGCAATTCATCCAGATTTATTACACGCATTATTGGAAGAGTTGGGTTTATAATGCCTGTAATCCCTTGAGCGTCTCATTTGAGATGCTTTTTTATTTGCCTTAAAAAATGTTGTAAAAATCAAGTGGTCGCTTTTTTCAATTGCATAAATTAAAGGAATCCTTAACTTTCCGCTACTAGTCCATCCACGAGCTTTTACTTTACATGCATATGGTGGAGTTCTCCTAAACAATTCATTCTTAATCTCCGTAGTAAAACCAAGTCTTACACTTCCTAAATATTCTCCATCCACACTTTTTAGTTGTACAGTCAATGGTTTAAATGTGATCTTCGAAACAACACAATCATGATAACTCCAATTTATTATTTTCCTCCAATTATCTGTTCTCTTACCTGCCGTATAAGTACTACCTAAACGTTTGGTTACAATTCCCTCCATGTTATTATCTTTAATCAAATCAAATAGCGACTTACCTTCTGTGTGTATGTAAGGAACCAAATGAATGTATGGAGAATCAATCTTTGCCAACACTTCAGTTAGAAGTCCTTTTCTTTCTTCAAGAGGATATTTTGTAATGGATTCATTTTTATAAGTGAGAATATCAAATTAAACCGCTTCGCCTACTTTGCGTAGTATTTCTAGGAACAATGGAGACATCTGTATAATGGCATATCCATACCCTGCGTTAAATATTGTTTGCCACGCTTTTTCGGTATATCCTAGAATGAAAAAGAATGCGCCACCAAGCATAATGACCGATGCAATAGGAAAGGAGATAGCGACCATTATCGAAATTAACTGATCCAATATGTTTGCTAACATTTCCAATGAAGCGCCCAAGCAATATAATTGCCGATGTTTTAAATATTGATGATATACGCGATTTAATTGATTTTAAAAATGAAAGTAAATGAATCTGTAGAAAATCGGAACAGGGGGGATGAATTTGTTCGAGTACTACATTTGTAATGGAGCTAATGAGGTTATCTATGAAAAACAATGTCTTGCGATTGAAAAGAACATTCCAGGGGTAATAAAAGAAGATTTGTTAGTCGATGTTGATAACAGTAAAATACAAAGCTATAGAGTAGGGAATTCTTTAATATCCGTCCATTATTATTACTACATGAATGGAGTATATGTGAAATCTGAAATCGACTTGGAAAAGATTATTAAATAAGCATAAAAAATGCCCAACCACAACTAAATCTGTGGAAGGGCTTTGATATTATTAATTTACAACTTTTTTCTTTTCATTAACGCCTGTCGACTTATTTATATTTAGTCCCCCAAAAGTTCCCCCAAATAAGCGATTATATTAGGTGGTAAACGAAAAACAATTTTATATTGTAATTCATAAAATTGTTGATATTACAATGTTTGTGAGTATAAAACACTTTCATTCGATAAGCATTTGCACTACAATGAGTAATGTGAGGTGATAAAATCGTGTTGATTCGAAAGTTTAACAAAAATGAAAGTGGGTTGAACCGTTTTTTCGGACCGCTTGAGGCAAAAATAATGGATATCTTATGGAACGATGTTGAAATGACAATAAAAGATGTTCAACAAGTTCTGGACCGTGAAAAGGGGACCAATTTTAACACGGTTATGACTGTTATGAATCGACTGGTCGAAAAGGGGATTCTTCAAAAGAGGACTGAAGGAAGATCTTCATTATATAAACCAGTTCTATCGAGAGATCAGTTTTTACATACGCAGTCAAAGGAAATGACGAACGAATTAATGGATGAATTTGGAACTGTTGTCGTTAGTCATATGCTAGATGCACTAGAAGACGTTGATGACGATTTAGTCGCTAAACTCGAGAAAAAAATTAAAGAATTAAAAAAGGATAAGTAATTTATGTCAAAACGTCAATCATCAATTATGTTCATCGTATCACTTGTCATTTCCGGAATAATCTTTCTTCAAATGGCTCTATATATTATCTCGATGTTAGCAGGATGGAACGTTAAGTTTAATATAGTTGCAGTTTGTCATAGTACCTTAAAAGCAATTGGATTATCCTCACTTGAATATGTCCTTGATGCACTTGTTGTTTATACCGTTCTCCTTGTCCTTTGGAAAATGGGGTCACAAATAATACATGCATCCAGAATGAAAAGAAGGTTTCAGCAATACAGAGAGAAAAAGCTGACAACCAAAATGAATAAGATGTATGGTAGTGGAGAAGAGGATATTTTAGTCATCTCTTACCCAAGTCCAATCGCAATAACTATGGGGTTTATACGACCTAAAATTGTCGTTTCAACAGGTTTGATTAATCTATTAAACGAGGAAGAACTAAAGGCTGTAATAGCTCACGAAAATTTTCATCAAGAAAATCGTGATCCATTTAAGATTTTTTTACTCTCACTATGTTCCTCGACAATTCGCTATATTCCAATTCTTAAGTGGTTTAATCAAAAATATAGAATCATTCAGGAAGTATTGGCAGATGAATTCGCAATCGAGAAACAAGAGACATCTGTGTACTTAGGGAGTGCATTGTTAAAAATATTGAAAGTTGGAAAGCAAGAAAAAATGCCTTTTACCTATGCATCCTTTGCGGATACATCTGTAAATTATCGAATTCAATATATTTTAAATCCCTTAAAGAATGTTGAGTGGAAGGTACCTGTAAGGGAAGCGTTCCTGTCGTTAGCTATTTTTATCTTAATCTGTATATTTTTTATTTACGCTTTAGCGTAAATTTTTTACCATATTACACTACAGTATGTAGTTTGAATCAGGAGTGTTTTTTATATGTCTAAGAAAATATTTTGGGTGATCGGTATAGTTGCGGTATGTCTTATAGCGATTGTTGTGTTAACGGATGCTAAAGAAAAGGCAGTCGATATTAATTACGAAGGACAGCCGTTTATAGGGGAAGAATCTGCCCCAGTTGAAATAGTTGAATTCGGTGATTACAAATGTCCACATTGCGGGGAATTCAATAACAGTCTCATTCCTATAATAAATCAAGAATTAGTTGAAACAGGAAAAGCGAAATTTTACTTTATGAATTATTCATTTATTGCAGCTGATTCAACGACATCTGCACAATTTGCGGAAACGGTTTACAAAGAGCTTGGAAATGAAAAGTTTTGGGAATTCCATCATCTATTATTTGCAAATCAAACAACAGAAACTGGGCAAACGAATTTAATGACAGAAGACTTCTTAAAGGCAGTATTAGCAGAAGTTGCAAATCCTGAGGAAACAGAGAAAGTTATGCTTGCATTTAAAGAAGGCAAAGGCAAAGAAGCATGGGATAAAGATATGAGTATCGCTAATAGCCTAGGTGTCACAGCAACTCCAACAATCTTTGTCGGCGGAAAAGAATTTACTGGAGGAACAATGGACGATTTAGCCAAGATGGTGGATGAGGCGGCTTCTGATGGTAAATAGATCTCTACTGTTTGCATGGGTTGTCTCCATTATAGCGTTGGTTGGAAGTTTGTTCTTCAGCGAGCGAATGGGCTTTATACCATGTACACTTTGTTGGTATCAAAGAATTTTGATGTATCCTCTTGTTATATTTTTAGGTATTGCTTTTTATAGAAATGACAGAACAATATATACGTATATTTTACCTTTCTCTGTTATAGGGATGTTGGTTTCTAGTTATCATTATGCACTTCAAAAGATACCTTCCATGCATGAATTTAGTGCGTGTACGAGCGGAGTTCCATGCTCAGGTCAATACATTAACTGGTTCGGATTTGTGACGATTCCTTTTTTGGGACTCATAGCTTTTACTTTTATTACAATTATGATGCTAATGCTTTGGAAACGTAAATAACTATACTTATTTGGAAATAAAATCTTGGTGAATCTCAGAAAATCTCGGGAGTATCTCAGAGAATCTCGGGTGTATCTCAGAAAATCCGGGGGTATCTCAGAAAATCTCGGGAGTATCTCAGAAAATCCCGGAGTATCTCAGAAAACTCCAGGGATATCTCAGAAAACCAGAAAGGATAGGGATAACTATGGATAAAAAGAAAAAAAGGTTTTACATGCGTCTAGTTATATTAGGATTAATGATTGGAGCTATCGGCTTAACCATTTATTCAAATTTAACTAAAGAAAAAAATGCTATATTGCAGGTAGGGGATTATGCTCCTGACTTTGCGCTTGTTGATATGAATGGAGAAGAGCATCAATTATCGGAATATAAAGGGCAAGGTGTCTTTCTAAATTTTTGGGGAACTTGGTGTAAACCATGTGAAAGAGAATTCCCTCTCATGGACAAACAATATCAAGAATACAAAGACCAAGGTCTTCAAATATTAGCAGTAAACATTGGTGAATCAGATTTTCAGGTTCAAAAGTTCGTAGATCGTAAAGGCTTAACTTTCCCTGTATTAATTGATGATAATAAAAGTGTAATGGAAACTTATAATATCAATCCTTTACCTACAACCTTTCTAGTAAACCCAGAGGGGAAAATAGAAAAAATAATTACAGGCGAAATGAGTGAAGAAACCATTAAGCGTTATATGGAGCAAATCATGCCCAGCATATAATTAATTAATCATAGTTATAAATAATGGCGTTCATTTTAGTTAAAACTTTAACTATATGAACGTCATTTTTGTAGTTAATACATCTATTAAGACAAAAAGCACTGTTTAATTTGTAGACACGTAAAGATGGGAAAGAATACAGTATTAATCGATAGCCAAGCGCACATCCGTGTTCAATTCTCTGAGTTGCTGATACACATTTTGTGAAGATTTTTCAAAAAATAAATCTTTTTTGTTGCATACCCCTCATAGGTATCATATAATAAGTGCAAGGATAGGAGGTTGCTTAGTTGGACAATGTATTAGAAGAAAGTACAAATGCATCTGACATTTCTTGTAGAAAAAGTCATCACCCTGAACATGTAAAAAAAGACTTAACGAATCGTTTAAATCGTATTGAAGGGCAGATAAGAGGAATTAAAGGTATGGTCGAAAAGGATGTCTATTGCGACGATATCATTACTCAACTTTCTGCAACTCAGTCGGCTCTAAACAGTGTTGCGAAGGTACTTTTACAGGGTCATTTAAAGGGCTGTGTGGTTGATAGGCTAGCTGAGGGTGACGACGAAGTTCTAGATGAATTGTTAGTAACAATACAAAAACTAATGAAAAAATAAAGGAGGAAATTTAAATGGTAAATCAAGTTACATTACAAGTACAAGGAATGTCATGTGGTCATTGCGTTAACTCAGTAGAAGGTAGTGTTGGGAAGTTAGATGGCGTTGAACAAGTAAAGGTTCATTTAGAATCAGGAAAAGTAGATGTATCATTTAACGATGAAAAAGTAACTGTAGAAAAAATTAAAGAAACAATCGACGATCAAGGATACGATGTTCAATAAATTATGAGTGCTTCTTGGAGCACTCTCTTTCTTACATTAAAATATACCCCCTAACCGTATATAAAGAAGAGGTGAAAAAGGATGAGAAGTGAGTTAAAAGAAACAAGTCTTCAAATTACAGGGATGACATGTGCTGCCTGTGCAACAAGAATTGAAAAAGGCTTAAAGAAAATGGATGGAGTGGAAGAGGCAAATGTAAACTTGGCACTTGAAAAGTCATTGATTAAATTTAATCCTGAAAAACTCAATGACAAAGATTTCGAAAAGAAAATTCAAGATCTTGGGTATGGTGTTGCCAAAGAGAAAAAGGAGTTTGCTATTACAGGAATGACGTGTGCTGCCTGTGCAACGAGAATTGAAAAGGGACTGAGTAAGCTGGAAGGTGTATCTAGTGCTAATGTCAATTTAGCTCTCGAAAATGCAACGGTTGAATATAATCCATCTCAAGTTTCCGTTATGGATATTATTTCTCGAGTCGAAAAGCTTGGCTATGAGGCACACAATAAAGAAAATGAAAAGGAAGCAATAGATTATAGAGAGCAGGCGATACAGAAACAAAAAAGAAAATTTATCCTTTCTGCTATTTTATCTTTACCTTTGTTGTGGACGATGGTTGGACATTTTTCATTTACGTCGTTCATTTATATGCCCGACATTCTAATGAATCCGTGGGTACAAATGGCGCTTGCGACACCTGTGCAATTCATCATTGGTAAACAATTTTATGTCAGCGCGTATAAAGCATTGCGAAATAAAAGTGCGAATATGGATGTACTTGTCGTAATGGGAACATCCGCTGCCTATTTTTATAGTGTGTATCAAGCGATTATTATGGCAGGTGAGCATCATAGTGCTCAGCTTTACTTTGAAACAAGTGCTGTATTAATTACCTTGATTTTGTTAGGAAAATTGTTTGAAGCTAGAGCTAAAGGACGATCTTCTGAGGCTATTAAAAAGCTGATGGGATTACAGGCAAAAACAGCGTTAGTCATTAGAAATGAAACGGAAGTAGAAATACCACTAGAAGAAGTGGTCACAGGGGAAATTATTTTAGTAAAGCCTGGTGAAAAGATTCCAGTCGATGGTGAGGTAATAGAAGGAAACACAGCTGTTGACGAGTCAATGCTTACAGGAGAAAGCATTCCTGTAGATAAAACAATTGGGGATACATTGTTTGGTTCTACTATAAATAAAAATGGTTTTCTTAAAATGAAAGCAACCAAAATAGGTAGAGACACTGCTCTTGCTCAAATTATTAAAGTGGTAGAGGATGCGCAGGGCTCTAAAGCTCCTATTCAGAGACTTGCTGATAAAATTTCAGGTGTGTTTGTGCCTATCGTAATCGGTATTGCCATTATTACCTTTTTAGTGTGGATTGTATGGGTCGTTCCAGGTGAATTTACACCTGCATTAGAAGCGCTAATTGCAGTTTTAGTCATTGCATGTCCTTGTGCTTTAGGACTTGCGACACCAACTTCGATTATGGCTGGTTCTGGTCGTGCTGCAGAGTTTGGAATCCTGTTTAAAGGTGGAGAACATTTAGAAACTACTCATCATATTGATACGGTCATTGTTGATAAAACGGGAACTGTAACAAACGGTAAGCCTGAGTTAACCGATGTAATCGTAGCAGATGGAGTAAATGAGGAAGAATTTTTAGCTTTAATTGGTGCAGCGGAGAAACAGTCGGAACATCCTCTTGCTGAAGCGATTGTTCAAGGGATTCAAGCGCGTAATATACAGCTTGAAAGCGTTCAACACTTTGAGGCTATCCCTGGTTATGGCGTTAAAACAACTATAAATGGAAAAGAGATTATTGTAGGAACCAGAAAGCTAATGAATCAATATAATGTGGACATTTCCGGTATTCAAATTGTTATGGAGGAATTAGAAGCTAACGGAAAAACAGCGATGTTAGCAAGTATAGAAGGGACATATGCAGGACTTATTGCAGTCGCTGATACGATTAAAGACTCTTCTAAAAAAGCCATTAAACGGTTAAAAGAAATGAATATTGACGTTATTATGATGACAGGTGATAACGAAAGAACAGCTACTGCAATTGGTAGAGAGGTTGGAATTGACCATGTTATTGCAGAAGTACTTCCTGAGGGAAAAGCGGATGAAGTAAAAAAACTGCAGGAGAGTGGCAAGAAAGTTGCTATGGTTGGTGACGGTATTAATGATGCGCCAGCGTTAGCAGTTGCGGATATCGGTATGGCTATTGGAACAGGGACAGATGTGGCGATGGAAGCGGCAGATATTACATTGATACGTGGAGACTTAAACAGTATAGCGGATGCGATCATTATGAGTCATAAAACAATGAAGAATATTAAACAAAATTTATTTTGGGCATTCGCTTATAATACTTTAGGTATTCCAATTGCGGCAGTAGGGTTATTGGCACCTTGGGTAGCCGGTGCAGCCATGGCTTTCAGTTCTGTATCGGTTGTTCTCAATGCTCTACGCTTACAACGAGTCAAGCTAGAGAAATAAATTTAACGAGCAATTACTATTGTGAAGAACTCGTATCCATAAAAGGAATAGTTTTCTTGTTTTATTAAAATTAATAAAGGGAAAAAATAGCTATAAGGAGGAATACGAAGATGAAGATAAAGTTATTGTTAGGAATAGTTTCGCTTTTTACTGGGTTTACATTAGCGGCATGTGGTAGTAATCAAGAGGAGCCAAATGCAACCGAAGGCCAGGATACGGATCATTCAGAAATGAATCACTCTGATATGAGCCACTCTAGCTCAGGTGTGATTCCTGCTGGTTTAAAAGAGGCAGATAATCCGACCTACCCGGTTGAAAGTAAAGCAATTTTGAAAACGGATCACATGAATGGCATGAAAGATGCAGAAGCGACGATTGTAGGAGCTTATAATACGACTGCTTATGTAATTTCTTATACTCCAACTACTGGAGGTGAAAAAGTAGAGAACCATAAATGGATCATTCAAGAAGAAATTAAAAATGCTGGTCGCAAAACATTAGAACCAGGAACCGAAGTCACAATAGAGGCCAGTCATATGGAAGGGATGGATGGAGCAAAAGGAACAATAGAGTCATCTGAAAATACTACTGTATATATGGTAGATTACACTCCAACGACTGGTGGAGAAGAAGTAAAAAATCATAAATGGGTAACAGAAAGTGAGCTAACATCAAAATAACTCTTCATATTCGGTTTGAACTCATTTCTTATAGGAAATTATACTATTAGGAGGTGAGTACATGAATTCTAAATATGATGAATGTCTAGAAGCTTGTATAGAATGTCTCAAGGCTTGCAATACATGTTTTGATGCTTGTTTAAGAGAAGATGACATTAAAATGATGGCGGGATGTATACAATTAGACCGTGCGTGTGCGGATGCCTGTGCATTTGCGATACAAGCAATGACTACAAATAGCCCTTTTGTAAAAGAAATTTGTCGACTTTGTGCGGATATATGTGAAAGCTGTGCTCGTGAATGTGCGAAACACGACCATGAGCATTGTAAAAAATGTGCGGAAGCTTGCCTAAAATGTGCAGAAGCGTGTCGCATGAGAAGTCTTTAAGTCAATATTTCTTGAAAAGATGTTAAAAAAGTCGAAGAGAGGCTTTTTAACATCTTTTTTTGATTCTTTCGTCCTAGAAATATGCTTGAACAACTTTATGACTATAGTAAGATTGATTATTCAGATAAAGTGGTAGAATGATAAATAGGAGAATTTTAAGAAAGGGGTGACCCTATATGAATATAGTTAAATCTACTGGTAATGGTATGTCTCATCAGATTGCTAGCTTGGAAGAAAGGAAAAGAGCTATACAACGTAAAGATGCAGGAGATGCATATCGAAGACAAGCTGAGTATTTTAAACCGAAAGTACCTACATTGTCAGAATTAGAGGATTTATTACTAGGAAATAAAGAGAGAGAACTTGATTCACCAGAAGTAAGTGCGGCAGTCCGTGAATTTCAACAAATAGAGAGTGCTACTAGTAAACAACAAAATATTCTGGACATTAAAGGACCAAGCCTTTCTGTGCAAACGATTGGTGGACCAACACCTGAAAGAACAATTGAGCTTTTAGAAAAAGTACGGAGCTCAGCACTAGAACCAGCCAATCCAACTCCACAGGATGTAAGAATTGCTGCTAGCGCGACTGCAAAAATTCAGCAAGTACAATCACAGATTATATTAAATCAAGAAGCAAACCGTCAAATAGAGTTGGAAGTAAAAAGACAAATCGAAGATGAAGCAGCTGTTTTCAATCGCTCTGTTCAAGCGGATTTTCAATCTCCAAAAGTGTTAGAAGAGGATTTGGAGAACTTACAGAAAAAACGATTAATAGAACAGGCAATTGCCAAATACTCCTATCAAGTACAATTGAAACGCAATGGTTTTACAGATACGCAGCCTAGTTTCTTTCGAATAGCTTAGGAGTAACAAATTATGGTGAAGAAACACAAAACAAATGCTGTTCGAATGTTGGAACAGCAAAAAATATCGTTTGATTTAATTGAATATGAGTTAACAGGAGATCAAGTAGACGGGGTAACTGTAGCTAAAAAAATTGGCTACCCCGTTTTTGTTGTGTTCAAAACATTAATTGTCACCGCAGGACCACAAAAATATTTTGTTTGTATTATACCAGTAGATAAAGAACTAAATTTAAAGGAAGTAGCAAAAGTAGTAGGGGAGAAAAAAGTAGAATTGCTACCACTAAAGGATTTGCTACAGACTACAGGATATATAAGAGGTGGATGCTCCCCCTTCGGAATGAAAAAACTATTTCCTACTCTTGTTGACATAAGTGCTAATAACATGGAGTTTATCATTGTAAGTGGTGGGAAAATAGGACTCCAAGTAAAACTTATGTTAGCCGATTTGCTTAAAATGACAAAAGGAAAGGTAGCGACAATCAGTAAAAATGAAAATGAATAGCTTTTCATCTCTAGAAAGATATAATTAAAATTATAGTTTTTTAAAGATGAAATGAGTTGATTATTGATGAAAAAGGAATTAATTTGGCGCTGGGCATTTTTTATAGCAGGCGTCACCCTCATGTCATTAGGAATTTCGATGACAATTAAAGGACAACAATTTGGGATAAGTCCATGGGATGTTTTGCATGTTGGACTATTTAGACACTTAGGGTTATCGATTGGAACGTGGGCTATACTTACAGGGATATTTATCGTGATCGTAACTATGATTGGTACGAAGAGATTTCCCCAATTAGGAACCTGGCTAAATATACTTTTCATTGGTTCCTTCATTGATATGTTTAATTGGTTGTTGCCAGATATCACGAGCTTTATAGGTCAACTAATAATTTTTATATTTGGCGTGATTGTTATGGCCATTGGTGTTGGTGTCTATGTATCTCCTAATGTGGGGGCTGGACCACGAGATTCTCTCATGCTGTTAATCATAGCAAAAACGGGATGGAGTATAAAAAAAGTACGTACAGGTTTAGAAGTGATTGTAGGTTTTGTCGGGTGGATTCTTGGAGGGCCAGTAGGAGTAGGAACTGTTATTATTGCATTATTGCTCGGGCAGTTGGTTCACTATGCTTTGCCCCTCTCTCAAAAGTTATTATTTCAAATATGTGGCTATACATTACCATTCGCAAAAGTAAGCGCTGAAAATCAGGAATGATTTTTGGTGCTTTTTTTCATAATTCTACTTTTGTGAGCATACATTATCCATTGAATGAAAGATAGAGAGGATGATGATATGAACGGTACTATTACACACTATATAGGGAAATCGTATACGGGCCAAGGAGTTAAGAGTTTTTATAAAGAAATCATACACGAAGCTAAAAAAGTTTACTTTTTAAAGGGACCGACCTCTTATCGACTGACAGAAATATTGAAGGAAATTGGCTATGTAGCATTACGAAGAGGGAATAATATGGAGTGGTTTTATGATCCCCTTCAAGAAGATGTATTGGATGGAGTGTATATTACGGATACTAAAACCCTTTATATACAAACAGATACTTTAGATCCATCTTATTATGGCGCAGGACATGAGTGGGTGCCTTATTATAATGCTTACGATGAAAGAAAACTTCATGATATCGGTCCACTTGTTCGTGATAAGCAAATTGCGAATGAGGTATGGTTAACAAAAGGGCTCCAAGCATTAAGTCGTGCAAAGGTAATTCATGATGAGTGGGAGCAACTCACCCATCCTGCTATTCAATGGGATGGCATAAACAATTTGCTGACACAATTAAAAAAGACAGCGATTGGTAATGTAGCACTTCAAAAGAAACCTACAGTAACGCATCGTTTAATGGGATCACTTACTCCAGTAGGTGCTAAGGATACGTTACAATCCATTTCTAAAAACTTAAAGTCTCGTTTGTTTATAAAGGGATTACCTGGTAGTGGAAAGTCTTCTTTCATCAAAAGCTTTGGAGAAGAAGCTAAGAAACATGGATTAGATACTCGTCTTATTTGGTGCGGATTGGATTCAAATAGCGTAGACGGAATTGTCGTTCCAGAGTTACAAATGTGTTTGGTAGACGCAACCAGTCCACACGTTTACGAGCCTGAAAGAGAAGGGGATGAAATAGTTGACTTCTTTCCTCATATAGACCAATCCTTAGTGAATGAAGAAAAGATTGCAGAAGTGAAACATAGATATTCAGAAGAGATGCAACTTGCACAAGACTATATATCGACGTATGCAGGAGATTTAAAGGTTATTAAGAAACTATACGATAGTGCAATTGATGAAGATAAATGGACAGAATTGCAAAATAAAATGATAGAGACTGTTGGTACTTATTAGTATGTTTCAATCTAACATAAGATATTTGAGCTATCAAACACAAAACCGTTGATGTTAGTCAGCGGTTTTTTTTATTTTTGCTTTAATCATGGTAAGATAGAAAAGACTATTTCGCTTGAAAGGAAGATGACCTTGTCAAACGTATTAAACAATTTTTTAAAAGAAAACTTAGATGCATTGAAAAACCAAGGGCTATATAACGAAATCGACCCAGTAGAAGGCCCAAACGGATCGAAGATAACTGTAAATGGTTCTGAACTGATAAACCTATCTTCTAATAATTACTTGGGTCTAGCAACGAACCCAGAACTAAAACGCATTGCAAAAGACGCGGTGGACAAGTACGGGGTAGGAGCAGGAGCAGTTCGTACAATTAATGGAACTTTGGATCTTCATATTAAGCTAGAGAAAAAGCTAGCAGAGTTTAAAGGAACGGAAGCAGCAATTTCCTATCAATCAGGGTTTAACTGTAATATGGCCGCAATTTCAGCTGTTATGGACAAAAATGATGCGATCCTTTCAGATCAATTAAACCATGCATCAATTATTGACGGTTGCCGACTTTCGAAAGCGAAAATAATCGCTTTCAACCACTCGGATATGGATGATTTACGTGCAAAAGCAAAAGAGGCAACTGAATCTGGCTTATACAATAAAGTAATGGTCATCACAGATGGCGTATTTTCTATGGACGGGGATATTGCAAAACTTCCTGAAATCGTAGAAATTGCAAAAGAATTCGACCTCATTACGTATGTTGACGACGCACACGGGTCAGGTGTTACAGGAAAAGGGAAAGGAACTGTAAAGCATTTCGGTTTAGAGAAAAAAATCGATTTCCAAATCGGAACGCTATCTAAAGCAATCGGAGTAGTAGGTGGATATGTTGCAGGTAAAAAGGATTTAATCGACTGGTTAAAAGTTCGTTCCCGTCCGTTTTTATTTTCCACTGCCCTACCACCTGGTGACGTAGCAGCAATTACAGCTGCTGTTCAAATGATTATAGACTCTACAGAGTTACACGATAAGCTTTGGGAAAATGGAGACTACTTGAAAGCCGGATTATCTAAACTTGGCTTCAATATTGGTGCTTCTGAGACACCGATCACACCATGTATCATTGGAGATGAAAAACTGACGCAACAATTCTCCAAACGATTATTTGAAGAAGGTGTATACGCAAAATCTATCGTCTTCCCAACCGTACCAAAAGGCACAGGCCGAGTTCGGAACATGCCAACTGCAGCACACACAAAAGAAATGCTCGACGAAGCATTAGGTATATATGAAAAAGTAGGGAAAGAGCTTGGGGTAATTTCATAAAAAAATTAAGGAAAGCAGCCATTTATATGGCTGCTTCAGACTATAGATAAACTCTAAGGATTATGAGTTTATCTATAGTCTTTTTCATTTAAAATAAATAATTTGATAAATAGAATTGCGATTTCCGCTCCCGGCGGACGCTTTCCGCGGGCGGGGCCGAGCCGCTTCCTTCGCAATGCTCAGTCCAGGGTCTCGACTGTCCCGCTTTTCCCGCTGGAGTCGCCGCCTCCGCTCCAATCAATATATTGGATGATTACATAATGATATAAGTCAAGGATCTACATAAAAACACATCATTAGAGCTGATGGGTTAGGAAGACAATAAGTCTAATCAATGACCGTGAACAGTTAGAGATGCTGACGCAGCGTCATATTTGGGAATATTTACACCGGTAAAATACATAAATAATGTCAAAAGAGATATCTAGAGGAAAGCCTTTCGATACCTTTTGTCGACAATTCGGAAGCAGCCATTGATATGGCTGCTTTTTTCTATTAAAGTTTCAAATTTATGCCTTTTGCATAAGCTACATACAAAACTAAATAAATTCACTTGTTGTATATCACCAACGAACAGCGTATAATAAAATTTATTAAAATATTGCTATATCAACGTTCTTAAGAAGAAGTTTGTACTTCCCATAAATACAATTGTTTTTGAAAGGAAGAAAAGTTATATGAAAAAGATAATGGTTACTGGTGCTTTAGGACAGATTGGTTCGGAGCTAGTCGTAAAACTTCGAAATGAGTATGGTGCTGATAATGTATTGGCGACCGATGTAAGAAACATTTCATCTGCAGTGTCCGAAAGTGGACCGTTTAAAATTCTCGATGTAACAGATGGAGAAAAAATGCATGAGTTGGCAAAAGATTTTCAAGCAGATACGATGATTCATATGGCAGCACTTTTATCGGCTACTGCAGAAGCTAAGCCGTTGCTTGCATGGAACTTAAACATGGGTGGATTGGTGAATGCACTGGAAGCTTCACGTGATTTAAATATGCAGTTTTTTACACCAAGTTCTATCGGTGCATTTGGACCTTCAACACCTAAAAAGAATACACCTCAGGATACTCTGCAACGTCCAACTACTATGTATGGAGTGAATAAGGTATCAGGAGAACTTCTTTGTGACTATTACTTTCATAAATTTGGTTTAGATACTCGAAGCGTCCGTTTTCCAGGTTTGATTTCAAACGAAACTTTACCAGGTGGGGGTACAACCGATTATGCGGTAGATATTTATTATAAGGCATTAAAGGAAGGGAAATACACTTCCTATATTGCTGCAGGGACATTCATGGATATGATGTATATGCCTGATGCGCTTCAATCTATCGTGGATTTAATGGAGGCAGATGGGTCTAAGTTAATTCATCGTAACGCTTTTAATGTTACGGCAATGAGTTTCGAGCCCGAGCAAATTGCAGCATCTATTAAAAAGGTTATTCCGACATTTACAATCAACTACGAGGTAGATCCAGTACGTCAAGCGATTGCAAATAGCTGGCCAGATTCGATTGATGCATCAGCAGCAGAAGCGGAGTGGGGATTCACTTATAAATATGATTTAGATGCGATGACGAAAGATATGCTTGAAAAATTGACAATGAAAAAAGCAGCGGGTTCCTTGTAAAAGGACTCGCTGCTTTTTTTGACGTACGCCACAAGATTACAGATAAAAGAAGGGTTGGTCGCGATGATAGTCACGAACCAACCCTTCAAAGTTGAAACGATTGAAACCAATATTGAAAGTGTACGATTTTTAAAATAGTAAATGTGCAACTAATGCAATGATAGGGAATGAAATAAGTGTACGCAGCAAGAAAATAACGATTAAATCTTTAAAGTTAACAGGAATTTTCGAGCCGAGTAACAAGCCACCTACTTCAGACATGTATATTAACTGCGTAACAGACATGGTTGCGATAAAGAAACGAGTCATCTCAGAGTCAATAGATGCACCTAAAATAGAAGGCAAGAACATGTCAGCAAATCCAACGACCATCGTTTGTGCTGCTGCTGCAGCTTCAGGAATTCCGAATAGCATTAACAAAGGCTCAAATGGTTTGCCAAGTATAGTAAAGACAGAAGTATATTCCGCAAGCATTAATGCAATCGTACCGAATGCTAAAACAACCGGTGCCACGCCAATATACATATCAATTACATTTTTAAAGCCATCTGAAAAGAATTTATAAATAGATCTATTACGATTCGCAGTGTTCAATGCATTTTCTAAGCCATGCGTAATTGCATTATAATTTTCTGGGTGCTTTTCCGCCTCTAAATCTAACGGTCGACCGTCAATATGGTTTTCTTCCTTGCCAGCAAGTGGATAGATTCTTGGCATAATAAAAGCTAGAACAACCCCACACAATAAAACAGTCAAGTAATAAGGGATAAAGTAATTGGATAGTCCTACTTCTTCGAGAACGACGATACAAAATGTAATGGATACTACTGAAAATGTAGAACCGATAATTGCCGCCTCTTTTTTCGTGTAGTAACCTTCCTCATACTGTCTGCTTGTTAGTAAAACCCCAATTGTTCCATCGCCTACCCATGAAGTTAAGGCATCAACTGCAGAACGACCAGGAAGTTTGAACAATGGACGCATGATTTTCACCATCATCGTACCAAAAAACTCTAGTAATCCGAAATTCAATAAGAGCGGTAGTAATAATCCCGCAAACAAGAAAATAGTAAATAGGAAGGACACCAAACCATCAGGGCTTAATAACATTCCACCTGTATTTTCATTACGAACGACTTCCGGTCCCACTTCAAAAACAATCATATAGGCAAAAATAGCTCCAATGACACGAGTCACGGTCCAAAATGGGGTTACTTTAAAGAGATTATTAATAAATGTATTCTTTTTAGGAACGAATAAAAACATCACTGAACCTATTGCTGCTATCGACATTGTTACGAGAGAAACCCAGTGAATAACTGGTTCTAATACTCCTGCAAGAAGACTAGCAAAATAAGCAATGGGAATTTGTGTTGCTCCTTCAATTGGCAAAGGAATCATAAATAATATTACACCTACTATAGAAGGTAGTAGGAATAGAAACCAAGTAGACAGTGAAAACTTTTTCAAAGTGTTAGACCAACTTTCTGTAAATGAATAAATATGCGTTTGGTGTAATCATTCATACATATTAATTCATTTAATATGGGAAGTCTATAGGATTGCGTTATGTTCCATTATTCGAAATCTTTACTAAAATTGTACGTATAGAAACGTTCATAATGAAGCCAATTTTCTGCTTCTGGTTCACCATCTGCTAACCGTTTCTCCATTTCCTCGAGCATCCAAGCTGTTTGAGAAATATGTGCTCTCATGGAACCCATTTTTTCTTCTTTTGATTCTTTAATATTATGAATTACGTCGGGCTCTCCAAGAACTTCTCTTGAATTGTTTGAAAACGCAAGTGCATACACTGTAGGACGTTTTTCTTCTGGCATACGACGGACAGCTCGTATCATCGCACGACCAGTAGCGTCATGATCAGGATGTACTGCATAGTTTGGATAGAATGTAATAACTAGAGAGGGGTTTGTGTCTTTTATTAAATTCTCCATCATTTCTACCATTTTTTCATCATCTTCAAATTCTACTGTTTTGTCTCGAAGACCCATCATTCGAAGGTCTGTCACACCCATAGACTTTGCAGAAGCAAGAAGTTCTTGTTTTCGAATTTGAGGTAGTGTTTCGCGTGTTGCAAACGGAGGGTTGCCTAAGTTTCTTCCCATTTCTCCTAACGTTAAGCAAGCATATGTTACGGGAATTCCCTGTTTTATATATGTAGCAATCGTACCAGAAACACCGAAAGCTTCGTCATCTGGATGAGGGAATACGACCAAAACGTGTCGTTCCATTGGTAAAGTCATTTCAATTCCTCCTTAATAAGTGAATGGTGTTCTGCTAATTTGAAGTGCAACTGCAAGTTTTCCGCTTTGATCATGACCTGCCATTAATAATCGACCATGCTCATCTAACTCATAATGTGTGATTCCTTGGGCATAAACCCAACCGTGCGGAAGTTTAAGGCCAACTCGATGTGGTGCCTCACCGGCTACTTTTCCAAGTTCATAACGTATAACCACATTGCGAATAAAAGCACCTGCATTAAAAACATTCTCATTGAAATGAGTTGCATAAGCCCCATTCGTTGTTTCTAAATGTATATAAACATCTTCGTTTGCAAAATTATTTAAAAGCTCTTGTAACTGCTCTACATGGACAAGTTCCATTTTTAAATAGCCTCCTAGCATACTGTCTTTTATTAGTATAATGAAAAAATGTTTTTGATGCGAATGATTGAGCTATTAATGATCAAAACAAAAAACTCGCAAAGCCAAAGAGACTTTGCGAGAAATTAGAAATAATATTAAACGATAGTAGTGGTAACTTCGGGTGCACCGAATTTACCTTTCGCTCCGTGAAGAACAGGTCCAACGTATTGGTTTAGTTTCCAACCATGTGTAATTGCTGCAGAAACAAATTCTTTTGCTTCGAATACTGCATCCGACACTGTCAGTCCATTTGCTAAGTTTGCTGTAATTGCAGCAGCGAATGTGCAACCAGCACCATGATTGTAAGTTGTTTCTGTTTTTTCTGTTTCTAATAATGTGTGAGTTTGTCCATCATAGAATAAGTCTACTGCTTTTTCATGTGCTAATTGTTTACCGCCCTTAACTACAACATTTTTTGCACCAAGTGCATGTATTTTTTCGGCAGCAGCTTTCATGTCTTCCACAGTTTTTAATGCGCCAAGTCCAGAAAGTTGTCCAGCTTCGAACAGATTAGGTGTCACAACTAAAGCACGTGGAAGTAAAAACTCGATCATTGCATCCACAGTACCAGGATTCAACACTTCATCCTCACCTTTACAAACCATCACCGGATCTATAACAACACTGCTTACGCCAGATTCTTCAATAATATTACCAGCTGTCTCGATAATTTCTTCTGTACTTAACATTCCTGTTTTTATAGCATCAACATCTGTTGATAATGCTGTTTTTGCTTGACGCTTAATTTCCTCTACGGGAATAGAGTATACTCCGTGGCTCCATCCATTGTCAGGATCCATCGTAGCAATAACAGTTAATACGTTCATTCCGTAGGTTCCATGCTCTTGGAACGTTTTTAAATCTGCTTGTATTCCAGCGCCGCCTGAAGTATCAGAGCCTGCAATCGTTAATGTTTTTTTGATAGACATGGTGTAATTTCTCCTTTTTCTTTGCAATATACAATATTTTTAATTATAACAGATTAGATCATTATTTTGTTTAAGGTAGTTTTGGAGCAGTCCATAATTTAATTAAAACAAATACTAAAATAATTGCAATGATAAAACAAATACTAGATCCTATGAGTATTCCGTTTATAAATAAAGAAAATGCTAAAAAGATAAGAAATGCTATTAATAGAATCATTCCCAAAGTAAAGCAACCCATTCCAATATTTTTAGCTTTTTCTGGAACTTCATTCGACGTACTAGCAGCTTTTTCTATATTTTTTAGTTTTTCACGAAAATGTAAATCGGCCATTTGCATGTCTCCTTTTTTTTATCCTATCATGTATTGGATAGTTGTTAATATAGAAACTTTTCGGTACTGTTAAACGTAATAGATTAAGAGGAAAGGGGGGATGACATGCGAAACGACGATAAAAAAATTCGTGAAATGGAAAAACTATTAGAAGAGTTAAAAGCACAGAAAGAATCAGCAGCTACCATTGTAGAAAATCCGACTAGAAAAGGATTCGGATTTTGGAAGGTACCGCGTGTTTTATCCAATCTGCGTTTTAAAACTTTTATGGTTTTAGCGATTGCCGTTCTTTTATTATTTGCTGCCTTACCATTTGCTGCTTTTTGGGCAATAAAAGGAAGTACATTCACGGAAAGCAAAGGATCGTTTCTGGAGCAGGTACAAGCCTTGAATGAATTATCGACTGCTCAAGCATTTACAAAAGTAATTATTGAACGACAAGATAATGCGGTATTTGGAAAAGAAATCGGTATTGATTTGCCAGGAACAAAAAGACAATTACTCGTAGTTGTCCCTGGTTCGGTAAAAGCAGGAGTGGACTTCTCTCAAGTAACAAATGCTGATATAAAAGTGGATGAGAAAAATAAAACTGCAGAACTAACATTACCTAAAGCTCAATTTTTAGGAGGACCAGAAATTTTATTTGATCAAGTAGAAGTATTTTCTTATGAAGGATTATTCCGTGAAAAAGCGGATATAAAAGAAGCATATGAGCTTGCTGAAACTGCCAAGGAAATGATGATTGAAGAGGCAACAGGACAAGGTTTATTGCAACTTGCAGAAGAAAATGCTGCAACATCTGTAAAAGAAATGTTCGGATTGGTAGATTTTGATGTCCAGGTTGAATTTAAGGAGTGATGTGTCATGACAACTTGGAAAGAAATTTTTGACGAAGAACGTAGTAAGTCATACTTCTTAAAACTAAACGACTTTCTAGACAAGGAGTACACAGAACATACTATTTATCCAGCACGGGCGGATATCGGAAGTGCTCTTCGTGCCACGCCTTTTAACGAAGTGAAGGTAGTAATTCTTGGTCAAGATCCGTATCACGGGCCGGGACAAGCCCATGGTATGAGTTTTTCTGTAAAGCCTGGAGTTGCGATTCCACCAAGCTTACG
This sequence comes from Bacillus sp. Cr_A10, assembly GCF_029222665.1. Classification (NCBI taxonomy): domain Bacteria; kingdom Bacillati; phylum Bacillota; class Bacilli; order Caryophanales; family Bacillaceae; genus Bacillus; species Bacillus sp. Cr_A10. The sequence goes on from NZ_JARHXR010000019.1 coordinate 58,440, forward strand.
CAATATGTTCAAAGAACTTTTGGAAGATATCGGTTGTCCTCTTCCTACAAGTGGTTATTTAGAAAGCTGGGCAAAACAAGGAGTTTTATTGCTCAACACGGTTTTAACGGTTCGTGCAGGAGAGGCTAATTCACATAAAGGACAGGGTTGGGAAGTACTCACAGATACCATTATAACTAAACTATCAAATAGAGAAGAGCCCATCATTTTTGTCTTGTGGGGTAAACCGGCACAACTAAAAAAGAAACTGATAGATACAAGAAAGCATGTTATTCTAGAAGCCCCACACCCGAGCCCACTCAGTGCACATAGAGGTTTTTTTGGAAGCAAGCCCTATTCTAAAATAAATGCACAGCTAGAAGCATGGGGAGAGAAGCCAATCGATTTTTGCCTCTAGTTATGCTAGTATATGGAATGGAAAGTGGGGGAGTGAATTGGCCGTAAACTGTTTTAAATGCCGACACTTTTTTACTACATGGGATGCAGGTCATCCACGTGGCTGTAGGGCTTATGGGTTTAAAACGAAAGAACTTCCCTCTGTATTGGTGAAGCGTACATCTGGGATGGAGTGCTTGAAATTTGAACCGAAGCAAGGGGAGGGTCATAAGAAATGATTTCTAGTGAACAAATATTAATACAAATAGAAAAACAAGTGCATAAAGCAAAAATGGAAACGAATGAACAATCGACAAGAGAGGCATTAGTTGCGATTCGTGCATTATGTGATGTCGTGTTAGATTCCTCGACAACTTTACCTCCTGTTTTAAGCACGGTTCCAACATCTCCAAAAGTATCTACGCAATCGAGTGTATTAAAAGAAGACGATGCAAATGGAGAATCATTATTTGATTTTTAATAGAAAGTAGGAGGTCAATATGAAATTATTTATCATTGCAGGGGCTATCAATGGATTTCTTTCGGTTGCACTAGGAGCATTTGGTGCACATGCTTTAAAAGCAACTTTATCAGAAAAATATTTAGCTACTTGGGAAACTGCTGTACAGTATCAAATGTTTCATGCACTTGCACTAGTGGCAATTGGCATATTGATGAGTGAAAAATTAATTGGTCATGTGTCATCCTTGAATACTGCAGGTTATCTTATTTTAGTAGGAATCATTTTATTCTCCGGAAGCCTATACGTATTGAGCTTATCAGGTATTAGTGTTCTTGGTGCCATCACACCAATCGGTGGCGTAGCGTTTTTAGTCGGATGGATCATGTTAATCGTTGCTGCAGTAAAATATGCAAGTTAATTAATTGGAAGGCCAAAAATAACCATCCCCGTTATGTTTTGAATAGACAGGTAATTTTAAACGCTAAGTTGAATACTATCTTAACATTCATTTTAACACCGCCTATAGCGGTGTTTTTTTACAACAAAAAATAGCCCATTTAAATGAGCTGACCCGTTTAATATTCCATTTTTATTTATATATTTTGATTCTCTTTAAGTCGTTTATTTTCTTCTTCCAATTCAAGGATTCTTCTTCTATTCGATCTTTTTGTAGCCCGAACAATGGCAATAATTATCACTACAAAAATCAATAACCAAAAAATCAATGGCAAAATTGCTAAGAAAGTTTCCATGTAATTCCCTCCCTGTTAGTAATCATAATCTAAAAATTCATCATATGCAGTAAAATTTCAGAATTTATTCTCGAGACTTATTGGCTTGTAATTATTTTCTAGAAACTATTAGAAAATGGCGGAACGAGACAAGTTCACCGATAAACGAGACTAATTTGTCCAGGAGCGAGACCAATTCTAGCATAATCAAGACCAATATCCACATAACCGAGACCATTTCACATAGTTATCCTTAAAGTGAGATGTTCTATAATTGTATAAGAGATACCAATTCGTTAGTCAAAGTCCAAATTAAAAAGCTTATCCTTGAAAACGGATAAGCTTTTCATTTTATAAATTGTAGTTGATTTCCTCATCAAATGTTACATAATCTAAGTAAATCATAAGCATTAAGTATCTTTTTCCGCTAGGATCACTAAGAATGACATGATCTCGACCAGCAGCTTCGATATAGCCTTTAATCACTTTGGCGTTCCATTCCTTATTATTTTCGAAAGTGAAATAAAAGGTACCAAGCTTTCCTTTGTTCATTCTTAAAATGTTTTCAATGTAGGATTCTTCCTGACGAGCGGCTGCGGGTGTGGTTGGTTGAATGTTTGGTGGGGTCATTTGTTGCTGTTGTTGTGGTTGTGGTTGTGGATAGCCTCCAGGGTACCAATAATATTGAACCATTCATACATCCTTTCTTTTTAGATATTTGGACAATCTGTAGTTGTAGGAGAGTAGAAGCAATGTGCTTTATAACGTCCGGCGTTCCATTGGTTATACCATTGGGGAGGACAATCGCCTGGGGTTCAAAAATTCATAATGAGCGTTCTGCAGGATAAAAGCGTTCGCCTTGAACAACCCGTTTAGCTATCAGAATCCCGTGCTCGTTGATAAAAATAGGATTTTTGTGTTGCTTCAAATCCACCAGGACTTTGAAAAACCATTTCTTCCAGGTTACGGATATCTTTGAAATCTAGGCAGTAGACAAGAACTCGGTTCACTCCGACATTCCCTACCATAAGCATTCCAGATCGCCTTCACCCTCTGCCTCAGCACGCATTAGCCTTGCTAGTAAATCCAGTTGTTTATCATTGTATTGGATTACTGCCAACGCATCACCTCCTACACTACACTATGCAAGGAGATCTATCATCATACCGAAATGCATGGATGCTAAATAAAAAAAGCTGCATAAGCTGCAGCTTTTTGTAACGATTAAATATTGAAAAACTCTAAGCGTTTTTCTCCTGCAAGAATGGTACCGATGAAGAATGAACCGAATTCTGCATAACGAGCACTTACTTCGTCAAAACGCATTTCATATACTAATTTTTTAAATTGAAGTACATCATCTGAGAATAAAGTAACGCCCCATTCGAAATCATCGAATCCGACAGAACCAGATATAATTTGTTTTACTTTTCCTGCATAACCGCGGCCGATTTTCCCGTGACTAGCCATTAATGCACGGCGATCATCCATAGAAAGCATATACCAGTTATCATTGCCATCGCGACGCTTGTCCATCGGATAGAAGCAAATGTATTGTGAACGTTGAAGCTCTGGGTATAAACGAGCACGTACATGTGGATTTTGATATGGATCCTCGTTAGATTCGCCAGCAAGATAATTAGACAATTCAACTACAGAAACATAAGAGTAAGCAGGGATTGTAAAATCCGCAATTGTTAATTTATTAAACTTTGCTTCTAGTTCTTGAAGTTCATCCACTGTTGGACGTAATGTCATTAACATGAAATCGGCTTTTTGGCCTACAATTGTGTAAAATGCATGTGCGCCTGTTTTTGCGTCATCTGCTTGTTGTAATTCGTCTAGGAATGCGACAAATTCATCCGTAGCTTGTTTACGAAGTTCTGGATCAACTTGCTTCCATGATGCCCAGTCCATTTGTCGGAAATCATGTAATACGTACCAACCATCTAGTGTAATTGCTGCTTCATTCATTGAGTAAGACACTCCTTTTAATTAAAATTTCGCATTTTTAGTGTATCATACAACCGCCAAACTTTCCCGTTTAGCATGCACTTACGCATGACAATGTGTGACAAAGTCGTGTATGCTTGAATTAACGAAAAAGATAGTAGGAGGGCTAAATATGGCAGATTTATTTCAAGAGTTAAAAGATAAATTAAGAAATGCCAATATATCCATTGTGCTGCCTGAAGGAACGGATGAACGTATTATTGAAGCTGCATTAAAACTTCAAGAAGAAGGAATAATAAAGCCGGTTGTAATTGGCACTTCTCAAAGTCTTCCTAAAAATCTCACTGTTATTGATCCTGAAACGTATGAAGAAATAGATGAGCTGGTGCTGGCATTAGTAGAACGACGTAAAGGAAAAGTTACCCAAGATGAGGCCAGAGAGCTATTAAAAGACGTTAATTATTTTGGAACTATGCTTGTGTATACAAAGAGAGCGAACGGATTAGTAAGTGGAGCAGCACATACAACAGCTGAAACGGTGAGACCTGCACTTCAAATTATTAAGACAAAGCCAGGTATCTCTAAAACAAGCGGGGCTTTTATTATGGTGAAAGACGACCTTCGTTATGTATTTGCAGATTGTGCAATTACAATAGCCCCAACGAGTGAAGATTTGGCAGAAATTGCAGTAGAAAGTGCGAAAACTGCTGCAGCTTTCGGAATAAAACCAAAAGTTGCAATGCTATCTTTTTCTACCAAAGGCTCTGCACAATCAGAAGAGACCGAGAAAGTAGTGAAAGCAACAGAAATGGCAAAGAAATTAGCCCCAAATGTTGCGATAGAAGGTGAATTGCAATTTGATGCTAGTATCGTCCCAGCAATCGCTGCAAAAAAAGCACCTGAAGCGGTTGTGCAAGGGGATGCAAATGTATTTGTTTTTCCATCACTGGAAGCTGGGAATATAGGATATAAAATTGCGGAACGTTTAGGTGGATTTGAAGCAATTGGACCTATTCTACAAGGATTGAATGCACCAGTAAACGATTTGTCACGCGGATGTTCTGCAGAGGATGTATATAAGCTGGCTTACATTACAGCAGCACAAGTGTTGAATTAAGGAGTTAACTAAATGTCTCAAATAGAAGATTTATTACAGCAAGAAACATGGCGATTTTGGGATCAATCGCTTAGTGGAAAAAGTCGTTCTGCCTTAGAGTCCTTTGCTTCGGATGATTTGCTATGCCATTTAGTTGGGCAAGGGCATTCCCCCGCAACGGTTCGAACATGGGTACACGACAATACAGTTGTGCTTGGAATTCAAGATCATCGTCTCCCGTTTGTAGAGGATGCACAGAATTTCTTACGTACACGAGGGTATTCTCCGATAGTTCGTAATTCTGGTGGACTTGCGGTTGTTTTGGATGAAGGAGTTCTTAATATTTCAATTGTCTTATCTGAAATCGATCAGTCTATTGATATTCCCACTGGATATGAAGTAATGCTTGAATTTGTTCGTCTATTATTCCCAGAAGCAGAAGGGAAAATTGAAGCTTATGAAATTGTAGGATCGTATTGTCCAGGTTCATATGATTTAAGTATTGGTGGAAAGAAGTTTGCTGGAATTTCTCAGAGAAGACTGCGTCAAGGAATCGCCGTTCAAGTTTATTTATGTGTGGAAGGTAGTGGAAGCGAGCGAGCAGATTTAATCCGTCAATTTTATGAAATTGGTGTACAAGGGGAAGAAACTAAATTTAGTTATCCAGTAATCAAACCAGAAGTCATGGCATCTTTAAATGAATTACTGGATGCCTCTTTTACAGTGGAAGATATCGTCATTCGCACCCAACAAATCTTACAACATCTATCTACTAACGTTGTCTCTCAATCTGCCACACAAGAAGAAATGGAACTCTACATGTTTTATTTGCAGCGGGTAGTAGATCGAAACAAAAAGATGCTTGATAAGTAGTTTTACTTTCAGTCTGAACGAAAAAGCTTGTCAATCAAGTTGGAAGCGAAGATAACATAAGTTCATGAGCTTACAACGAAGTCAAAACGCGATTTATTGCAAGCAAGGAAAAGTGAAAGTGTTTCTCAACAGTAAGAAAAAAACCACCAACTTTTTAAATGGTTGGTGGTTCTTTAGATATTAGGTTACCGTTTTTCTCCATCTGAAATACTGGAGTAGTTGGTGCGTCTTCATCATTCAATGTAACCAATCGTCTAGCACGGTTCATAATTTGAACGAATTGCTCGTAATCTTGTTTAATTGCAGCATTTTCTTTTTCCAGCTTCGCAATTTCACTTTCTAGTTTTCTAATTTTCTCAGTAGAAACGTTTGCTAAATGGCGATATCTTGAAATGTCTGAATCACTATGTTGTAATCGAACAAGATACGCGATGATTATATCAATTGATAATGCAGAAACTGGTATAGAAGCTGGACGCTCACCGCTTTCAACTGGCTTTGCTAGATAAATACCATTTCCTCTACGTCTATAGTCTTTTCCTAATAGACGAAGTTTTTCTTTGCGTTCTTTTTTTGCTTCTTTCAATTCTTTTTCATATTGATGACGTACTACTGCATTCCAGCGAAATCCACATGCAGCAGCTGTACGATTCAATTCATCCCCAGCTTCTTCAAATGCATTTAATTGTGTGCTGCCTTCTCGTACATGTCGTAGCACCATCTCTGCAAGCATTTCGTCGTTTTCTTCCATCCATGCGTCTTGTCTTATTTTTACCATGTTTGTCCTCCTACCATGTTCATAGTTTCGTTGTTCTATTAACATAATGGACAACTTAGTGCTCTTTTATTCACGTAAAATACACTTGATAGCAATATAAACTTTAAGATACAATGACCTGTAGACTATTACTATATATAGAAAGGGTTGTGGACAATATGGCAAACCATTTTCGAGTTTGCGATGAGTGTCAGGCCGTTAATTTAAAAACGTTAATTCCAAAGCTCAAAGCGATAGATCCAGAGGCAGAAATTGAAATTAAAGAATGTCAATCCTACTGTGGACCAGGTCGAAAAAAGACGTTCGCCTTTATTAATAACCGTCCAGTTGCTGCCTTGACCGAAGATGAATTAATGGAAAAAGTACGAGCCAAACTTGAAGCATAAATAGAACTTATACCGCTTTCAAAGAGCGGTTTTTTTCTTTATAATAGATGAAATACATACAGCTCAGCACCTAGGTAGAGATAGGTGCTTACGCTTTAAATCACGGAGGTGGCTAAATGAGCTATGCATCGCAAAAGCTAGCAGAAGAAAAAGTGTTTAAAGACCCAGTTCACCGGTATATTCACGTCCGTGATCAAGTAATATGGGACGTAATTGGAGCGAAGGAATTTCAGAGACTTCGTCGAATTAGACAGCTTGGAACTACCTATCTAGTTTTTCATGGCGCAGAACATAGTCGTTTTAATCACTCTCTCGGAGTTTATGAGATTGTTCGCCGTATAGTGGATGATAGTTTTAAAAATCGACTGGAATGGGATGAATCTGAAAGACTTGTAGTATTATGTGCGGCTCTTCTTCACGATTTGGGACATGGCCCTTTTTCCCACGCGTTTGAAAATGTGTTTGATCTTGATCACGAAGAGTTTACGAGGGCAATATTGCTTGGTGATACGGAAGTAAATGAAATTTTACAGAGAGTAAGCGAGGATTTCCCGCAAAAAGTAGCAGATGTCATCGCAAAAACCTATTCAAACAAACAAGTAGTCAGCTTGATATCCAGTCAAATCGATGCAGATCGTATGGATTATTTACAGCGTGATGCTTATTATACAGGCGTTAGCTATGGTCACTTTGATATGGAACGTATTTTACGTGTCATGAGACCTAGAGAAGACCAAGTAGTTATAAAATCAAGCGGAATGCATGCGGTAGAAGATTACATAATGAGTAGATATCAAATGTATTGGCAAGTGTATTTTCATCCAGTATCTCGCAGTGCAGAAGTAATTTTGACGAAAATTTTACATCGGGCAAAGGCTTTAAGTGAAAGTGGTTATGATTTCGAGCAACAACCTACTCATTTTAAATCTTTTTTTGATGGCACTTTTTCATTAAAAGAATATCTCGCTTTAGATGAGGGTGTTTTACTAACTTACTTTCAACTATGGATAACGGAAAAAGACTCGATTTTAGCGGATTTATGTGATCGTTTTGTCAATCGTAAGCTGTTTCAATACATTGAATTTGATTTGGCTAAGGATTATATGAAGATGAGAGAGTTGGAGTTATTATTTAAAAAAGCGGGTATAGACCCAGAGTATTATTTAGTTTTTGATTCGTCATCAGACTTACCATATGATTTTTATCGTCCTGGCGAAGAAGGAGAAAGAATTCCGATTCATCTGCTCATGCCAAATGGTGAAATTCGAGAGCTCTCCCGAGAATCAGAAATAGTCGAAGCGATATCAGGAAAACGTCGAACAGACCATAAATTATATTTTCCAGAAGATTTTTTAACAGAAGACGGCAAGAAAAAAGCTTTGAAGAAGCAAATATTAGATTTGTTAACATAAAGGTGGGGTCAAATTGCTAGAAGAACATGCAAAAATTGTACAATTTATCGGAGCAGCTGACGGAATTACTGGAAGAAAAAAACTTCAAAAGATGGTATATATAGCGAAAAAACTACAGTTTTCATTCAAAGAAAAATATGAATTTCATGTATATGGACCCTATTCAGTGGAGCTAACAACTCGTGTAGAAGAGCTATGCAATATGGGATTTTTGAATGAAGAAAGACAAGATAAAGGGTCATACGTACAGTATAAATACCAAATGACTGACGAGGGAGAGCACTTTGCTCAAATGGCCCAGTTAGAGGATGCAAGTCCAGCATTAGTTTCTTGTATTACGCAGATGAAAGACAAAAGCTCTAGATTTTTAGAGTTAGTTTCCACTTTGCTGTACTTCGATCATCTGCCAAAAGATGAGCAAATAGAAAAGCTTCACGTTGTTAAAGGAAAACTTAATTTTTCGGAAGAAGAAATTGAAGAGGCATTTTCTTTTGTAATGAATTTAATGAATGAACGAGCTGTCCAATAAGGGCAGCTTTTTTTATTAATTTTCATGATAATATTGAATCGGTCGAAAAAGGTATCACGAGGGCGAAGTTTAAATAACTTTTGTACTATTTTCCGTTGTTTGGATCGGATGGCGGGACTGAAAAAGTCTATAGAATTTGGCTTTACTAAATAATGTCGTCCGATAAATAAGAAAATCGTTGAACCGGCTCCCTTTCCGCGGGCGTTGCCTTAGCCTCCTCGCTGCGCTGCGGGGTCTTCGGCTAACGCTTTTCCCGCAGGAGTGTCGCCTATTTCAACGATTTTCTATAAATACTAATTGAAAAAATGTAAGTGATAAAAACATACTCAATTAATGGCATGATGATTTCCTAATTGAAAAGCGGATAATAGTTAATTGTAGTGGATGGCGGCGACTCCAGCCGGAATAGCAAATGTTTTCTGCACCGAAAGCGAAGCGTCAGGTGCATGAGCTGAAGACCCTGGACTGAGCGTAGCGAAATTAATTTTTGCGACGAGCTTTGCGCAGGAGCGAGGGAAGCGGCTGAAGCCATGCCGGCGGAACGCGTCCGCCTGGAACGTTATGAAATCTCATGGAGGACTATTTCAGTGTCCTCGAGCGGAGAGAAGGAATCGGCTCGGCCCCGCCCGCCAGGAGCGGAGATCGATTTGAATAAAAAAAGAACCCCTTATAAAAAGGGTTCGAATCTGATTTATTGATCACTAAAGCGTTTGCCAGCTACTGCATAATGATTTTTTGGCATTTCTTCGATGAAGACTACTACATTTTCTACAGGTGCATTGGAAGTTTCTGCAACAGCGGCTGTTACTTTTTCAACTAATGCCTTTTTTTGCTCTTCTGTACGACCTTCAAGCATTTTTACTGTTACGTATGGCATTTCATTTCCTCCTTTAGTGAGATTTTCTGTATACTATTATCATAACAGAACGGAGGGAACTTTCGAATGGGTAATGAAGAAAAACCAAAACAAAAAATGGGCTTTACCATTATTAAAAATGATCCGACGGACGGACATAAAGGATTTGGGGTAGGTTCTCTATCATTAGAGAACGTGTCGCCAGTCATTATTGATATAGAAGAAGGCGTTGCAAGAGTAGAAATTGGAGCGATGCATGCAAGAAGTGATACAGAGCGAGGTATCAAGTTTACGACTAATCGTGAGGATTCTAAGGGGGGAAAAGGGTACTGGCTTGTATGGGTGACGATAGATCACAAACAAGAAGGACCTTATTACGCTGGAGTGGCAGCATGTGAAATGGTTATTAACCGAGAAAAACGTCGTGGCTATAAAATGTTAGCGGATCACGTAAATCGAATGGATAAATCAATGAAACGCCATATACTTGTAGACTTTATGGACGATCGTTCCAAAGCTATTTTGCGTGACTTTCTACAATCTCACAATAAAGAAATGTGGGATCGAAGCGAAGAAAAGCTCCACAAAGATTTGAACGCTTAAATTATTGCTTGGAAATTGTGACATTTCAGTTTTATGCTTAATATGGTTGAATTAATGCAAAAAAGAAAGTACAATTTACTTAAAGCTTACTTCAAAGTAATGCTAGGACACCTTAGTGAAAGTCAACATGTAAGAACTAGTGGAATTGTGACAACCCAATCCCGATTACTACAGTTTTCTGCAAGATACTTAACTAAGAAAAAGCTTTCTATTACCTAATTTAGGTATTAGAAAGCTTTTTATTTTGCTTTATTTAGTTATGGTATCTATTCCCCAAAAAAGGAGAAAGGAAATAGGGACCACGGATCGTCATCTTCATTTTCTTCAAATGTATGTTGCTTCAATTTAGGATCTGTACATAACTTTTTTGGGACATCTTTTTCTTTCAAATAGACGAGTCGTTGCTTGCTGCAAGCAGAAGTTGCAATTCCACCCGTCTCTATATCGACAATAACTCCTCGAACACCAGGTGGAGATATAAATGGCTCCACTGGCAATCCTTGATGGGCTTTCTCCATAAATTCAATCCAAACTTGCTTCGTAACTTGCTTAGCTTCTGCATCACTTACTTGTTTTCCTTGGTCATAGCCGTTCCATACACCTGCAGTTAATTGAGGAGAAAATCCGACTAGATATTGATCAGTATTGGTCGTCCCTGATTTTGCAGCATATGGTCGAGATTGCTTCGCACGAATGCTAATGCCTGTTGCCGGAGAATAATCATTAAAAATAGGGTCAAACATTCCTGTCATTAAATGGGATAAAAGGAATGCATCTTGTTCTAGCAAAACTTTTTTCTCTTTCAATTTTTCTTCTTCCACATCGTAAATAACTTTGCCTTCGTTATCTGTAATTTTAGTTATAAAAGTTGGTTTTCTTTGAATTCCTTTTGCAGAAATAGTGTTATAAGCTTTTGTCATTTCTAGCAAAGAAACTTCCGATGTTCCAAGAGCAGTTGCGGGTGTATCAGCAACTTTCATATTGATGTCAAATCGTTCAACTAATTGTTGGAATCGTTTATACCCAACTTCTTCTAGTGTTTTTACGGCATAAATATTATCAGAAATTGCAAGGGCCTGTGCCATAGAGATAGGATGATCTGCAAATTGACCATTCACATTTTTAGGTTCATATTCTTGACGCCCACTATCATAAGTGAAAATTGTACGCTCGCTCTTCAAATAGGTGAGTGGAGAAAAGCCGTTTTCGAGTGCAGTTGCATATAATAATGGCTTAATAATCGAACCAGGCTGCCTTTTTGCTTGGGTCACACGGTTAAATGGACTTTCTGCGTAGTTGCGTCCACCTACCATTGCAGTAACATAACCTGTTTTCGGCTCCATACTAACAAAACCAATTTGAAGTTCGCCATCTGGCATCCACTTTTCAATACTTTCCTCTGCTGCTTGTTGATGGTGCTTATTTAAAGTTGTTTGAATTGTCCAGCCACCTTCTTCTATACGATGACCTTTGCTTTTAACAATTTGGCTTGCTTCTTTCCAAACTTCTTCTAAAAAATATGGGGCTGTTTTCTTTGTTAAAATAGAATCTTCTGCTTTTAAGACGTAATTTTCCTCTAATGCCAGTTTTCTTTGATCTGCTGATATGAATTTCTGGTTTTCCATTAGCTTCAAGATAAGCTGTTGTCGAGTGACTGCTTTTTCTTCATTTACTAACGGAGAATAATGGGTTGGCCCCTTTGGTACAGCCATTAATAAAGCGGATTCTGCAAGTGTCAGTGATTTTGCGCTTTTACCAAAATAGTATCTACTTGCTGCTTCTACACCGTACATTCCATGTCCAAAGTAGACGGTATTCAAGTAGCCTTCAAGTAAGTCATCTTTTTCGTAAAAAATTTCTAATCGGTACGCATATAATGCTTCATTAATTTTACGATTCCATGTTTTTTCGTGTGTTAAGAATAAGTTACGTGCATATTGTTGGGTTATTGTGCTGGCCCCTTCTACTTTCTTGCCCGCTTTTACGTCCTTTAATAAAGCGGAAGCAATTCGAGAATAATCAAATCCATTATGTTCATAGAACTCTTGATCTTCTACTGCAATAGCAGCTTGTGCAACGAAAGGCGACATTTCTTCTAAGGAAATCCAATAACGACGTTGTTCGTTAAATCGGTCACCAATCACGTTACCTTGATTATCTAAAAAGACCGAAGAAATTGGTACTTGAATAATTGGAGCCCCAACGATTTGTGCATAAATACGAAGGGTAATAAATGCACTGAAAAACGCGCAAATAGCAGCAACACTTAGTAGAATAATCCTTTTCATGCGTTTTGAACGACTGGCTTTTTTTCGGTATTGTGCACGACGCATAAAAATCTACTCCGTTCTCTTTCGATGTTTTCATTAGTATGAGAACAATAGATTCAAATTAAACAGAGAAAGAAAAAACTATTGCACTTTCTTCAAAAACCTCTATACTTTCCTTTGTATTTATTTTTTTGATAAACTACAAATAACAAAAAAATCATATTGGTAAGGGAGATAGATAAATGGCTGGATTTTGGTTTACAGAAAAACAAACCGAGAATTTTGGCATCACAATGAAGGTAAAACGTACACTTCATACAGAGCAAACGGATTTTCAACTGTTAGAGATGGCAGAAACAGAAGAGTGGGGGAATATGCTCTTTTTAGACGGAATGGTAATGACGTCACAAAAAGATGAGTTTGTGTACCATGAAATGGTTGCGCACGTTCCTTTATTTACACATCCTAATCCAGAAAACGTATTAGTTGTTGGAGGCGGAGACGGTGGAGTAATTCGTGAAATTATGAAGCATCCGAAAGTGAAAAAAGCAACGCTTGTTGATATAGATGGAAAAGTAATCGAGTATTCTAAAAAATATTTACCTGAAATCGCATGTGAGTTAGAAAACCCACGTGTGGACGTTCAAGTAGGAGACGGATTCATGCACATTGCAGAATCTGAAAACGAATACGACGTAATTATGGTAGATTCTACAGAGCCAGTGGGACCTGCTGTGAATCTATTTACAAAAGGCTTCTATGCTGGGATTTCCAAAGCACTTAAAGAAGATGGGATATTCGTTGCACAATCGGACAACCCTTGGTTCAAGGCTGACTTAATCAGACAAGTGCAAAAAGACGTGAAAGAAATTTTCCCAATTACCAATATGTACTTGGCAAACATCCCAACATATCCAAGTGGCCTATGGTGCTTTACAATTGGTTCGAAAAAATACGATCCATTACAAGTGCCGGACGAGCAATTCTTTGATATTGAAACAAAATATTACACAAAAGAGCTTCACAAAGCAGCTTTCGTTTTACCGAAATTTGTGAAGGATTTAGCAGGAGAGTAAGCCGATGAGATTTGATGAAGCTTATTCAGGAAATGTATTTATCAAAAGTAATCAAAACTACGAAGAAGCCCAAGCGGTAATTTATGGCATGCCGATGGACTGGACAGTAAGTTACCGTCCAGGTTCTCGTTTTGGTCCACAGCGAATTCGTGAGGTATCAATTGGTTTAGAGGAATATAGTCCATATTTAGATCGTGAGCTAGAAGATGTAAACTATTTTGACGCGGGCGATATTCCACTTCCTTTCGGAAATGCTTCCAAAAGTCTGGATCTAATCGCTGGTTTTATCCGTCAGCTGCTACAAGATGGTAAAATTCCTGTAGGGATGGGCGGAGAGCACTTAGTATCATGGCCTGTTATGAAAACAGTAGCGGACCAATACGATAACCTTGCGATTATTCATATGGATGCTCACACAGATTTACGCGAGCAATATGAAGGAGAACCTCTTTCTCATTCCACACCAATTCGTAAAATTGCAGAACACATTGGTCCAAAGAATGTATATTCTTTCGGAATTCGTTCTGGAATGAAAGAAGAATTCGACTGGGCAAAAGAAAATGGTATGCATATCGCTAAATTTGAAGTATTGGAGCCTTTGAAAAAAGTGCTTCCTACGTTAGAAGGACGACCTGTCTATGTAACGATTGATATAGATGTACTTGACCCTGCTCATGCACCTGGAACAGGAACAGTAGACTGCGGTGGTATCACAAGTCGCGAGCTACTTGCTTCAATCCATGCAATCGCAAACTCAGGTGTCAATGTAGTCGGTTTCGATTTAGTAGAAGTAGCTCCAATTTACGACTCATCGGAGCAAACAGCTAACACTGCATCGAAGTTACTAAGAGAAATGATTCTAGGTTGGGTTAAATAATAAACGTGATGTCCTTAAATGGACATCACGTTTTTCTGATTTTAACTTTATGTTTGTAGGATATGAATCACTTTGTTTCTTCCAGATGACTTTGCGATATAAAGAGCATCATCAGCCAACTTATACAACTCATTCACTTTGTCACCATTTTCGGGGTAGGAGCTTATTCCACCTGAGACGGTGATATGTAAATTATCTCCCGTTGAAACATGAAAAGGACTCTTCTCAATAGCTTGTCTAATTATTTCAGCGGCTTCTAAACTACTTTCTACTGTTGCATTTGGAAGAAGGACAGAAAACTCCTCGCCACCATTTCTAGAAACGATTCCTCCCCAAAAATTCGATGCACCCTTTAATCGAAGCCCTAATTCCTTTAACACTTCGTCTCCAATCGGGTGACCGTATGTATCATTTACTTTTTTGAAATGATCAATGTCTAGTAATATTAGTGAAAATCTATCATTCGTATTCAATAGATTTTGAGCATATTCTTGAAATTTCCGATTATTATTTAATTCTGTCAGATAATCAGTTACGGACATTTCTTCTATTTGGCGAATTTTATTAAAAAGATTATTTAATTGCTTTAAAATAATAAAAACAATCGAAAATGACACAATAGAATATATGACGAAACCGAAGACTGCCAAATAACTAGTAAATGACCAGTTATTTAATAAACAAATTACCAAAGAAGCTTGAATAACTGAATATGCAAAATAATAGGGAACATACCGAATACGAAGTTCAATTGGTTTATTCCTAATAAATAAACTTATAATAATTCCTATAACAATCGTATTTCCGCCAGCAATTAAAGAGTCTATTGAAAAGTCATACAGAAACATCCGAAAAATACCAATAATCGTTGCACTAATAAAGGTAGCGATAGGCCCGCCTAGGACCGCTGATAAGGAAATGACAGCCATTCTACCATCAACAATTACATGTTCTGATACAGCTATGGCTGTTAACATTAAGATACACCCAGTTAAACCACTTAAAATCCCAAGTATAAACGGATGATATTTAGTGGAAGGAATGAAAAGATTTAACTTATTTTGAAATGGAATATATGTAAGAATAGCAAATGTAAATAATATACAAAAATTTATGATGATATCTAAAAGCATTTATTCACCCTCAAATGACAGATTGCGTCTATTATAACCTCTTCAGGAGGAATAAGGTATTCCTTTTTGGATTAGTTGTCACATAAGTAAATTTTAAGATATAATGTGAAGGTTATATATATCCATGAGTTATTAAAAATGTACATAAAAGAGATATTTTACGTAAAAATGTTCAAAGGATGAAATCAATGGCACAACCATTAAAAAAATCAGTACATGTTCGTTTAAAATCCACCATTTGTCATCCAAATGTCGAGAAGGAAACATTCGATATTGAAACGACTGGAGAACTAACGCTAAAAGGAAATCAGCCTTATTTAGTTTACGAGGAAGTCCAGGATGAGAAAATTGTCAGAACAACTGTCAAGCTTGGCGGTAAATCTGCTCTTATATTGCGAAGTGGTGGAGTCAAAATGCGATTACCGTTTGAAAGCGGTGAGCTTCAAAATGGGAGCTACGATACGGTTTATGGCACATTAATGATAACTACAAATACAACGCATCTACATTTTGAAGATGGCTATTTTCATGTCGAATATGAACTGCTGATCAATGATGAGGTTGCTGGTACATATACATTGGAACTAATTTATACGGAGGCGGATTAAATGAACGCAGTAGAAAAGGTACAACAGTCCATTAAAACGGCATTGCAAGAAGCAATTATAAAAGCGGAATTAGTAGAGGTAGAGCAAATTCCTTCTATTCATCTAGAAACACCAAAAGATAAAGCCAATGGCGATTATGCAACTAATATTGCGATGCAATTAACAAAGCTTGCAAAAAGAAATCCTCGTCAAGTTGCAGAAGCAATTGTTGAAAATCTGGATATGTCAGGCACGATGATGGAGAAAATCGACATCGCTGGACCAGGATTTATGAACATCACAGTTCGTAAAGAGTATTTACAAGAAGTTGTAAAAGCGGTCCTTGCGGAAAAAGAGAATTACGGACGTACTACTTCAGGTGCTGGAGAAAAGATTCAAGTAGAATTTGTATCAGCGAATCCAACAGGTGACTTACATTTAGGTCATGCTCGTGGTGCATCTGTAGGGGATTCATTATGTAATGTACTTGATTTTGCAGGGTACGATGTTGCACGCGAATATTATATTAATGACGCTGGTAATCAAATTCATAACTTGGCAGTGTCCATTGAAGTGCGTTATTTTGAAGCATTAGGACTAGAAAGAGAAATGCCAGAAGACGGCTATCGTGGACAAGATATTATCGATATTGCAGCAGAACTTGTGAAAGAGCATGGCGATAAATTTGTCTCTATGTCAAATGAAGAGCGCTATAAAGCGTTCCGTGCTCATGGATTAAAAGTAGAGCTTGCTAAATTACAAAAAGATTTAGCTGATTTCCGAGTTGGATTTGATAACTGGTACTCAGAAACTTCTTTATATGAAACAGGAAAAATTGACGTTGCCTTAGATAAATTAAAAGCAAACGGACATATTTTTGAGGAAGAAGGAGCTACATGGTTCCGCTCTACTACTTTTGGAGATGACAAAGACCGTGTATTAATTAAAAGTGATGGCTCTTTCACTTATTTATTACCGGATATTGCATACCATGAGGACAAATTAGTTCGTGGGTTCGACCAACTGATCAATATTTGGGGAGCAGACCACCATGGTTATATCCCACGTATGAAAGCGGCAATCGAGGCACTAGGATACGAACGTGAAAAACTGGAAGTATCAGTTATTCAAATGGTTCAGCTGTATAAAGACGGCGAAAAAATGAAAATGAGTAAGCGTACAGGGAAGGCAGTTACAATGCGCGAGCTTGTAGAAGAAGTTGGACTGGATGCGGTTCGTTATTTCTTCGGTATGCGTTCTGGTGATTCTCATATGGATTTCGATCTTGATTTAGCTGTTTCCCAGTCGAATGAAAACCCAGTATATTATGCACAATATGCGCATGCACGTATTTGCTCTATTTTACGCTCAGCTGAAACACAAGAGATGAAAGCGTCGACCGATTCACTTGAGTTATTACAAAGTGAAAAAGAATTAGACTTATTGAAAAAAATAGGTGACTTCCCACAAGTAGTAGCGGACGCTGCAAAACTTCGTGCACCTCACCGAGTGGCAACATATATTCAAGAGCTAGCTGCAACATTCCATAGCTTCTACAATGCCGATAAAGTATTGGACGCAGAAAACATGGCATTATCAGAAGCTCGACTTGCTTTAGTGACATCTGCTCGTCAAACAATCTCAAACGCTCTACGTTTAATTGGCGTAGCTGCTCCTGAAAAAATGTAATAAAGAACACTAACAATTGGATAAAACAAAAATGACGATGAATCAAAAAGGATTCATCGTCATTTTTATATTGTTCTTATTTTGGACTGACTTCAATAATATTGCAGACGTAATTTTTGCAAGGCTCATAACAGTGCTTAATCTCGTATTATTTAAAGAGTTTGTAGGAAAGCTCGGATCTAAATAGTTTACAATCGCTTTTAATTGATAGTTTCCCACTTCGGGCAGCGGATTATTAATAGCATTTCCGGGAATGAGGGGACCATCTTTTAATATAATTGATCCGATTTGGTGATTATCTCCTAAACAGGCATCCACACTAAAAATAATTGGTTCATTGAACTGGCTATTAATTTCTTTTAATACAGCTTCTAAATTTAGTGCGTGAACGGGCTCTTCGATTGTTCCGAATACATGATACGGAAAGTTTTTTTCTTTTAGCATCGTTCCGACAAAGGGACCGAAAGAATCACCAGTCGATCGATCTGACCCAATACATAAAAAGACAATATCAATGGTGCCAGTCTCACATAATGTACTAAGCAGATAAGACATCTCATTCATATCTTCTTCTGTCGAAGAATTTAATGAATAACTGTAATACAACTTCTTAGTTTGTATATGCACTCTTCTTTTTTTCTTAAAAGGAAACAACCCGTTGCGCCCCCTTGAAAATAATAAATTTTTTATTATAGTATCATGAAAACGTTTTCACTGAAAGTTTTGTATAACAACTCGAATTTAATTTTGGAACCGTTAATTTCCGTTCCAGGCGGACGCTTTCCGCCGGCATGGCTTCAGCCGCTTCCCTTGCTCCTGCGCAAAGCTCGTCGCAAAAAACAATGCTCCTGCGCAAAGCTCGTCGCAAAAAACAATGCTCCTGCGCAAAGCTCGTCGGAAAAAACAATGCTCCTGCGCAAAGCTCGTCGCAAAAAACAATGCTCCTGCGCTAGCTCGTCGCAAAAATTAATTTCGCTACGCTCAGTCCAGGGTCTTCAGCTCATGCACCTGACGCTTCGCTTTCGGTGCAGAAAACATTTGCTATTCCGGCTGGAGTCGCCGCCTTCCACTCCAATCAACTATTATCCGCTTTTCAATTAGAAAACCATTATACCGTTAATAGTGCAAGTTTTTATCACTTAAATTTTTTCAATTAGTATTTATAGAAAATCGTTGAAAAAGGCGACACTCCTGTGGGAATAGCGTTAGCAGAAGACCCCGCAGTTGAGGGGAAGGCAATCTAAGTTCGCCGGATCCTGCGGCAACGATTGCATGACCAACATCGTGTTGGCCTAGGAGGCTAAGGCAACGCCCGCGGAAAGGGAGCCGTTTCAACGATTTTCTTATTTATCGGACAACATTATTTAGTAAAGTAAATTCTATAGGCTTTTTCAGTGCCCTCGCTACGCTCCTCCAAACCAATAAAATGGACAAAAAAACAAAATAAAAATCGATATCAATTAACCTACTGCCTTTTTTCTTCAGTGGGGCATTCGGTAGCTTGCAATTGAATAAGATAGCATCTATTCACTAATTATCCAAAAAGGTATTAACCAGTTTTCAAAAGTTAAAGGAGAGCGACGAACAGTCTGCAGCAACAAGATTACCGAAAAAAGAAGGGTTGGTCTTGACGACAGTCACGGCCAACCCTTCAAAATAATCCTGCGGTAACTTTGAAGCCAAAGTCTGTCCAAAGCAATCCGAAAACAATTGTAACCAGTTTTTGCTTTTTAAAGGGCTCGCTTGCGCTTTTCTAATATATTTTAAATGAATCGGTTGAATACAACTAATATCAGTCGAATACTATGAAAACTTCTGTCGACAATAAAATGTTTTAAGGTATAATGAAATCGATGCATCAAGAATATTTTGAACATAAAGGTGCTTGCTAGTTTACTAGTAAGTTAAAAGGGAAGCTGGTGCAAGTCCAGCGCGGTCCCGCCACTGTAAGTGATTGTACATGATCACAAGTCAGAAAACCTGCCTTTATGCGTTTACACTTTACTACCTACGAGGATAGGTTATGTGTAAGTCCGCTTGGCATGTTTTAACCTAGCAGATTTATACCTATTCTATCTCTCGTTCATGGAACGAGAGATTTTTATTTGCACAAAAATGGAGGAATTACAGATGAAGAAGTTATGGCAATTATGGATGACATCCGCACTTGCAGTATTATTGTTAGTTGGATGTTCTCAAGAAGAAGCAAAACCTGTTGAAGACAAGGACACTACTCAAGAGGAAGCGACAATAGAAGAAACAGAATTCCCGATTACGATGACAGATGCGGTTGGCAATGAGATAACGTTGGAAGAGGCACCAAAAACAATCGTTTCAATGTTGCCAAGTAATACAGAGATTTTATTTGCGCTTGGACTTAATGAAGAAATTATTGGAGTGAATGACTACGATAACTACCCTGAGGAAGCGCTTGAAAAAGAGAAAATCGGCGGTATGGAATTCAACGTAGAAAAAATTGTATCCATGAATCCAGAAATCGTGTTTGCACATGAGTCAATGTTGGGAGCTGGCGATGCAGGTTTACAACAAATCCGTGATGCTGGTGTAAAAGTGTTTGTCGTAAAAAATGCGGCTGATTTTAATGAAACATATACAACTATCGAACAAATTGGTCGTGCTACAGGAAAATTACCAGAGGCACAAAAAATTGTGGAAGATATGAAAGCAAAAGTAGAAGAAGTAAAAGCAAAAGTGGCGAATGTAGAAACGAAGAAAACTGTGTTCGTTGAAACTTCTGATGTTCCGGAAATTTATACACCTGGTAAAGGGACATTTATGCAAGAAATTTTAGATATGGTAAATGCGGAGAATATTGCGGCTGATCAAGAGGGCTGGTTTATGATAGCTCCAGAGGAAATTGTAAACCGTAATCCAGATGTGATTATCGTAATGTATAGCTACGTAGAAGGAATTGTAGATAGTGTGAAGGCTCGCGATGGTTTTGATACGATTAATGCTGTTAAAAATGATGCAGTAGTACAGGTTGATGAAAACTTAACTAGTCGAACAGGCCCACGTCTTGCAGAAGGATTAGAAGAAGTAGCGAAAGCAATCTATCCAGAGGCTTTTAGTGAGTAAATCCATGATCGGCTACACCTTGTCTATTATTGCTCTTTTAGTGGCGATATGGCTAGGTGTATCGGTCGGATCCGTAAAGGTACCGATCAGCACATTATGGGATAGGGGAGCAGATGAAATTGCGACCAATATCGTTTGGAAAATTCGCTTGCCGCGGGTTGTTCTTGCAGGGTTAGTTGGTGCATCACTAGCCATTGCAGGAGCCGCGTTTCAAGGTTTATTAAAAAACCCGCTTGCCGACCCTTATACGTTAGGAGTGTCGTCCGGTGCCTCAGTAGGTGCCGTGGCTACGCTCTTTTTCGGTATTTCGGTACCATTTCTAGGAATTTATACGTTACCCATTTTCAGTATGATAGGTGCATTAGTTACGATGCTTCTTGTCATTACATTTGCCAAATTAGTCGATCGTGCGATGAAAATGGAGACGATTATTTTAACTGGAATCATTTTTAGTTCTTTTTTAGGCTCGGTTATATCATTAATGATTGCGTTAACAGGAGAAGAGCTTAGGCAAATCATCGGCTGGCTGCTCGGTAGTGTATCGATGCGAGGCTGGAGCTATGTACAGATGGCATTACCTTTTATCGTCATTGGTTCGATTTTATTAGCTTTAAACAGAAGAGAATTAAATGCACTATTATTTGGTGAAGAACGTGCAAAGCATCTTGGAGTTAATGTAAAAAGAAGAAAGATGATGATCTTGATCGGCGGGTCTATGTTGACGGGAACGGCAGTAGCAGTATCTGGAACAATTGGTTTTGTTGGGCTTGTTGTTCCACATATGACGAGGCTTTTATTTGGATCGGATCATCGACATGTATTACCTCTTAGCTTCATCAATGGAGCATCCTTACTCATTATCTGCGACTTAGTTTCTCGTACAATAATTTCACCAACCGAGCTACCAATTGGAGTAATCACTGCATTTATTGGTGCACCAGTGTTCGCATTTATTTTCTTTAGACAGCGAAAAAAAGGAGGCGTTTAACATGTTGAAGGTAGGAAACTTGTCAGGTGGTTACGACCATAAATTAATCGTTAAAGACGTCTCCTTTGAAGTTGGAAAGGGTGAAATGCTTGGAATACTTGGTCCCAATGGAAGTGGGAAATCTACTTTGCTGAAGGTGATGAGTGGGATTTTACCAATGAGTTCTGGGGACGTATTAATAGAGGGGAAATCACTGCTATCGTACTCATCTAAAGAGCTAGCTAAAAAAATGGCAGTTTTACCACAATTACATAGTCAAGCATTTTCACATACGGTTAGGGATACAGTATCTCTTGGCCGATATCCGCACCAAAGCGGATGGTTTTCCTCTTGGTCACATGAAGATGAAGTAGCTGTTAAGGAAGCAATGAAACTAACAGCAATGGAAGTGTACGAGCATCAATTACTAGACCTATTGTCCGGTGGGGAGCAGCAGCGAGTATTTGTTGCTCAAGCACTTGCACAACAAGCACCAATACTATTGCTCGATGAACCGACAAACCATTTAGACATTGCACACCAAAAACAATTACTCGATACTATTAAAACGCAAACAATTGAAAAAGGAATTACTGTCATAAGTGTATTTCATGATATAAACCTTGCATCCCTATATTGTGATAGGCTGTTATTAATGGAGCAAGGGGAAATTAAAGCAATCGGAGAGCCTCATGAAGTAGTTAAGAAAAATCAGATTGAAACAGTGTACCAAGCACGAGTTAGTACAAATCCACATCCAGAACTCCCAAAGCCACAAATCACTATTCTTCCTGATGTGAATGAAAAGATAGTAAATGACCAAGTAACAACCGAAAACTTTCAGGTTACAGATGAGCTCGTCGTATTTCAAGCAGAGAAGCAGCTAAGAACATGGTCATCTGCTGTCATTAATGCGGGAAGTGGCTGGTATCGATCATTTGTAAATAGAAGAGTAGATGCACAGTATAATATTGATAATGCTCAGATGGAAATGCAGGAGTTCCTTGCAAATCATGGTTTTTCTGAAACAGAGACAGTTGGAATGATGACAGCTGTTCAAACGAAAGATGCTGTTATTAAGGAGTATGAAGGAGACTTTGGTTCTGTCTTCATCATGGTGACGGCAGGTGTTGGAAATGCAGTAGATGTATCAAAAGCGTATGAAGTTGAAAATTTTCCGGTAGTAGGAACTATTAATACTTGGATTATAATAAACGGAACTCTTGCTGAAGAAGCATTTCTACAAGCAGTGATAACTGCAACAGAAGCAAAAACGAAAGCGCTAACCGCTGAATCTGTAATGGATCCACGTACAGGCACAATCGCAACTGGAACATCTACAGATAGCATTTTAGTGGCTGCGACGCAGCAAGGGAGCTATATTCCATATGCTGGGCCAATCACAGAAATAGGAAAGAAAATTGGACTCGGTGTGTTTGAATGTACCGTAGAAGCTATCCAAACTTATAAAAAAGTAAAAGGCTGGGTGTAGGATGGGTCCGCATATTATTGCCATAGCAATTGGTCTAATACTAGACAAAATAATAGGTGACCCGCCAAATTGGCCTCACCCCGTTCGATGGATTGGTAATCTCATTTCAAAGCTTACTGCTTTGCTAAATAGAGGGAATGGACGGAAAGCAAAAGGGTTTTTACTTGTTTTCATCGTAGTAGGAATTACTTTCTTCTTTACAGTAGTTGTTTTAATTGCTGCTTATTCTGTTCACGTAATTGTAGGGATTGCTTTGGAAAGTATATTAATTGCTTCTGGGCTAGCGCAAAAAAGCTTGAAGGATGCTGCGATGGAAGTTTATAAACCATTGGTGGATAAAGATTTACCAGCAGCAAGACAAAAACTTTCGTGGATTGTTGGTCGAGATACTGAAAAATTAGATGAAAAAGAGATCACGCGAGGTGTCGTGGAAACTGTTTCTGAAAATATAAGCGATGGGATCACCGCTCCTCTCTTTTATGCATTTTTATTTGCAGGTGCCCCTGGACTCTGGGCCTATAAGGCAATTAATACATTAGATTCAATGGTCGGGTACAAAAATGAAAAGTACGAGGAGTTCGGTTATGCATCTGCAAAACTTGATGATATTGCAAACTACATTCCAAGTCGCATGACTGGCTATATCATCATGCTTTGGGGTAAGAAAGAAAGCACACTTCCTTTTAAAGAGCGGATGAAAGGATGGTGGCTGGATGCGAAAAAACATCCAAGCCCAAATAGTGGCTATTTGGAAGCTGCGACTGCCTATCAACTTGGAATTCAACTAGGTGGAATAAATACATATAAAGGAATCATTTCTAACCGGGCATTAATGGGTATTGGAGAGATTCCGCTTAACCCTAGTCATATATTAAGTACCATCTCCCATTTAAATACAGCAGTATTTCTATTTTGGCTTTGGTTGATGGTGATTGGAGGAGTTTTACTTGTCATTACCTAATCATGGTGCAAATGCTCATCATCTCTATGAAAGTCTTGGGATTAACATACCTGAAGCAATAATAGATTATAGTGAAAACGTGAACCCTCTAGGACCACCACCTTTTGTTAAAGAGAATTGGGCATCATATGCAAGTTTAATCACTAAATACCCTGATCCACACGGAGAGCCATTTTTATCAGCTGCAGCTACATATCATAAAGTTCCGATCGACCAGGTGATAGTAGGGAATGGGGCTGCTGAAATATTCTCAAGTCTTGCAAAACGGTATGTAAATAAGCGTGCCGTTTTGATCCATCCTACGTTTTCAGAATATGCTGCGACGTTAGCACCCTATCATGTGTACATAAAAGAAATTATTGCAATACAAGCTTTACCTTTAGAGGAAGTATTGGATGAAGTAGAATTTGCAGAAGTTATTTATATTTGCAGACCAAATAATCCTACTGGGTATTTAATTCCTTTAAAAGAAATCATACAAATAGCAGAGTATGCGAAAAGATATAAATGTGAAGTCATTCTAGATGAAGCCTTTCTTGATTTTATCGATGAAAGAGAATCATTTATACCGCATTTAAAAGATTTTTCGAACGTTATCGTTGTTCGTTCGATGACTAAAATGTATGCAATTCCAGGGTTGCGACTTGGCTATGCAATAGCTAGTAAACAAATTATTAAGGAAACTCGTGCAACCATGCCACATTGGAATAGTAATGCCATAGCGACATCGATAGGTGCAGCTTGCCTGAAGGAAGAGGATTATCGACTACAGGCTATTGCATTTGCGAAAGAAATGCGAAAGAAATTTACTATATTTCTTGAAAAATGGCATTGTGTAGTACTTCCATCAAGAACGAATTTTATTTGCTTTCAACTTTCTAATCCTGAACGTTCTATGGAATTTTTTACGTATTTATTAACAAAGGGCTATGTACTTCGGCATACCGAGAACTTTAAAGGTCTGGATGGTAAATGGTTTCGTGTAGGAATGAAGGAAGAAATACACATGGAGCGATTACAGAAGGAGATGAATAAATGGTTCGAGGGAAACTGGTCTTCATAACGGGTGGTGTACGTAGCGGAAAAAGTAGCTTTGCCGAGAAATATTTGATGAATGAGCACGCTAAACGCAACGTGTATGTAGCTTCAGGAGTTGCGATTGATGTAGAAATGAAGAAACGAATTGAACGGCATCAGCAAGATCGCGAAAATTATCCGGTCGAGTGGGTGACCATTGAGCAGCCTCGACACTTCGAGAAAATCCTTTCCCATATCCAAGATGGAGACGGAGTCCTATGGGATTGTGTTACCACCTGGCTTGCCAATGAGCTGTATGAAGGAGACATGGAGTTGATAGAAGAACGTCTCCATGATGCAATTGATCAAGTTGTAGAAAAAGCAAAAGTTATGGTCATTGTTTCAAATGAAGTGTTGGATGAACCGTTATCCAACCATGAAGATGTTATCCTCTATCAAAAGTGGATCGGACAAATTCATCAATGGCTTGTGGCGAAAGCAGATTATGCTTTTGAAATGGAATATGGTTTAAGTCATCAGTGGAAGTGAGGGGTATAAGTGAAAGGACTAATGGTGCAAGGAACCGCTTCAAGTGTAGGGAAAAGCTTAGTATGTACAGCTATTTGCCGATTACTTGCGAACGAAGGAAAACAAGTGGCACCTTTTAAATCACAAAATATGTCCAGTTTAAGCATACAAACGAAAGATGCCCTTGAAATAAGCGTTTCGCAAGCATTACAAGCAAGAGCAGCTAAAACTTCTTATTTGCCTGAGATGAACCCAATATTATTAAAACCAAATGGAAATATGGAAACAGACATTATCGTTTTAGGCGAAAAAGTAAATAAAATGAATGGAATGCTTTATCGTGAACAGTTTTTTGAAGAAGGACGAAAACTTATTAAAACAAGTTTAAAGAAGCTTTCAGATTCCTATGAGTACCTGATTTTGGAGGGTGCTGGAAGTCCTGTCGAAATGAATTTAAGAGATCGAGAATTAGTGAATATGCGCGTTGCTGACTTGGCAGACGTACCTGTACTATTAGTCGCTAATATTGAATATGGTGGAGTGTTTGCTTCCATCGTTGGTACCCTTGCATTGCTACCAGAATCGCAAAGAGCAAGAGTGAAAGGGATTATTATTAATAAGTTTCAAGGAGACATTACACTATTTCAAGATGGAATTGATTTTCTTGAAAATTATACTGGAGTAATGGTTTTAGGTACTGTTCCTTACTTTCCAAATGAATTGGAGGAAGAGGACGGGGTTGAAAAGAGTACGAACGCTGCTTCCGATGAACAAATAGAGGAATGGGCAGCACATTTTCGGAAGCATGTGAAATGGGAAAAAATAGTGGATATATTAGAGGTGGGCAAGTGAATAGTCTTTTATTGGCACTTCAGTTTTTCACAATCATTCCAGTTCATAAAAATTTACCGATAGAAGAGCGGCAAATCTCTGGAATGTATAGCATATTCCCGTGGATTGGTGCGAGTATAGGAGCAATTGCTTGTGTATTACTATCTTTCCAGTGGAGTCCATTAATGACAGGGTTCAGTATTGTTTTTGTTGGAATTCTATTGTCTGGGGGTCTCCATTTGGATGGTTTTATAGATACGTCGGATGCATTTTTTTCCTATAGAGATCGATTGAAAAGGTTTGAGATTCTCGATGATCCAAGGGTTGGAGCATTTGGAGTGATGGCAGTTGTCTTATTAATCGTCGGCAAAGTGATTATTGTTTCAGAAGTATTGGCAGCGGAATCTTTTCATTGGATTTTTGTATTGCTTCTCCCATTTTTCTCAAGAGCAACACTTGCAATGCTTTTTGGGTTAACGCGAAGCGCAAAAGAGAGTGGGCTTGCATATTTTTTTAAGCAGAAGATGAATGTGAAAGTTGTTATTCTAGCGACTGTATGTAATACGTTTATTGGTCTTTTTCTAATTGGATGGATGTCGTCAAGTTGGTTTATTCCCGTTACATTTGCAGCGGTGTTGCTCGTTTTTATTTGCTTGTATCGAAATTGGTCACTTAAAAATTTTGGTGGTGTGACCGGCGATATTCTTGGGGCGAGTGTTGAAATTACGGAGGTGCTATTATGGCTGACGCTTTTACTATTACTCTCATAAGACATTTGCCAACGCAAGGAAACCTAGAGAAAAAGTATATCGGCTGGACGGATGAACCCATTTTAGCCGGAATGAAAACGAAAAAATTATCTCCAGAAATAGAACAAGTTATTGGCAGTGATCTGACACGCTGCAAACAAACAGCAGAATTGTTATTTAAAGAAATTCCTTATAGGACGAATGAAAATCTCCGAGAATGCTCCTTTGGTGATTGGGAAGAAAAAACATATAATGAATTAAAAGAAGATAGATTATATCAAGCATGGCTGGATAACCCTCGGCAAGCAGCACCTCCAAATGGAGAGTCACTTGAAAAGATGGAAGCGCGTGTGCTTCAAGGTTTATATGATGTTATTAGTGAATATGAGAATCCAGTAATTATTACACATGGTGGTCCCATTCGTTTTTTATTAACAAAGTTTGGGAGTGTGGAAAAGAGCTTCTGGGAGTGGAAAGTGCTGCATGGTTGCAGCTATAAAATGCATTGGAATGAAAAGAAAGATGTACTGGAGGGAATGCGGTGCACGTCATTTTCGGTGGAGCATTTAATGGAAAAAGAGCATATGTAGAGCAACTAGTAGAAGATAAAGAAGCACAGTGGTTGGATGCTACAGAGGAATTTCCGATTGTATCTTCAAAAGCTGAAGTTGTAATTGTTTTTGGAGTAGAAAATGTATTAGAAGACAAATTGAATAAGTTATTTGAGCATCTGGAGCAATGGGATCAAAATTTCGAGGTAATTGTTATTGCGACTGAAATTGGGCGAGGCATCGTCCCGATGGAAGCGAGCATGCGTAAACTGCGAGATGACGTCGGAAGATTTTATCAGCAGCTTTTTACAAAGGCAGAACGTGTCACAAGAATTTGGTATGGCATTTCACAAACGATAAAAGGGAGATGATGGAGTTGAAAATTTATACAAAAACAGGTGACAAAGGGCAAACAGGATTAATCGGAGGAAGAACAGATAAAGATGATATTCGAGTGGAAACATATGGGACAATTGATGAAGTAAATTCCTTTATCGGAAAAGCAGTGACAGAGTTGGATTCTACTATTTTTGCGGATATTTTAGAAGACTTAGAAACGATTCAACACGAATTATTCGATTGCGGTGGTGACTTGGCTAACGTATCAAACCGTCGAGTGTATAAAATGACGGATGCACCTATAGAGGCAATGGAAAAACGTATTGATGTACTAGTAGAGGAAGGCCCGGTATTAGAGCGCTTCATTTTACCAGGAGGAACTCCTGCTGCAGCAACGCTTCATATTGCGCGTACTATTACGAGACGAGCTGAGCGCCAAATGGTGACGCTAATGAAAACGGAAGAGGATGTTCCTGCAGTTGTACAACGCTATTTGAATCGTTTATCCGATTATTTATTTGCAGCAGCTAGGGTTGCAAATGCTAGAGAAAATGTGTCTGATGTTGAATATGTGCGTAGTGCAAAAGTATTTAAAAATGTAGGAAGCGTGAAAAAAGAGGAGGCGTAAGAGCGATGAAACTTCGTTTACTTACACTTGCAGCAATGTTTGCAGCCCTATCTACAATAGGTGCATTCGTGAAAATTCCAGTTGGGATTGGAAGTGCTGCACTCGATACGGTTCCGGCATTAGTGTCAGCGGCTTTTCTGCCTCCCGTTTATGCAGGAGCAGCGTCACTGGTTGGACATTTATCTTCGTCGCTGTACGTAGGATTTCCTCTAGGACCGTTGCATATAATCATTGCAGTAGAAATGTTTCTTATTTTATTCGTATTTACGAAGCTACATCAAACTGGCCACTATTTGATGAAATGGGTATTTTTCATCGTTGCCAATAGTTTGCTAGCAACACTTCCATTTTACTGGATCATTTCTCCTGCATTTTTTGCTGGAGCGTTACCTGGAATTACGATTGCAACTATATTAAATGCAGGAATCGCAATGATTGTCTCTCCAGTAGTTGAGCGAGTAATGGAGAGAGTGAGAACGCATGCGTAACGCGGTTTTATTGCCAAATGGGATAGTTTTGACAACTGATAATTCTGCGGGAATCGGAGAAAAAGTGGACGATATCGTTCGTGTGGAAGACGAAATCGTTGCATATTTTGCTACAAGGGTTGCTTTGTTGGAGCAGTGGTCTGCAGATGCACATCCAATCTCCGTTATCGTACACAACTTTACTGGCAATAAAAGCTGGGATAAATATGTTGCAGGAATAGAAAAAGCGTTTCAAGAAATAGAGTGGCCATGCCCAACAATTACTGGAAGTACAGAATCCAATATGGAGACAATGCAATCTGCGATGGCTGTTACGATGATTGGCGAAAAGAGATGGGCCAGTGAATCGGAAATTACATGGTTTGTGTACGGGAAACCATGTGTCGGGCAAGAGGTAGTGGAACATGCAGATAAGATTGCTGATTTAAAAAAGATATGGAATGCGATGGAAAGAGGATTTGTCAAACGAGTTTGGCCGGTCGGTTCTAATGGAATTGCCGGCGAATGCATGCGACTTGGTTTGCGCGGTGAAATAACAGGGTGGGACATAATAAAATCGGCTGGCCCGGCTACTTCTGTATTACTAGGAGTTCCAAGCGAACAAATAAAAGATGCGAAAAATCATTTTGAAAAATATTTTGAAGAGATTCGATGAAAAAAAGGGCTATCTCATACGGAGATAGCTTTTTGTTTGGAGAAATGGTTGCTTTCATCCGAATAGAGTTAGAAATATTGTCTCACATCAACATAACTCTTTATTACGAGAAATGGTCTCGCTTGTAAAGGAATTGGTTGCGGATTGTTGTAAATTGGTCTCGTTGAGTAATCAATTGGTTGCTGTTAGGGAGCAATTGGTCTCGAAGTGCCGTATAGATACTTTTAATGTAAAATAATTCCAGAAGGAATATAAGGCCAGTAGTAATTAACTCTTATCACATCAACATAACTCTTTATTACGAGAAATGGTCTGGCTTGTGAAAGAATTGGTTGCGGATTGGTGTAAATTGGTCTCGTTGATCAATCAAATGGTTGCTATTAGGGAGCAATTGGTCTCGAAGTGTCTTATAATACCTATTAATTGTAAATAATCCCAGGCAAGTTTACATATTCTGAAACATATATTGTACAAGTAGTGACTTGTACAATTTTATTTGTTCACCTAGAATTTCCGAACTACTAAAATAAATTTTCTACTAATTTCGCGCAATTTAGAATAAATAAGTGTTGACTGAATGCTCATTCAGTTTTAATATTAAATTAATTCTTTATAAATCTATTAACCTAATGGTATTCTATCCATGATATCATTTTACATCTTAGAGGGGGAGAATAAGATGAGTCCATTATTAATCGCAAACTGGTTACTGTTCATCGCAGTCACTTTGTATGCAATTGGTTTATTCGTATATCTACTTAGAACGAGGTATGCATATATCAAACTGGGGAAAAAAGTCGAATTTGAAGACAATGTGAAGGAAAGACTTCGCAAAATTTGGGTGTATGTGTTTGGGCAAAAGAAGCTTTTAAAGGATAAGAAAAGTGGAACGATTCACGTTATGTTCTTTTATGGTTTCTTACTTGTTCAGTTTGGAGCAATTGATTTTATTTGGAAAGGGTTAGCGCCAGATTCACATTTACCATTAGGTCCATTGTATCCAGCGTTTACGTTCTTCCAAGAAATTGTGACATTTGTTATTTTAATAGCTGTCTTGTGGGCATTTTACAGACGCTATATTGAAAAATTAGTACGTTTAAAACGCGGTTGGAAAAATGGACTAGTTCTGATTTTCATCGGCGGGTTAATGGTTTCTGTTTTAGTAGGTAATGGTATGGGAATGATTTGGCATGGTCATGAGGCTGTATGGTCAGAGCCAATTGCATCTTCTATTGCACTCCTTTTTGGATTTGTTCCACCGACAGCTGCAGCAGTAGTTTTCTATGCAATGTGGTGGGTACATCTTTTATTCCTACTAACATTCTTAGTATATGTACCGCAATCAAAGCATTTCCACTTGATTACTGGTCCGGCAAACGTATACTTCCACCGCTTAGACAATGTTGGAAAGCTACGTCCAATCAATTTTGAAGAGGAAGAGGACGAAGAAGCAAATGAAGATGAAATGCCTTCATTCGGAGTAGGTCGCATTCAAGATTTTACGCAAGCACAGATGATTGATTTCTACGCATGTGTAGAATGTGGTCGTTGTACAAATATGTGTCCTGCAACGGGAACAGGTAAAATGCTTTCTCCAATGGACTTGATCGTGAAGCTTCGTGATCACTTAACATTAACTGGTGCAGTAGAAACGAAGAAAAAGCCTTGGGTACCTACACTTGCGTTCCAAGGAACAAAAGGTAATCAACTTGCGATGGCTGCTGGGGCAGAAGGAGCAGTAATCGAAGACATTTATAGCCCATCCCTAATTGGAGATGTTATTACAGAAGAGGAAATTTGGGCATGTACAACTTGCCGTAACTGTGAAGATCAATGTCCTGTAATGAATGAGCATGTCGATAAGATTATCGATCTTCGCCGTTATTTAGTAATGACAGAAGGAAAAATGGACGCAGATGCACAACGCGCGATGACAAATATCGAGCGTCAAGGTAATCCATGGGGATTAAATCGTAAAGAAAAAGAAAACTGGAGAGATGCACGTCCAGATATTCATATTCCAACAGTGAAAGAAGTTTCAAAAGCTGGAGAAGAATTTGAGTACTTATTCTGGGTTGGCTCAATGGGATCCTTCGATAACCGTTCACAAAAAATCGCTTTATCGTTTGCACACTTGATGAACGAGGCTGGAGTGAAATTTGCGATTCTTGGTAATAAAGAAAAGAACTCTGGAGACACACCACGTCGCCTAGGGAACGAGTTTTTATTCCAAGAGCTAGCATCGAACAATATTTCAGAATTTGAAAAAGCTGGGGTAACTAAAATAGTAACAATTGACCCACATGCATATAATATCTTTAAAAATGAATATAGTGATTTTGGATGGAATGGAGAAGTTCTTCACCACACAGAAATGCTATACGATTTAGTTCAAGCTGGTCGCTTGAAACCACAATACACAGTAGAAGAAACAATTACATTCCATGATTCTTGTTATTTAGGGCGATACAATGATGTCTATGACGCACCTCGTGAAGTGTTAAAAGCAATTCCAGGAGTGAAATTAGTTGAAATGGATCGTAACCGTGAAAAAGGAATGTGCTGTGGAGCAGGTGGCGGATTGATGTGGATGGAAGAGCATGTTGGAAACAGAGTCAACGTTGCTCGAACAGAACAGGCTTTAGAAGTAAATCCAACGATTATTTCTTCTGGATGTCCTTATTGCTTAACGATGCTCTCAGATGGCACGAAAGCGAAGGAAGTCGAAGAAACAGTTGGAACATACGATATCGCTGAGCTTCTAGAAAAATCTATTTTCGGTGAAATTATGCCATCAGCGGAAGATGAAGAAGTGGCACCAACTGTTCAATAATATTCCCGCTCAATTTAGCAAGTGAGCGTACTTGCACTTCATTGGTAACTCTTGAACTTAAGTCTATTCGCTTCTGTCTCGAGCGGATTGAACAAGACATATTTATATTGCAAATATTTTTATAGTTTCGTAAACTAGAATTAATAGTAAGGGAGTATTTTTACTCCCTTTTTTCTAACATTTCATGTCGAGCGAGCGTTCAGTCAATTAAATTTTTTTATTTTATTTGAAAGCGATTTCATTAAAGTGAGGGGTGGCTATTTTGGTAAAGACAGTTATTTTGGATGGGGCACGTACAGCATTTGGAAAGTTTGGGGGAGCACTGAGTAGTTTAACGGCTTCTGATTTAGGTGGAGTAGCTATTAAAGAGGCACTAACTCGTGCTGGTATAGACGCAGATCAAGTGGATGAAGTCATAATGGGGTCTGTATTACAAGCAGGTCAAGGTCAAATACCTTCGCGACAAGCGGCAACAAAAGCAGGTATTCCTTGGTCTGTTAAAACAGAAACGATTAATAAAGTTTGTGCTTCTGGAATGCGTAGTGTCACGCTTGCGGATCAATTAATTCGTGTAGGTGATGAAGAAATCATCGTGGCAGGTGGAATGGAATCCATGTCTAATGCTCCTTATTATTTACCAAAAGGGAGATTTGGCCTTCGTATGGGGGATGGCCAAATAGTAGATGGAATGGTTTATGACGGACTTTCTTGTTCATTCCATCCAAAAAATGTACACATGGGAACGTACGGAAACTCTACAGCAGAATCTTTTGAATTATCACGTGAGAAGCAAGATGAATGGTCATTTAGAAGTCATGACCGTGCTTTAAAAGCAATCGATAATGGCATTTTAGCAGAGGAAATTGTTTCAGTAGAAATACCTCAACGAAAGGGAGAACCAATCGTTGTTGAGAAGGACGAAGCACCTCGACGTGATACATCTTTAGAGTCACTAGCTAAGCTAAAGCCAGCATTTGGTAGCGAGGGAACGATTACAGCAGGAAATGCACCTGGAGTAAATGACGGGGCATGTGCAATCGTTTTGACAAATGAACAAAAAGCAAAAGTGCTTGGAAAAGAGCCACTTGCATACGTTTTAGGTCATGCAGAGGTAGCGATTGAACCAGAAAACTTCCCACAAACACCTGGTATCGTGATTAATAAATTGTTAGATAAAACAGGGAAAAATCTTGCAGAAATCGATCTATTTGAAATAAATGAAGCTTTTGCTGCTGTAGCATTAGTAAGCAGTGAAATAGCTGGTCTAGATGAAGAAAAAGTAAACGTGAACGGTGGAGCTGTGGCACTTGGACATCCGATTGGAGCATCCGGAGCCCGTATTATTCTTACACTTGCATATGAATTAAAACGCCGTGGTGGTGGGATTGGGATTGCAGCTATTTGTTCCGGTGGTGGTCAAGGCGACGCTATTATGATTGAAGTTCCAAAAACAGGGGGTAAAGACGCATGACAATCCAAAAAGTAATGGTAATTGGAGCAGGGCAAATGGGATCAGGGATTGCTCAAGTTTGTGCACAAGCAGGTTTTAAAGTAAAGCTTAATGACCGTGAGGAACAATTTTACAATCGTGGAATCCAAACGATTACCAAAAACTTGTCACGTAATGTAGAAAAAGGACGAATGACAGAAGAGGAAAAACAAGCGGTACTAAGTAACATTACAAAATCCCTTTCCATTGAGGATGCAAACGATGTGGATATCGTTATCGAAGCAGCTGTTGAAAACATGGAAATCAAGCAATCTATTTTTAAACAACTAGATGAAATCACACCAAAACATGCGATTCTAGCATCAAATACATCCTCTCTACCAATTACAGAAATTGCAGCAGTAACGAATCGCCCTGAGCAAGTAATAGGGATGCATTTTATGAATCCAGTTCCAGTGATGAAACTAGTGGAAATTATTCGTGGTTTAGCAACTTCTGATGAAGTGTATGCAGTGATTGAAGATATGACAAAAAAACTTGGAAAAGTACCTGTTGAAGTAAATGATTTTCCAGGTTTCGTTTCCAATCGAATTCTAATGCCGATGATCAATGAAGCAATTTACACACTATATGAGGGTGTCGCTTCAAAAGAAGCAATCGATGATGTGATGAAAATGGGAATGAACCATCCAATGGGACCACTACAACTTGCAGATTTTATTGGCTTAGATACATGCTTATACATTATGGAAATCTTGCACGAAGGCTTTGGAGATAGTAAGTATCGTCCATGTCCACTACTTAGAAAATACGTCAAAGCAGGTTGGTTAGGGAAGAAGTCAGGCCGTGGCTTCTACATATACGAGTAAGGAGCGTGAATCATGGAATTAACATTCACAGAAGAACAACTTATGATGCGCAATATGGTTCGAGACTTTGCAAAAACGGAAATCGAGCCTTTTATTGAACGAATGGAGCAAGGAGAGTTCCCCCGTGACATTATAAAAAAAATGGGTGAGCTTGGCTTGATGGGAATCACGGTTCCTGAAAAATACGGCGGTTCTGAAATGGATTTTACGAGCTATGTTATAGCGATCAACGAGCTTTCAAAGGTAAGTGCTGTTATAGGTGTGATTCTCTCCGTTCATACATCCGTAGGAACAAGTCCGATACTCTATTTTGGAAATGAAGAGCAAAAGAATAAATACGTACCAAAGCTTGCTTCTGGAGAATCCCTTGGAGCATTTTGTTTAACAGAACCTTCAGCTGGATCGGATGCTGGTGCATTAAAAACAAAAGCAGTGTTGAAGGGCGACCACTATGTTTTGAATGGTTCTAAGGTTTTTATCACAAATGGTGGAGAAGCAGATATTAACATCGTGTTTGCTTCAACAGATACATCCAAAGGGTCAAAAGGCATTACTGCATTCATCGTAGAAAAGGATACACCAGGGTTTATTGTTGGGAAAGATGAAGAGAAAATGGGCTTGCATGGCTCAAGAACAGTCCAACTCACATTTGAAGATATGAAAATACCAGTAGAAAATAGACTGGGTGAAGAGGGCGAAGGTTTTAAAATCGCTATGGCTAATTTAAATACTGGACGTATCGGAATTGCTACGCAAGCATTAGGCATTGCGGAAGCGGCACTGGAGGCGGCGGTAGGATATGCGAAAGAGCGCGTGCAATTTGGTAAACCAATCGCAGCAAATCAAGGTGTTGGCTTTAAGCTTGCGGATATGGCGACAGCAGTAGAGGCAGCAAGGCTTCTTGTTTACCGTTCAGCAAGTCTTCGTGAACAAGGTCTTCCTTGCGGAAAAGAAGCATCAATGGCTAAATTATTCGCATCCAAAACAGCGGTTGACGTTGCAATAGAGGCAGTTCAAGTATTCGGCGGATATGGCTATACAGAAGACTACCCGGTAGAACGTTATTTCCGTGACGCAAAAATTACGGAAATCTACGAGGGAACTAGTGAAATTCAACGAATTGTAATAGGTAAGCATGTGATTAATTAATTTTTTCCTAAAAGTGGAGAGGGGCAATCAAACCCTTCGTATTAGTAACAACTAATTCCACTTCGAGAGCGACTAAATAGAAGCTGAATATAAAAATATACCTAAAAAGGCGGGAAAACAATGAATTTTCAACTATCCGAAGAGCATGAAATGATTCGTAAAATGGTTCGAGACTTTGCAGAAAACGAAGTAGCACCAACTGCTGCAGAGCGCGACGAGGAAGAACGCTTTGATCGTGAAATTTTCGATAAGATGGCTGAGCTTGGCTTAACGGGTATTCCTTGGCCAGAAGAATACGGCGGAATTGGTTCTGATTACCTTGCTTACTGCATCGCCGTAGAAGAGTTATCCAGAGTTTGTGCATCAACAGGAGTAACTCTTTCTGCACACACCTCTCTTGCAGGTTGGCCGATTTTTAAATATGGCAATGAAGAACAAAAACAAAAATATCTTCGTCCAATGGCAGAAGGTACAAAAATTGGTGGATACGGTTTAACAGAGGCAGGTTCAGGATCTGACGCTGGTGGGATGAAAACAACAGCTAAATTAGATGGCGATCATTATGTGCTAAATGGATCTAAAATTTTCATTACGAATGGTGGTATCGCAGACATCTATGTCGTTTTCGCAGTTACTGATCCAACGTCCAAACATAAAGGCACAAGCGCATTTATTGTAGAAGCTGATTTCGAAGGATTCTCTGTTGGGAAAAAAGAAAAGAAACTAGGAATTCGTTCTTCTCCTACAACAGAAATTATTTTTGATAATTGCCGAGTACCAAAAGAAAATCTTCTTGGTGAAGAAGGTGAGGGTTTCATTATCGCGATGAAAACATTGGATGGTGGACGTAATGGTATTGCTGCGCAAGCAGTGGGAATTTCGCAAGGAGCACTTGATGCTGCAGTAGGTTATGCAAAGGAACGTGTTCAATTCGGAAAGCCAATTGTTGCAAATCAAGGTGTATCATTCAAGCTTGCTGATATGGCAACTGCAACAGAGGCATCACGTTTGCTTACGTATCAAGCAGCTTGGTTAGAATCCAACGGGCTTCCTTATGGGAAAGAATCTGCTATGGCGAAATTGATGGCTGGAGATACCGCCATGAAAGTAACAACAGAGGCAGTGCAAGTATTTGGTGGATATGGATATACAAAAGATTACCCGGTTGAACGTTTTATGCGAGATGCAAAAATTACACAAATATACGAGGGCACACAAGAAATTCAACGTCTTGTTATTTCTCGTATGCTAACAAAGTAATCGATGCCTATGGAAAAAAAGCATGAAGTAAAGACTTCGGTGAAAGATGAAAACCTCATTGAAAAAAGACGTCACCAAATGATTCGTGCAGCTGTTACTTTATTCAAAGAGAAAGGCTTTCATCGAGCGACAACGAGAGAAATTGCAAAGGAAGCCGGGTTTAGTATAGGCACCCTGTATGAATACATTCGCACAAAGGAAGATGTCCTCTATTTAGTATGCGATAGTATATACAATGAAGTACATGACAAGCTCTCGCAAATAACGTTGGAGAATGGTACGATAGACGACCTCAAAAATGCTATCCGTCATTATTATGGGGTAATTAATGACATGCAAGATGAGTTCGTTGTCATGTATCAAGAATCCAAATCATTGCCAAAAAACGCACTAGATTACGTATTAAAGAAAGAATTAGAAATGGTTGATATTTTCCATAAAATTCTTAATGGTTGTATACAAACTGGGGAACTGAAATTGACAGATGCCCAAGCAAAACTTTACGCGCATACCCTTGTAGTCCAAGGTCAAATGTGGGCATTTAGAAGATGGGCATTGCGTAAGGAATTTACAATTGAACAATTTACGGAACTACAAATAGAATTTGTACTAAATGGGATGGGGAAATAAGAAAAGCGCAAGCGCCTAGAGTCTAGACATTAAGACTAATTCAAACAAAGGGGGAACTACATGTCTACTGTAGAAGTATATCGTCCAAAAAATCATGTCCGTTTTGTATCAGCATCGAGTCTATTTGATGGACATGATGCGTCGATTAATATTATGCGACGTATTTTACAAGCTAGCGGAGCGGAAGTAATCCACTTAGGTCATAACCGTTCGGTAGAAGAAGTGGTGAATGCTGCGATTCAAGAGGATGTTCAAGGGATAGCCATATCTTCCTATCAAGGAGGACATGTTGAGTATTTTAAATATATGAAGGATTTACTCGTAGAACGTGGTGCGCCTCATATTCGTATATTTGGCGGTGGCGGCGGAGTAATCATTCCGAAAGAAATAAAAGAACTGCAAGAATACGGTATATCGGGTATTTTCTCTCCAGAGGATGGCCGTAAACTTGGCCTTCAAGGTATGATCAATCAAATGCTTATGGAATGTGATGTTCCGACGAAAGCTTCAGGAGCAAAAGACGAGATTTCCGAAGTATCTACGGAGAAACCGGAAGTGCTAGCTCATTTGATTACATTAGCGGAGGAAGCACATCAAACAAGTGATGCTGAAGCAAAAGAAATGCTAGAACAAGCGAAAGCTTTATCAAAAGGTACACCAGTGTTAGGTATCACGGGTACTGGTGGGGCAGGGAAAAGTTCATTAACAGACGAATTAATTCGCCGATTCCTACACGAATTACCGGATAAAAAGATTGCCGTTCTATCCATTGACCCGACGAAACAAAAGACTGGTGGGGCACTGCTAGGTGACCGTATCCGAATGAATGCTATTTTCAATAAACGTGTATTTATGCGTAGTTTGGCAACACGTGGATCTCGTACAGAATTATCTGGTGCGATTGCAGATGTGCTTGATGTTGTTAAAGTAGCGGGCTTTGATTTAATAATTGTAGAAACAAGTGGTATCGGGCAAGGGGATGCAGAAATCACTAATGTATCAGACGTTTCTATGTATGTAATGACAAGTGAATTTGGTGCACCATCTCAATTAGAAAAGATTGATATGATTGATTACGCAGATTTGATTGTTATCAATAAATTCGAACGAAAAGGTTCAGAAGACGCACTTCGTCAAGTACAAAAACAATATCAACGCAGCCGTGAATTATGGCACGATGATTTGGACACAATGCCTGTTTACGGGACGATTGCTAGCCAATTTAATGATAAAGGCACCAATTCTTTATTTGCAGCTTTAGTTGCTGTGATGAATGAAAAAACTGGCACCAACTGGGAGACAACCTACGAGCAATTTGTGAAAACTCAAAAGCAAAATGTAATAATTCCAAATGATCGTCGCTATTATTTACGTGAAATCACAGATACTGTTCGTGGATATCATAAAAAATCCGAGGAACAAGTAGCTTTTGCTAGAAGATTATTCCAATTAGAAGGTGCAATAGAAGCAGTAAAAGAAAAAGCGGCAGATGATGCATTAGTTCACTCACTAGAATCATTAGCTAACGGTGTTCGTGACGAACTTACTGCTGAATCAAAACGTATACTGGAGAACTGGGCAGCTCTAAAAGAAGCATATGCTGGTGATGAATTCATAACTAAAATCCGTGATAAGGAAATACGCACGATTCTTCGTACAGAAAGCTTATCAGGGCTGAAAATACCAAAAGTTGTACTTCCGAAATTCGTTGATTTTGGTGAAATTTTAAGATGGGTTTACAAAGAAAATGTACCCGGCTCATTCCCATATACAGCTGGAGTTTTCCCATTCAAAAGAGAAGGGGAAGATCCAAAGAGACAATTTGCAGGAGAGGGAACACCAGAACGTACGAACCGTCGCTTTCATTATTTATCTAAAGATGACGATGCAAAACGTCTTTCTACTGCATTTGACTCGGTAACATTGTATGGTGAAGACCCAGATCATCGACCTGATATTTATGGGAAAGTCGGCGAATCTGGCGTAAGCATTTGTACGTTAGAGGATATGAAAAAGCTATATGACGGGTTTGATTTATGTGCACCATCAACCTCCGTATCAATGACAATTAATGGCCCAGCACCAATCATTTTGGCAATGTTTATGAATACAGCAATTGATCAGCAAGTTCGCCTTCGCGAGGAGGAACTTGGACGCACTCTAACTGTGGAAGAATTTACAGAAGTAAAAGCTGCGACACTCCAAGTAGTTCGAGGTACCGTTCAGGCAGATATATTAAAAGAAGACCAAGGTCAAAACACATGTATTTTCTCTACTGAATTTGCTTTACGTATGATGGGGGATATTCAACAATACTTTATTGACCATAAGGTTCGTAACTACTATTCCGTTTCTATTTCTGGATACCATATTGCAGAAGCTGGAGCGAATCCAATTTCTCAGCTGGCATTCACATTATCAAATGGCTTTACTTATGTGGAGTACTATTTGAGTCGTGGTATGAATATAGATGATTTTGCACCAAACTTATCTTTCTTCTTCTCAAATGGGTTGGATCCAGAGTACACAGTTATCGGACGTGTTGCCCGTCGTATTTGGGCAGTTGTGATGCGTGATAAATACGGTGCAAATGACCGTAGTCAAAAGTTAAAATATCACGTCCAAACATCTGGTAGAAGTCTACATGCGCAAGAAATTGACTTTAATGATATTCGAACAACTTTACAGGCGTTGATGGCACTTCAGGATAACTGTAACTCACTTCATACTAATGCTTATGATGAAGCAATTACAACACCGACGGAGGAATCCGTTCGTCGAGCAATGGCGATTCAAATGATTATTACAAAAGAACATGGATTATCAAAAAATGAAAATCCATTACAAGGTGCATTTATTGTAGAAGAACTAACAGACCTAGTAGAAGAAGCAGTTCTTTCAGAATTTGATCGTATAAATGACCGCGGTGGGGTTCTTGGAGCAATGGAAACGCAATACCAACGTGGAAAAATTCAAGAAGAATCTATGTACTATGAAATGAAAAAACACACGGGCGAACTTCCGATCATCGGTGTGAACACATACTTAAATCCGAATCCTGCTTCTGAAGAGGATATCGATAATATGGAACTAGCACGTGCAACAAAGGAAGAAAAAGAAACTCAAATAATGAACCTTCGAAGCTTCCAAAAGAAAAATGAGTTAGAAGCTACTGAAGCTCTTAATCGTCTAAAGCAAGTAGCAATGACAGGTGGCAACATCTTCGAGGAGCTTATGACAACTGTCCAAAAAGCAAGTCTTGGGCAAATTACGAACGCTCTTTACGAGGTGGGCGGCCAGTATCGAAGAAACATGTAAAAAAAATAAGTGTTCCGATCAGATATCGGAACACTTTTTTCCTTTTATTTTGTATAATGGAACTATTAAGTAGTGAGGGAGATATGGAATGAAAACCCCAATACACATAATGATTATGATAATATTCCTATTACTAACCATTCTCCTTTATAATAAACAACTGGGAGCTATTCCATTACTATTACTTTCGTTTTATTTATTCGCCTTAGCTTTTAATAAATTATTCCTTTTCAAAAAGAATAAATGAATGTAGCATATAACATACTTGTTTGTATATAATGGGAAGTATGCAAACGGACATAGAAAGGACGTGCACGATTTGAATTTTCGTGAAATGACAACAGCACAATTACAAGAAGAATCGTTAATAGATTTAGGATTTGCGATTTTAGAAGATAAGAAAAACTCTTTAACTTTATCTGAACTTTTTAGTGAAATCCAAAAACTTAATGGTTTAACAGATGAAGAAATGGCAGCTCGCAAACCTCAATTTTATACAGATATGAATATTGATGGACGCTTTTTAGCTACTGCAGAAAATCAATGGGGACTAAGAGAATGGTATCCTGTAGAACAAATTGAAGAAGAGACTGCTCCTACTGTTAAAGTCCGTAAAAAGAAAGCTAAAGTTTCAGACGATGACGATTTAGATCTAGAATTAGAAGAAGATGAAATTATCTTCGAAGAAGAATTCGATGAATTTATCGAAGACGATGATGAGGATGAAGACGAAGATGACGATGATCCAGTAATTGATTTCGTAGGAGAAATCGATGAAGTGATCGAAGAGGATATAATCGACGAAGAAGATGATGAATTTGATATCATCGATGACGAAGAGTTGGAAGATGAAGAATTAGAAGACGAAGAAGAATAATTCTTGACTTCTATACGCAAACGCTATAAGATTTTATTGGGCTCTTTTTAAAGAGACATTACTCATGTGCATATGCGCTCCCCTGCCAAAAGCAGGTGGGGCGCTTTTTGTTATTTTATAACCTTATTCACCTAGTCCTACTGAATAAGGTTATAGCCTAAGGCGAATGCTACAGATTATGTAAAGAAAAAATCATTGGGCTCGGTGCAATGTTATATGTTATCATCTTTACTTGAGTGTAAAATCTGAGCTTAAAAGACCAAGGCGAAATAGATACTATATTAGGAGGAACAAGCATGACTAAATTTATTTTTGTTACTGGTGGGGTTGTATCTTCACTAGGTAAAGGAATTACGGCTGCATCTTTAGGTCGTTTATTAAAAAACAGAGGATTAAACGTAACAATTCAAAAATTTGATCCTTACATCAACTTAGATCCAGGGACTATGAGCCCGTATCAGCATGGAGAAGTTTTTGTAACTGACGATGGGGCAGAGACAGATTTAGATTTGGGTCATTACGAGCGTTTTATTGACATTAATTTAAATAAATACTCAAATATCACTACTGGGAAAGTATATTCTTCTGTACTAAGAAAAGAACGCCGTGGCGATTACAATGGTGGAACAGTACAAGTAATCCCACATATTACAAACGAAATTAAAAATCGTTTATTC
This sequence comes from Bacillus sp. Cr_A10, assembly GCF_029222665.1. Lineage (NCBI taxonomy): Bacteria > Bacillati > Bacillota > Bacilli > Caryophanales > Bacillaceae > Bacillus > Bacillus sp. Cr_A10. The sequence goes on from NZ_JARHXR010000019.1 coordinate 101,495, forward strand.
TTAGCTGCAAAAGAAACACATGCGGATATTGTTATCACTGAAATTGGTGGAACAGTAGGAGATATCGAATCACTACCTTTCTTAGAAACAATCCGTCAAATGAAACGTGATGTTGGCAGTAACAACGTAATGTACATTCACTGTACACTAGTTCCATTTATAAAAGCTGCCGGTGAAATGAAAACAAAACCAACGCAACATAGTGTGAAAGAGTTACGTAGTCTAGGTATTCAACCAAATGTCATTGTTGTTCGCTCAGAGATGCCAGTTCCTCAAGATATGAAAGATAAAATTGCTCTTTTCTGTGACATTAAACCAGAAGAAGTAATCGAATGTATTGATGCGGATTCATTATATGAAATTCCATTAAATCTTCAAGCGCAACATTTAGATCAAATTGTTGTGGATCATTTCCAACTTACTACGAAAGAAGCAGATATGACAGATTGGATAGCACTTGTTGATCAAGTGAAATCTTTATCTAAAAAAGTTCGCATAGGGTTAGTTGGTAAATATGTAGAGCTTCAAGATGCATACATTTCAGTAGTAGAAGCAATGAAACATGCTGGCTACAAATTTGATGCAGATGTAGAAGTGAAATGGGTGAATGCGGAAGAAGTGAACGATGCAAATGTTGCAGAAATTCTTTCAGATGTAGATGGCATCCTTGTTCCTGGTGGATTTGGAGACCGCGGCGTAGAAGGAAAAATTGCAGCTACACGATTTGCTCGTGAAAACAATGTACCATTCTTAGGTATTTGCTTAGGAATGCAATTAGCAACAGTTGAATTTGCTCGTAACATATTAGAACTTGAAGGAGCTCACTCAACTGAACTAGATCCAAAAACTCCACATTCTATTATTGATTTATTGCCAGAGCAAAAAGACGTAGAGGATTTAGGTGGAACACTTCGTCTAGGATTATATCCATGTAAATTAACTCCTGGTTCTAAAGCACATGATGCATACGGAGAAGAACTTGTATACGAACGTCACCGTCACCGTTATGAATTCAATAACGAATACCGTGAACAATTTGAAGCAGCAGGATTTATGTTCTCTGGTACAAGCCCAGATGGTCGTCTAATCGAAATCATCGAGCTACCAGATCATCCATTTTTCGTAGCTTCTCAGTTCCATCCGGAATTTGTGTCACGTCCACAACGTCCACAACCATTATTCCGTGAGTTCATCAAAGCATCCGTAGGAGAATAAAAAAGAAAAAGCAGTTCGACTTGTCGAACTGCTTTTCTATTTGGAATAAAACGGCTAAGAGCGACCAATATCGGTGTGAGAGACCCACTGAGCGAGACCAATTCTCGACTAAAAGCAACCAATTCCATCGCAAGCGCAACCATTTCTCACAATAAAGAGTTTACTTCACTTGAGAAATGGATTTATTATGCGGGAACGCGGTAATTAGGAATTATATGGCAAAGAGCGACCAATCTAAGTGTGAGAGCAACCAATTACCCAATGAGCGAGACCAATTCTCGTCTGAAAGCAACCAATTTCATCATAAGAGCGACCATTTCACAATATAGAGTTTACTTCTCTTGAGAAATGGGCCTGGTCACTAGGTATTAAATGGAAATGAGCGATCAATCTAAGTGTGAGAGCAACCAATTACACAATGACCGAGACCAATTCTCGACTGAAAGCAACCAATTCCATCATAAGCGCGACCAATTCTCAAAATAAATTTATTAACAGTGAAACTTAACAATAAAAACAGCGACTAATCATTAGGGTGTACCCTTTGAATCCAATTTAATATAAAATGCCCACGGAAATTTCTTATTTCCATGGGCATATCGATGCTAATTTTTAATCTTCGCTTAAAAGGATCTCGTCTAGCTTCATTTTGACAGCTTCGTATACGAACATTGCACTTAGCGCATAAGGTAATACAATTCTACTGCCATCCTCAGCAGGGAGTAAGCCTTTCGTAATTTTCAAAGAAATATATGTATAAGCAAGATTCGCTAGCTTGTTTTCATCATTATGATTTTCAGCAGCAAGTACACTGAACGGAATAAATTCTACACTTAATTTCTCTGCAAGTGCTAGAGCATCTTCGTTTTCACTAGATCTAGTGATGATCCAAACGCGATCTGCACTTGTAAGTTCGGTATCGGAAGTCCAAACTCTCAAACTTGGGAATTTTTCTACGGCATTTTCTGCATTTATCGTAATACTTTCCATTTCACCGAATGCTGCAAAGTATATAAAGCCTTCTCTTGCAGCCGCTTGTGCAAGAAGTCTAGCAGTTTCTTCAATATTTTCTTCCTCCGAATTTACTATTCTTTGGAGGAGACCTGTCAGTTGTGTCGTTAACATTTTCATTCTTTTTTCACCTCAATTTTTATTATAGTGTAGGAAAAGATAAACGTAAAATGGGTATTTTTTAGAATCTTTAGAAGGAAAATGTATATTAATAGCGAATAGTATAGAAGGGGAAAATTTAATAAAAGGGGTTTGTACATCATGAAACACATATTAATCGTAGATGATCAACTAGGAATACGAATGCTCTTAAAAGAAGTTTTTTCACAGGAAGGCTACGAAGTGAGCTTAGCGGCTAACGGCCCAGAAGCTTTGGATATTGCTAGTGAGGAAAGTTTAGATGGTGTATTATTAGACATGAAAATTCCAGGTATGGATGGAATAAAAATCTTAACTTTACTTAAAGAAAAGTATCCAAATTTACCTGTCATGATGATGACAGCATATGGAGAGTTAAACCTAATTCAAGAAGCAAAGGATTTAGGTGCTTCTCTTTACTTTACTAAGCCTTTTGATATATTCGAAGTGCGTGATGCAGTAAATAATATATTAAAGAAGTAGTACATAGGCAGGCAGTGGAAAACATGGCCTTTTTTTGTTATGATGAAAAGTGGAAGACGCAGTTTAGCTTTTACAACAATATATTTCTGTAACTTGAATAACAGGCGTCTGCAACAGATAAATTAGAGAGAGAAAAATGATGTACAAATGAGAGTGTATGAAAATAGAGGAGGTCCATTGGAATGGCTTTAGTATCGATGAAAGAAATGCTTGAAAAAGGAAAAAAAGAAGGTTATGCGGTAGGGCAATTCAATATTAATAACCTTGAATTTACTCAAGCTATTTTACAAGCGGCAGAGGAAGAAAAATCACCAGTTATTTTAGGTGTATCCGAAGGTGCGGCAAAATATATGGGCGGCTTTACAACAGTTGTACATATGGTAAAAGGTCTAATGGAAGACTATAAAACGTCAGTTCCAGTGGCAATTCACTTAGATCACGGCTCAAGTTTTGATAAATGTAAAGCAGCAATCGATGCTGGATTCACTTCTGTTATGATTGATGCTTCTCATCATCCATTTGAAGAAAACGTCGAAATTACTTCTAAAGTAGTGGATTATGCACACGCACACAATGTTTCTGTAGAAGCAGAGCTTGGTACAGTAGGTGGGCAGGAAGACGACGTAATAGCAGATGGCGTTATTTATGCTGATCCTGCGGAATGTGCGGAATTAGTGAAACGTACTGCAATTGATTGCTTAGCGCCAGCACTTGGTTCAGTTCATGGGCCTTATAAAGGTGAACCTAATTTAGGTTTTGAAGAAATGGAAGAGATTTCTAAATTAGCAGATCTTCCGTTAGTATTACATGGTGGAACAGGTATTCCTACACATGATATTAAACGCTCAATCTCATTAGGGACAGCTAAAATCAATGTGAACACGGAAAACCAAATTTCTGCTACTAAAGCGATTCGTGCATATTTGGATGAAAATCCAAATCAGTATGACCCACGTAAATACCTAACACCAGCACGTGATGCTATTAAAACAACTGTTATTGGTAAAATGCGCGAATTTGGAAGCTCTAATAAAGCATAAATCAGTAAGATATAATAGAATGTGGGGAGAAGTCTTCTAGTGAACATACAGAAGCTTCTCCTATTTTTCCATCATAAGGAGGAACTTATTAAGATGAAATTTTTTATAGATACAGCTAATTTTGAGGAAATTACAGAAGCACACGCATGGGGTATTTTATCCGGAGTTACGACGAATCCTTCGCTAGTGGCGAAAGAAAATATTTCATTTCACGATCGCCTTCGCGAAATTACAGCATTAGTAAATGGTTCTGTAAGTGCAGAAGTAATCGCATTGGATGCAGAGGGTATGATTAAAGAAGGTAGAGAACTTGCAGCAATTGCACCGAATATTACGGTGAAATTACCGATGACACCTGAAGGGCTAAAAGCATGCGCAGTTTTTAGTTCAGAAGGAATCAAAACAAATGTGACGCTTATCTTTAGTGCAAACCAAGCGCTATTGGCAGCTCGAGCAGGTGCAACATATGTATCTCCATTTTTAGGTCGTTTAGATGACATTGGGCATGATGGAATGGAACTGATTGCGAAAATAGCTCAAATCTTTGCTATTCACAACATTGATACAGAAATTATTGCAGCTTCTATCAGACATCCTCAGCATATTACGGATGCAGCTTTAAATGGTGCTCATATTTCTACAACTCCATTTAAAGTATTAAAACAACTATTCCATCATCCTTTAACAGATAAAGGAATTGAAGGATTTCTAGCGGATTGGAACAATCGTAAGAGCGAGTAACAAGACGAAGGAGAAACGTATGGAAGTTTATAAAATAAAAGGAGCTAATCGTTTACATGGTACGATTAAGGTAAGCGGGGCAAAAAATAGTGCAGTAGCGCTAATTCCTGCTTCCTTGTTAGCGAACTCTCCAGTAACTATTGAAGGCCTGCCAGAGATTTTAGATGTATGGACATTGAAAGATATTCTAGAAGAATTAGGTGCAAAAATCACATTTGAAGACGGAACGATGACAATTGATCCTACAAATGTAGTGGATATGCCCTTGCCAAATGGCAATATTAAAAAGCTGCGAGCATCTTATTATTTAATGGGTGCACTTCTTGGAAAATTTAATAAAGCGGCTATTGGATTACCTGGAGGATGCCACTTGGGACCTCGCCCAATAGATCAGCACATTAAAGGCTTTGAGGCATTGGGTGCTAACGTATCGAATGAGCATGGCGCTATTTATTTACGTGCAGAGAAATTGGTTGGCACGAAAATTTATTTAGACGTCGTAAGTGTCGGGGCAACTATTAATATAATGCTTGCTGCAGTACTTGCAAAAGGTAGAACAATTATTGAAAATGCTGCAAAAGAACCAGAAATCATTGATGTTGCCACATTGCTATCAAATATGGGAGCGAATATAAAAGGTGCTGGGACGAATGTCATTCGTATCGACGGTGTTGAAGAATTACACGGGACAAAGCACACAATCATTCCAGACCGAATTGAAGCTGGAACATTTATGATTATGGCTGCTGTAGCAGGTGACGGTATCACGATTGACAATGTGATTCCATTTCATGTAGAAGCATTAACAGCAAAACTACGAGAAATGGGAGTAAAAGTGGAGGAGCATGAAGAGAAGATTTTCATTCCGAAAGCTCAAAATTTACAAGCAGTCGATGTGAAAACTCTTGTGTATCCTGGGTTTCCTACGGATTTACAACAACCTTTTTCGGTGTTGTTAACGCAAGCTAACGGAACTTCCGTTATTACCGATACTATTTACTCAGCTCGATTCAAGCAAATTGATGAACTACGCCGTATGAACGCTAATGGGCGAGTGGATGGTAGAACTGCTATTATTACGGGGCCAGCCAAGCTTGAAGCCGCCACTGTTCGAGCGAGTGATTTGCGGGCTGGAGCAGCTCTCATACTTGCTGGATTGATCGCTGAGGGTGAAACGGAGATTCAAGATATTTTCCATATAGAACGTGGCTATAGTTCCATTATTGAAAAGCTTCGAGGACTAGGAGCAGATATTAGAAGAGTGGAAATTAAAGAAATAGAAGTAAACTCAGAATAAAGTACTTCCACCCAGACTATAGGCGCCTATCAGCACAAGGCAAAATGCCCATTTTGCATGTTAGCAAACTCGTTGCTGATAACCGGCGCCTTACTTTTCTTATTTGACAAATATGCTACAATGGTACAGGAAGAAACACAGACCGGAATATAAACCGTAAAACGGGAGGCATATATTAAATGGAACGTAGTTTATCAATGGAATTAGTTCGTGTAACAGAGGCAGCAGCAATCGCATCTGCACGCTGGATGGGACGCGGATTAAAAAATGAAGCAGATGACGCAGCAACTACTGCAATGCGCACAGTTTTTGACACAATTCCAATGGAAGGTGTCGTAGTAATTGGGGAAGGTGAAATGGACGAAGCGCCGATGTTATATATCGGAGAAAAGCTTGGACATGGAACTGGTGGTCCCCAAGTTGACGTGGCAGTGGATCCGTTAGAAGGTACAAATATTGTAGCTTCAGGTGGATGGAATGCACTTGCAGTTCTTGCAATTGCTGATCGTGGAAATCTACTTCATGCTCCAGACATGTATATGGACAAACTGGCAGTAGGTCCAGAGTCCGTTGGTCAAGTTGATATTAACGCACCTGTTATTGATAATTTACGAGCAGTTGCACGTGCAAAAAATAAAGACATCCAAGACGTAGTGGCAACAATTTTAGGTCGCGACCGTCATCAAAAAATTATTGATGAAATTAGAGCTGCTGGTGCACGTATTAAGCTAATTAATGATGGTGATGTAGCTGGAGCTATAAACACGGCTTTTGATAATACTGGCGTTGACATTTTATTTGGAATGGGTGGTGCTCCTGAGGGAGTTATCTCTGCAGTTGGATTAAAATGTTTAGGCGGAGAAATACAAGGAAAACTAGTGCCGCAAAATGATGAAGAGCTTGCTCGTTGTATTAAAATGGGACTAGACGTAAACAAAATTTTACGTATGGAAGACTTAGTAAAAGGTGACGATGCGATTTTTGCAGCAACTGGTGTAACAGACGGTGAACTTCTTCGTGGAGTACAATTCAAAGGTGCATTTGGTTCAACGCACTCAATCGTTATGAGAGCTAAATCTGGTACAATTCGTTTTGTTGAAGGAAGACACAGCTTAAAGAAAAAACCGAATTTAGTTCTATAAGAATAACTTTTATCGCTTAATTCAATTCTAAAATGAAAAGTGGTTTAGACTCCGAGGAAGCTTTCAAAGATATTGCCTGTCAACATAACTTTGTTTTGCTTCCTTCATGAGAGTCTTACATAAAGCGTGATAAAATAAAACTTCTCACATGAATACCCTCCATAACAGATTAGGTCATCTTGGAGACAAATGCATAAATTAGAAGGTCGGACCTCAAAAAGTCTTGAAAACGCTTGTCAGTCGAGGTATTCTAAGTTCACGACATCTAAAACTGCATTTGTTAACATTCTAATCAGCCAATTCTGATTGGGTATCCTCTTAACAAACTTCAATCCTATTAACCTTAATCAACAGTTACAAATAGATAAGTGTAGACAATCCATTTAGGTGAAGCCATTAAAAAATGTAGTAAATCTAAAGGAGAGCAATAGTTGTCGCAAATTCAACTTGTTGTATTTGATTCCCAAAAATAAATAGGAACATAAAAATAAAATAAAGAGTGGTGCAACGCCAATGACACAAACAACAATTAATGAGTTAGAAAGTATGACTCTAAAAGAGCTTTATACACTTGCAAGAAAGTTCAAAATTGCAGCGTATAGCAAGCTTACAAAGAAAGAACTTATTTTTGCTATCTTAAAATCTCGAGCAGAACAAGAAGGCTTCTTCTTCATGGAAGGTGTTTTAGAGATTATTCAACAAGAGGGCTTTGGATTCTTACGTCCTATTAACTACTCTCCGAGTTCAGAGGATATTTATATTTCGGCATCTCAAATTAGAAGATTTGACCTTCGAAATGGTGATAAAGTAACAGGAAAAGTTCGTCCTCCAAAAGAAAGTGAACGTTATTACGGCCTACTTCATGTGGAACTAGTAAATGGTGAAGATCCAGAAATAGCGAAGGAACGAGTTCATTTTCCTGCTCTAACACCTTTATATCCGGACCGCCATATTAAATTAGAAACCGTTCCTGAAAAACTATCGACTCGCATAATGGATTTGGTAGCACCTGTTGGATACGGACAACGTGGTTTAATTGTTGCACCTCCAAAAGCAGGGAAAACGTTATTAATAAAAGAAATCGCAAATGCTATTACGACGAATCATCCAAATGCGGAACTGATTGTTTTATTAATAGATGAGCGTCCAGAAGAAGTTACAGATATAGAACGTTCAGTAAAGGCGGATGTTGTGAGCTCCACGTTTGATGAAGTTCCAGAAAATCATGTAAAAGTAGCGGAACTTGTTTTAGAAAGAGCAATGCGCTTAGTAGAGCATAAACGTGATGTAATCATTTTAATGGATTCAATCACGCGTCTTGCCCGTGCATACAATTTAGTAATTCCTCCAAGTGGACGTACACTTTCCGGAGGGATTGACCCTGCTGCATTCCATCGTCCAAAAAGATTTTTTGGAGCTGCTCGTAATATTGAAGAAGGCGGTAGTTTAACGATTCTTGCTACTGCACTAGTTGATACTGGTTCTCGTATGGATGAAGTAATTTATGAAGAGTTCAAAGGTACAGGTAACTTAGAACTTCATTTAGATAGAAGTCTTGCAGAACGTCGTATTTTCCCGGCAATCGATATTCGTCGCTCGGGTACGCGAAAAGAAGAACTTCTCATTCCAAAAGATCAATTGGACAAGCTTTGGGCTATTCGCAAAACTTTTTCCGATTCATCCGATTTTGCGGAGCGTTTCTTAAAGAAACTTCGACAAACAAAAACGAACGAAGCATTCTTTGAGCAACTGGCAGTAGAAATGAAAGCGCATCGCAGTGGGAAAGTTTCTCTATAATCGAAGAACTTGCATTTTAATAACAGACATGCTATTATGTTCAATGTAAGTTTACAATTTTCTGCTACATATACGGTTGGCAATCAATCGGATCGTGTAAGGTATCAGTTTTATAACCAACTCTGTTCCAGATGGTTCAGGGCGAGAGGAGAGATAGAGATGAAAGCAGGAATTCATCCCGATTACAAAGAAGCAACAGTATCATGTTCATGTGGTAACACATTCACAACTGGTTCTGTAAAATCAAACATCAGTGTCGAGTTCTGTAACGAATGTCACCCATTCTATACTGGACGTCAAAAATTCGCAGCTGCGGATGGCCGTGTTGATCGCTTCAACAAAAAATACGGTATCAAAGAAGAAGCTAAAAACTAATTACCAAGTACCTGTAAAGCACAATTGTGTTTTGCAGGTATTTTTGTTTTTTTGAATATTATCTATGTAGATGCCAGCCTCTTTATGTTATAAATGAATAGAGGAAAATTAGAAGATTCACAAGGAGAATTCAAATGGCACAATTATTTTTTAAGCACGGTGCAATGAATAGCGGAAAATCTATTGAGATTTTGAAGGTTGCACATAATTATGAAGAACAAAATAAACCTGTTCTTATTTTTACACCTGGAATCGATACAAGAGATGAAGTAGGATATGTTTCTAGTAGAATAGGTTTAAAGAGAAAAGCAACAGCTACATATGATGATACGAATTTATATGAATTGGTAAAAGAACATTCACCAAAACCTTATTGTGTGTTAATTGACGAAGTACAATTCTTGAAAAAAGAGCATGTTTTACAATTGACTAAAGTAGTGGACGAGCTAGACATCCCGGTGATGGGTTTCGGTTTAAAAAATGACTTTCAAAATGAGTTATTTGAAGGTAGCCGTTATATGCTCATCTATGCCGATAAAATCGAGGAAATGAAGACGATCTGCTGGTTCTGTCATAAAAAAGCAATTATGAATTTACGTGTGGATGAGGCAGGAAAGCCTGTATATACTGGGGAGCAAATTCAAATTGGTGGCAATGACACTTATTACCCTGTATGTCGAAAATGCCACGCCAATCCACCTCTATAAATAATGGACTTCAAAGAGTTATCTCACGTGAGATAACTCTTATTTTGAGAAATGGTCTCGGCTTCTTTGGATTTAGTCTCGTTTCAGAGGGAAATGGTCTTGCATAGCCGTGAATTGGTCTCGGTTGCAACGTAATTAGTCTCGAAGTGCCGTTTTGTAACATTGAAAGGAAAATAATTACACGCAAAATATATCAGAGACTGATATATGGTTGCTGATGTATGGGAATTGGTTGCTTTCATTTTAATATGGTTGCTCCCATAGACAAATTAGTCTCCCTTCGCTAAAATAAACACTCTTCATTAGAAAAAGTAGCGAGGAAGAGACTTTTTCTTTATAATAGGAATGATATAGACTTAAATGAACGAGGTGAGCTCGATGTTTGATCGATTACAATCGGTAGAAGATCGTTATAATAATTTAAATGAATTGCTTAGTGACCCAGATGTGGTCAATGATACAAAAAAACTAAGAGAATATTCAAAAGAGCAATCAGATTTGCAGCCGACAGTAGATGCGTACCGTGAATACAAGGATGCAAAAAGTCAATATAACGACGCAAAGCTGATGTTAGATGAAAAGCTCGATGCAGATATGCGTGATATGGTAAAAGAAGAAGTAAATGATTTGGAGAACCAAATTGCAGAGCTTGAAGAACGTCTTAGAGTTCTATTGATTCCAAAAGATCCGAATGATGATAAAAACGTTATTATGGAGATTCGTGGAGCTGCTGGGGGAGACGAAGCTGCTTTATTTGCAGGGAATTTATTCAGAATGTACAGTAGATATGCAGAAACACAAGGCTGGAAAATTGATATTATGGAATCCTCTCCTACTGGACTTGGTGGATTCAAAGAGATTATTTTCATGATTAATGGAACGAATGCTTATTCCAAAATGAAATATGAGAACGGTGCCCATCGTGTACAACGCGTACCAGAAACAGAGTCTGGTGGACGTATTCATACATCCACTGCAACTGTTGCTGTTCTTCCGGAAGCGGAGGAAGTGGATGTTGATATCCATGAAAAGGACGTTCGTGTGGATACATTTGCATCTTCTGGAGCGGGTGGACAATCCGTTAATACGACCATGTCAGCTGTTCGTATGACGCATTTACCAACAGGTATTACAGTTTCCATGCAAGATGAAAAATCGCAAATTAAAAACAGAGAAAAGGCTATGAAAATTCTACGCGCTCGCGTTGCTGATAAATTCCGTCAAGAAGCACAAGCCGAATATGATGCAGTTCGTAAATCTGCCGTAGGTACTGGTGACCGTTCAGAGCGAATTCGAACATATAATTATCCACAAAATCGTGTGACGGATCATCGCATCGGTTTAACAATTCAAAAGCTTGACCAGATTTTAGAAGGAAAGCTGAATGAAGTAGTGGATGCATTAATATTGGAGGATCAAGCCGAAAAATTAGAAAGAATGAATGATACCAATGTGTAAAACAACTTATGAGGCCCTAACCCGGGCTTCTTCTTTTTTAGAAGAGAATAATCGAGAAAAAGAAGTGGCTCGTTATTTGTTGCAGCATGTATTAAAGAAAAATTATTCTGAATTGATGATGGCTATGTATGAAGAAATATCCCAAGAAGCGTTCCAAACTTTTTGGGCATATGTGGAGGAGCATGCAACTGGTCGTCCTTTTCAATACATTATTGGACAGGAAACGTTTTATGGGAGAGATTTTATAGTAAACGAAAACGTCTTAATCCCTCGACCTGAAACAGAAGAATTAATAGAAGATGTAAAAAAACGTGCATTAAAATTGTTCGATACCAATAAAGTCTTACAGATCGCTGATATCGGAACTGGAAGTGGTGCTATTGCGATTTCCATAAAAAAAGAAATGCCGAATACTATAGTAACTGCAACCGATATTTCAACCGAAGCACTCCGAGTTGCGATGAAAAATGCTCAGCGTTTAGACGCCGAAGTTCGATTCAAACAAGGTGATCTACTCGCGCCTATTGCAAATCAAAAATGGGATATCATCTTATCTAATCCACCCTACATTGGACAACAGGAAGCAGAGTCCCTTTCCGATACCGTAATAGAATACGAGCCACATCTAGCATTGTTTGCAGAAGAAGATGGATTGCAATTATATAGAAAAATGGCAGAACAGCTTCCTGCCATGATGAATATCCCAAGTTTAATAGGCTTTGAGATTGGCTACGAGCAGGGCACAGCCGTTCAAAAGATGCTTCAAAAAGCATTTCCTAATGCGGCAGTAGAAGTGGTTAAGGACATTAATAAAAAAAATCGTTTTGTTTTTTGTACAATCAATGAATAAGTTATGAATCTATTGGTAACAATGTTCCTAAGGGAGGAATGTTATATGTTACCAGATTACGAGATAAAAAGAACACCAAGGATTGGCAAACAAATAGACGCGGTTATTTTATTTGTATGGATGTTGCTACTTATTCAATTTTGTTTATTTATTCTATTTCAACCTATGGAGCAAACAGATGGAACACGATTTCGTCTTATTGCCAATAGCAATTCGGTAGAAGATCAACAATTTAAAAATGAAGTAAGAGATAGTATTGAGCCTATTTTACGAAGTTACGCAAGTAATCCCGAGAAAACTTATGCACAATTAGAAGAAGTTGTGGATAATTTATCAGAAAAATATGAAGATAAAATTATTTTATCCACAGGACAAGCATTGTTTCCTCCGAAAGTGTGGAATGATGGGATAGTAGCACAAACATACGTAGACTCGATTGTTATTAAAATAGGCAGTGGTCGCGGGGATAATTGGTGGTGTGCACTGTTTCCAAAAGTTTGTTATAAGGATGAAATGAAAGAAGAAAAGAAAAAAGAGAAACCTAAATTTTTTGTATGGGAATGGTTAAAAAAGAAGTTTTCCACATAATAATCCACATATAATTAATAGTTATACACAAAATGTGGACAACTTATAGAGAAAGGAGTAATTACGACATGAAAACACAAATTGTGAGTGTGGATAACTTATCCACAAAAGAACTTGGTTATACACAAGCTGTGGATTTATTAAATGATGGAGAAACGGTCGCATTTCCAACAGAGACAGTGTATGGTTTAGGTGCTGATGCTACCAAAGAAACTGCTGTCCGAAAAATATTCGAGGCGAAGGGAAGACCGCAGGATAACCCATTAATTGTTCACATTGGTGATAAAAAAGATCTCCATTCATTTACGATGAATATACCAAAGCTTGCCATGGAATGTATGGATGCATTTTGGCCAGGAGCCCTAACGTTGATTTTGCCATTAAAACCAAATACTCTTGCTGAAAACGTTACAGCCGGATTAGATACAGTTGGTGTAAGAATGCCTGAGCATCCAATAGCCCTAGAATTACTTAGACGTTTAAAAAAACCGGTTGCTGCTCCGAGTGCAAATAGAAGCGGAAAACCTAGTCCGACTCAGGCAGTCCACGTGCTACATGACTTAAAAGGAAAGATACCTTTAATAGTAGACGGAGGTACAACAGGGATTGGCTTAGAATCTACGGTTTTGGATGTTACAACTGAAAGACCAACAATTCTTCGTCCAGGTGGAGTTACGAAAGAAATGCTTGAAAAAGTGATTGGTCCAGTAAATGAAGCAAAACTGACAGATAAAGCAGAAGCTCCTAGAGCGCCAGGAATGAAGTACGCACATTACGCACCGGATGCTCCAGTCTATTTAATAGAAGCTTCGATAATTGAAGTTCAAAAAGCAGTGGAAAGCATACATAGTGATCATAAAAAAGTAGCGCTAATTGCAAGTGACCTATACAGTGAAAGTAATGCGGATTACTTTTTTACATTAGGCAAGGAAAATCAACTGGAAGATGCTGCACACCTATTGTACGAAGCTCTTAGAAAATGTGATGAATCAGATGCTGATTTAGTCCTTGTACCAGCTTTTCCTAAACATGGTGTTGGAAGTGCGATTATGAATAGATTAGAAAAGGCTGCTAAAGGTAACTGGTATAGTTAATAATCTCTTTGAATATTAGCGATATAGATGTAGAGGAATAGTTTAAAGACTGTAATGAAAACGCTTGTTAGGCGAGGTGCGGAAGCGAATAGAACTTAAGTTCATTTGCTTACAACGAGTGCTAGCAACGAAGAATGAAAGCATTTCTCATACAGTCTGAGTGTATTCTCTCCTAATAGTTTGCATATAGTTAATTATGCAAATGGACGGGGGAGATTTTTTTGTGGCGTGAAATTTTGGCTGGTGTATTAATGTCTGTGGATGTACTAATATTGTTTTCTCTAGTATCTTATAGAAAACAAGTATTTACTCTAGCTGCATGGGTTGCGGCATTACATATGCTTTTTCCTTTAATCGGTTATTACGCAGGGATTATCGTGCAGAATTATCTTCAGCATGCAAGTCCCTATTTATCTGGAGTTCTTCTTTCATTACTGGGATTACAAATGATTCTTACACAATCTCCAAAGCAAGCTCCTCTTTTATCTCCGTTTCTATTGGCAGTCGTAGCAAGCGTTGATACCTTTTCAGTAAGTATTTCATTTGGTATGCTAAAAGTAGAGAAGTTTATATTCATACTCAGCTCGGGAATTTTTTCATTTTTAGCAGTGTTTATTGCGCAAAATATAATATATAAGTATGCAATTATGAACCGAGCTTTCATCATGAGATTTGCGGGATTGATATTATTAATAATGGGAATTTTAACGTTACAAAATAATTAACCGTATTTTGTTGATTCACACAATATAGTCAAAAATAATCATAAAATTTAAAACAATTATAGGACTTTTTATTATATACTAGAGATGGGGAATTAGTACGATGAATATATTATTTGTTTGCACGGGAAATACGTGTCGTAGTCCAATTGCAGAGGCATTGTTGAAAGAGCGTCATTTAAATGGTGTGGAGGTGCGTTCAGCAGGTATTTATGCGATGGATGGAGGTAATATGTCTTCAAATGGGCAAAAAGTATTGGAGAATGGATCTATCCAGTTTAAACATAAATCATCCGCATTAAATGAACAAATAGTTGACTGGGCAGATATCATATTAACGATGACGGCATCCCATAAACAAGCTATCATCTTTGCATTTCCGCATGCGATATCAAAAGTCTACATGTACACAGAGTACGTAACACCCCAAGCTGTACGTGATGTATCTGATCCATATGGTGGAGACTTGCGTACATATGAAGCTACGTATAGAGAATTGAATGTACTAACGGATGAACTAGTGAAAAAACTTCAGGGGGATTAAGGATGAAAGAAAAAAAGAAGAAGTATGCGTTCGGAATACAAAAGAAGATTGTGCTGTTTGTCACTGTTTTAGCTTTAATTACATATACAACAAGTGCTATTTTTATTAATTTTATACAACCGCTTATCTTTGATACTACTACTAAATCTGTACCTTTTGAGATTGCTATGTACGCTTTAGGTATTTTATGGTCTGGTATATTGGCTTACTTTTTTAGTGGATTACTTATTAAGCCTTTATTTAATCTAGAAAAAGTTGCAAATCTTGCTTCAGAAGGAAAAATTGGGGTGGATGTGGAAGTTCCCAAATCCAAAGATGAGATTCAATCCGTTGCAGTAGCATTTCAGGCGATGCTTGTGAATTTAAGAGAAATGGTTCAAGGCATTGAAAAGAATTTTGAGAAGACAAATAATACTGTTCAACAACTATCAGCGCAATCATCTGTGGCATCGGAGCAAGCAGAAGCAATCGCAAGTACGATTGCACAAATTTCACAAGGTGCAGAACAATCAGCGATAGCAGTACAAGAAACAGCAGAATCTGTAGAAGACGTCAGAACGCTTGCTTCAGAAGTAAATAAACGTGCTGAAAAGTCTTCTGTACAATCTCAGGAAATGATTCATGGACTAGCCCAAACTACGCAAGCTATACAATCGCTTGTAAATGGGATCCAGAAGATTGCTTCTGGTAGTGAGGCAGCATTAGGAAATGTGCACCAATTAGAAGAAAACGCAGGAAAAGTCGAAAGTATTATTCAGTTAGTTGGAGATATCGCTGCTCAAACGAACTTGCTTGCATTAAATGCGTCTATTGAAGCTGCACGTGCGGGGGAGCATGGAAAAGGCTTTGCAGTTGTAGCTGAAGAGGTTCGCAAACTAGCGGATGAAAGTGCTAAGGCGGTACAAGGGATATCTGAGCTTATCCTTGCTATCCAAACGGATGTGCAAACTGTCGTTCAACAAATGACAAATCAAGTAAGCTTTGCTGTAGGTGAAGCGAAGCGTGTTTCTGAGACAAACGAGGCAGTAGAAGGTATGTCCAATAAAATACATGAGATGGCCGAATCAGTAGTAGAAATATCTTCATTGGTTGAAAAGCAGTTAACAAATATTGAAAGTACAGCCCAACAATCACAAGAGGTTGCTGCAATAGCAGAAGAAACATCCGCAGGAGCAGAAGAGGTACGAAGTGCTACTGATGAACAAGCACGTTCTATTGAAGAAATCGATCACTTATCAGTTGATTTGAAGAAACAATCTGAAGAACTATATAATGTAATAAGCCTTTTTGATCGTAATACAAAATAATGTATACATTATGTTCGTATAATGAAAAAACCGAATAATAATGTTATAATAATATTTATTGTTCGTTTTTTGGTGAAGAATATATTGAAATAACAAGTATTTTTAAAAAAATGACAGAAATTCGTCAAAAAATACAATTCACTTCGTGTGAATTGTATTTTTTTGTGCAGAATAATGGTATGATGAGTAGGAATATGAACAGAAAAGAGGGAACGATTTGAAAATAGCGATTTCTTCCGATCACGGCGGTAATAATCTCCGTAAAGAAATTATTCAACAATTAGAAGAGCTTGGACTTTCCTATGAGGATTTCGGTCCAACAAACGATGATTCAGTCGATTATCCTGATTATGCAATGCCGGTAGCAGAAGGTGTGGCAAATGGGAAGTTTGATCGTGGTATATTAATTTGTGGTACAGGTATTGGTATGTCGATTGCGGCGAATAAAGTAAAAGGTATTCGATGTGCATTAGTGCATGATGTATTTTCTGCAAAAGCAACAAGATGTCATAACGACTCTAATGTTCTTGCAATGGGTGAACGTGTAATAGGTCCAGGACTTGCTAGAGAAATCGTAGCTACTTGGCTTGCGCAAGACTTTGAAGGTGGACGTCACGAGCGCCGTGTAGAAAAAATTTCGGCATTAGAGAACTAATTTATAAATAGAAGAAGGCGATTATTAGATGGAAGCAAAAAGTTTGTGGAAACAACAAATAGAACAGCTTCTACTCGAGGTTGAGCAGCAAGCGTTCTTAAAAGAGAATGATCTATTTGTTATTGGCTGTTCAACTTCGGAAATTATCGGTGAGAAAATTGGTACTGCTGGTGGCTTAGAGGTAGCAGAGGTTTTATATGAACCTTTGCGTGCTTTTGCTGATCGAAATAAGGTTCATTTAGCATTTCAAGGTTGTGAACATATAAATCGAGCAATAACAATGGAAAGAGAAACCCAGCTTCTCTATCGATTACCAGAAGTTTCGGTTATTCCAGTTGTTCGTGCAGGTGGCTCTATGTCTGCCTATGCGTACACTCAATTTCAAGACCCTGTAGTTGTCGAGCATGTACAAGCACATGCCGGCATTGACATAGGACAAACGCTTATTGGTATGCAATTGAAACCTGTTGCTGTTCCGATTCGCGTGTCCACAAAGCATATTGGGGAAGCGATCGTTACGATTGCGAGAACACGTCCAAAGCTAATTGGCGGAGAACGTGCATTTTACGGATGATATTGGAGGAGGAACTAAGAGTGGAAAAGATTTTAGCACAAGATCCAGCGGTACATGAAGCTATGCTGGCAGAGAAAAAACGTCAACAAGCAAATATTGAGTTAATTGCATCAGAAAACTTTGTATCAGAAGCAGTTATGGAAGCGCAAGGCTCTGTACTGACAAATAAATATGCAGAAGGCTACCCAGGTAAACGCTACTATGGTGGCTGTGAGCATGTGGATGTAGTGGAAAATATCGCTCGTGATCGATTAAAAGAAATTTTTGGAGCTGAGCATGCAAATGTTCAACCACATTCAGGTTCTCAAGCGAATATGGCAGTATATATGACTGCGTTACAACCAGGGGACACAATTTTAGGTATGAATCTTTCCCATGGTGGTCACTTAACGCACGGTTCTCCAGTTAACTTTAGTGGAATTCAATATAACTTCATCGATTATGGTGTGGATAAAGAAACAGAAACGATCGACTATGAAAATGTTCGTGCGATTGCATTAGAACATAAGCCTAAAATGATCGTAGCTGGAGCAAGTGCGTATTCACGTACGATCGACTTTGCTATATTCCGTGAAATTGCTGATGAAGTAGGAGCTTACTTGTTTGTAGATATGGCACATATCGCAGGTTTAGTAGCAGCTGGACTTCATCCGAATCCAGTTCCATATGCACATTTCGTTACATCGACGACACATAAAACATTACGTGGACCACGTGGTGGATTAATCTTAACAACTGAAGAGTTCGCTAAGAAAATTGATAAAACAATTTTCCCTGGAATTCAAGGTGGACCATTAATGCATGTAATTGCTGCAAAAGCTGTAGCATTTGGGGAAGCTCAAAAACCTGAATTTAAAGAGTATCAAGCACAAGTGATTGCAAATGCTAAAACTCTTGCAGATAGCTTAACTGCAGAAGGTATACGCATTGTTTCTGGTGGAACTGATAATCACGTTATGCTATTAGACGTTTCTGTTTTAGATTTAACAGGTAAGGTAGCGGAGCATGTACTTGATGAGGTTGGAATTACAGTAAATAAAAACACGATTCCATTTGATACATCTAGTCCTTTCATTACATCAGGAGTTCGCATTGGTACTCCAGCAGTTACATCACGTGGATTCAAAGAAGAAGAAATGAAAGAAATCGCTTCAATCATTGCAAAACTTCTGAAAAACCATGAAGACGAAGCTGTACTTAAAGAATCTAAAGAACGTGTTTCTACATTAACAGCAAAATTCCCATTATACAATTAATAGTTTAGTATATGAAGGCTACTTTTCTTTGGAAAAGTAGCCTTTTCCGTTGTATACTGTCTAACCTTTCATTTCAACTTGTAAAATGGATGTTCTTATATTTTATTTTTGAATGAATTTAAAAAAAGACTATTGGGCAATATGTGAGGAGTGGGAAAATGAACAAAGGCAATCAATGACAATATATTTACAATCCTATGTTGGCTTAAAATAGACGCAATATTAAGAACGTAGGATTACTAGTATGTAACCATATTCTTTTGTTATAATTAGTAGAATTGCAAATAAAACGAGAAGGAGATACGCCATATGCCAAAAGTATTTGTATTTGATCATCCACTCATTCAACACAAACTTACATATATCCGTGATGTAAACACTGGAACTAAAGAGTTTCGTGAACTTGTAGACGAGGTTGCGACACTCATGGCGTTTGAGATTACACGTGATTTACCATTAGAGGAGACAGAAGTGGAAACTCCTGTACAAAAAACAAAATCAAAAGTACTTGCTGGTAAGAAAATAGGGATTGTTCCTATTCTGCGTGCAGGTATTGGAATGATTGATGGAATCTTGAAACTCATACCAGCTGCGAAGGTTGGACATGTTGGTCTTTATCGAGATCCAGAAACATTGCAACCTGTTGAATATTATGTAAAGCTTCCCGCAGATGTTGCAGAACGTGATTTCATCCTTGTAGATCCGATGCTTGCAACTGGAGGTTCCGCAATTGAAGCAGTTAACTCTTTGAAAAAGCGTGGTGCAACAAGCATTAAATTTATGTGTCTGATTGCTGCTCCAGAGGGTGTAGAAGCATTGAAAAAAGCTCATCCAGATGTAGATATTTATATTGCAGCTTTAGATGAAAAGCTAAATGACCATGGCTATATTGTTCCAGGGTTAGGCGATGCAGGAGACAGACTATTCGGTACGAAGTAATTGGGTAAATAGAATCATTTATCGTTTTTTAAGAAAAAGAAGTAAATTGACTCTATTAAATTTGTCGATAAGATGTCAATTGTGAAGTATATGTGAAGAATTTCACTACTTCTAATTGACATCAAATTGCCCCTATTGTATGCTTACAAAGGATATCAATGATAGGGGTTTCATGCTCGAAACACTTGTCGTATCAACTTTCTACTAGTTTCACAGTTTTTACTTAAATAGGAAAAACGTGAGGACTCTTTTATGCGTCGAAATAGACGTCCGTTACAAGGGATAGCGATGTATTCTGCGATTCTCTCACAGCTTGTAGGTTCTATCTTAATAGGTATATTCACAGGAATGTGGATAGACGATACTTTTAGAACCACTCCAGTATTTTTAGTAATATGTTTACTCGCTGGCCTTACGGTTGGTGTGTTCGCCATTATTACTACCATTCGAAAATATGATTCAGGAGACTGAAGACCCATGCAGGAAATGCAACGTATTTATACGAAGCAGAAAAAGTACATATTTTTTTTGCTCGGAGCATGTGCGCTAGGTTGGGGATTTACCCCATATTCGCCAATTTTTGCGGGCTTAGCACTAGGTTCTTTATTTGGTCTGTATAATTTCTGGATTCTAGTACGTAGAATGGAGAAATTTGATCGAGTGTTGACAAATGGAAAAGGACGAGCAGGTCTCGGCACAACTTTTCGCTTCGCATCAGGCGTTGCAGCTGTTGCAATTGCCCTTGCCCTTCCAGAGTACATACATCTGATCAGCACAGTTATCGGATTAATGATTCCCTATGTTCTACTAATAGTAGAAAGAATTGTGTTTCATGCAAGACATTAACTATGAGATTGTGAAAGAGAGGTGAATGAATCGTGGAACATGCAAATCCAACGTTCAAGTTTTTAGGACTGTATGGAAACTGGTCAAACATTTTAATGCTTGCGGTAACTACACTTATCGTTTTCTTAATTGCTTATATTGCGACAAGAAACTTAAAAATGAAACCGACTGGTATGCAGAACTTCATGGAATGGATTATGGATTTTGTGAAGGGGATTATTAAAAGTAACTTCGACTGGAAAACAGGTGGGCGTTTCCATGTACTTGGGATTACACTAATTATGTTTATTGCAGTAGCAAACGTATTAGGTCTTCCATTTGCCATCACGTATGATGGGGTACTTTGGTGGAAATCTCCAACAGCAGACCCAACCATCACCATGACATTATCCGTTATGATCATCGTTTTAACGCACTACTACGGAATTCAAATGAAAGGTTTTAAACAATATAATGTTGATACTTATTTAAAACCACTTCCATTTTTATTTCCATTAAAAATTATTGAAGAATTCGCAAATACGTTGACACTTGGTCTTCGTCTTTACGGTAATATCTATGCGGGGGAAGTTCTTTTAGGACTGATCGCAGGATTAGCAACTTCTAGTATTTTCGGCTTTGTTGGAGCAATTATTCCAGCAATGGCATGGCAAGGTTTCTCCCTATTTATAGGTGGGATCCAAGCATTCATTTTCGTTATGTTAACAATGGTTTATATGTCACATAAAGTGTCGTCAGACCATTAATATAACTGTTTAGGAAACTAGGCAGAAATAAATAAAAAAAAACAACATTCCAAGGAGGAAATTACACAATGGTAGGTTCAGTTGGTCTTTTAGCAGCAGCTATAGCAATCGGTTTAGGTGCACTTGGTGCAGGTATCGGTAACGGTTTAATCGTTTCAAAAACAGTAGAAGGTATTGCTCGTCAACCAGAAGCACGTGGAGCTTTACAAACAGTTATGTTCATCGGGGTAGCATTAGTTGAGGCGATTCCAATTATCGCAGCAGTTATCGCTTTCATCGTATTAAACAAATAAGAACCACTTACAAAATCTATAATGGCGGGTTTTTATCCGCCATTCTCTTTATGAATTAGAAAACAATAAATACATTTATACATTATAGAAGCAAGATCTCTTATTAGCGTTTGAAAGGAGTGAAACAATCGTGTCTTTTGATTACCTTGTACTTGGTGCTGAAGCAGCCCATAGTGGTTTTAACACTTGGGATATCTTTGCTACATTATTCTTCTTTATTTTACTTCTTGTACTTTTAAAGAAAGTAGCTTGGGGTCCATTAATGGGGATTATGACTCAACGTGAAGAATTAATCGCAAGTGAAATTGAAGCAGCTGAATCTAGCCGCCAAGAATCAGAACGATTACTGGAAGAACAACGTGACTTACTTAAAGAAGCACGCACGGAAGCACTAGCGATTGTAGAAAATGCGAAAAAGCAAGGCGAAGCGTCTCGTGAAGAAATTATCACAACTGCTCGTTCTGAAGCAGCGCGTTTAAAAGAATCTGCTATCCGTGAAATCGATACAGAAAAAGAAAGAGCGATTGCGGCAGTACGACAAGAAGTAGTTTCACTTTCTGTACTTGCAGCGTCCAAAGTTCTTGAAAAAGAAGTTTCGGAAGAAGATAATCGTGCGCTAATCGAGGCAACGATTGCGAAGGCAGGCGAAGTTAATTGAGTAAATCAACTGCAGCACAGCGTTACGCAATCGCATTGTTTGAACTAGCACAACAAAAAAACGAGCTTCAATCAGTAGAAAATGATTTACGTGAACTTAAAGTTGTCTGGAATGGCAATAAAGATTTGAAAACTCTATTCACATCTCCAAAGCTTTCTTTAGACAAGAAAAAAGACTTGATTCGTGAAGTTTTTGCTAATGCAAATCCTATCGTTATCAATACACTTTTAGTGCTAATTGATAAAAAGAGATTAAACGAAGTTTCAGACATTATTTCTGAATTTATGACACTTTCGAACGAAGCACAAGGTATTGCAGAAGCGAAAGTATATACTACACGTGATTTAACAGAAGAAGAACGTGCAAGCGTTTCATCTGTATTTGCAAAAAATGTAGGTAAACAATCTTTACGTATTCAAAACATTGTAGATCCATCTATTATTGGTGGAATTCGTGTTCAAATCGGAAACCGCATTTACGATAGCACTCTAAGTACTAAATTAGATCGCTTAAAACGTAACTTGATCGGTTAATATTATGAATTTTGAGAGGTGACATACATGAGCATCAAAGCTGAAGAAATCAGTGTCTTGATTAAACAGCAGATTGAGAATTATGAATCTGAGATGAAAGTTAGCGACGTTGGTACAGTAATCACAATTGGTGACGGTATCGCGCGTGCTCATGGCCTCGACAACGTCATGGCTGGAGAGCTTTTAGAATTCTCAACTGGTGTTTTAGGTATGGCACAAAACTTGGAAGCGAACAACGTTGGTATCGTTATCCTTGGACCATACACAGACATCAAAGAAGGCGATGAAGTACGTCGAACAGGCCGTATTATGGAAGTTCCTGTTGGTAAAGAATTGATTGGCCGCGTTGTCAATCCACTTGGCCAACCAGTTGACGGACAAGGTCCTATTGCAACTACAAAAACTCGTCCAATCGAAAGTCCTGCACAAGGGGTTATGGCACGTAAATCTGTACATGAGCCACTTCAAACAGGTATAAAAGCGATTGACGCTCTTGTACCAATCGGACGTGGACAACGTGAGTTAATCATCGGTGACCGTCAAACAGGTAAAACATCTGTTGCGATTGATACAATCCTTAACCAAGCAGACCAAGATATGATTTGTATCTATGTTGCTATCGGTCAAAAAGAATCGACTGTACGTAACGTAGTAGAAACACTTCGTAAAAAAGGTGCTTTAGATTACACAATCGTTGTAACTGCATCTGCATCTGCACCAGCTCCATTATTATACCTAGCACCTTATGCTGGTGTAACTATGGCAGAAGAATTCATGTTCGAAGGTAAGCACGTACTGATCGTTTATGATGATCTATCTAAACAAGCTGCTGCATACCGCGAACTTTCATTACTTCTTAAACGTCCTCCAGGTCGTGAAGCATATCCAGGGGATGTATTCTACTTACACAGCCGTCTACTTGAGCGTGCTGCGAAGTTAAATGAAACTTTAGGTGCAGGTTCAATCACTGCATTACCATTCGTTGAAACACAAGCGGGAGATATCTCTGCTTACATTCCAACAAACGTAATCTCGATTACAGATGGTCAAATTTTCTTACAATCTGATTTATTCTTCTCTGGTGTACGTCCAGCGATCAACGCTGGTTTATCCGTATCCCGTGTAGGTGGATCAGCTCAAATTAAAGCAATGAAGAGTGTTGCGGGTACACTACGTCTTGACTTAGCTGCTTACCGTGAGCTTGAAGCATTTGCTCAATTCGGTTCAGATCTTGACGCTGCAACTCAAGCGAAACTTAACCGTGGTGTTCGTACAGTAGAAGTATTAAAACAAGACTTGAACTCTCCTATTAAAGTAGAAAAACAAGTTATGATTTTATATGCTCTAACACGTGGCCATTTAGATGATATCCCAGTTAAAGATATCAGTCGCTTTGAAGCAGAGTTATATAGCTGGTTAGATACAAACCACACAAACGTTTTAGATCATATTCGCACGACTAAAGCTCTTCCTTCAGATGAAGATATGAACAATGCTATTTCTGCATTCAAAAAAACTTTCGCAATATCTGAATAATATCTTTGTCGATGTGAAAAAAACAATAAGGTGGTGAAATACCAGTGGCATCATTACGCGACATTAAAAGCAAAATTACGTCAACTAAGAAAACAAGTCAAATTACAAAAGCTATGCAAATGGTTTCTGCTTCTAAGTTGAACCGTGCGGAGGAGAATGCAAAAGCATATGTTCCTTACATGGGTAAAATTCAAGAGGTAGTCGGTGCAATTGCTTCAGGTACAAGTGATAGTGGACATCCAATGTTAACTACCCGTCCTGTTAAAAAGACTGCATATCTTGTCATCACTTCTGATCGTGGTTTAGCTGGAGCTTACAACAGTAACGTTATTCGAGCTGTTGCCAATGCAATAGCACAACGTCACGCTTCAAAAGATGAGTATGTAATTCTGGCAATTGGTCGTATGGGACGTGACTTCTTCGTAAAACGTGGTTCTAATGTAATCGGGGAAGTTATAGGTTTACCTGACCAACCAGCTTTTTCTGATATTAAAGAAATTGCGCGCAGAGCTGTTGGTATGTTCACGGATGGTACATATGATGAACTTTATATGTACTATAACCACTTTGTCAGTGCCATCTCCAGTGAAGTAACGGAGAAAAAGGTACTGCCACTTACGGATATTGCAGTAGAAAAAGGCACAACTGCTTCTTATGAATTTGAACCTTCAAGTGAGGCGATTCTAGAAGTGTTACTTCCTCAATATGCGGAAAGCCTAATTTTCGGTGCATTACTCGACGGTAAAGCAAGTGAACATGCTTCGCGTATGTCTGCGATGAAATCCGCGACAGATAACGCAACTGATTTGATTAGTAACTTAACATTAGTATATAACCGAGCACGTCAAGCTGCGATAACGCAAGAGATTACGGAAATTGTCGGCGGTGCATCGGCTCTAGAATAGGTAAAGAAAGAAAGTAAGACAGGAGGGAACAGTAGTGAACAAAGGACAAGTACTACAAGTAATGGGTCCAGTTGTTGACGTAAAGTTTGACAACGGCCACTTACCAGCTATCTATAATGCATTGACTGTAGCTATTGAACGTCCAAACGAAGCTCCTACTACGTTAACGTTAGAAGTAGCTTTACACTTAGGGGATGATTCTGTTCGCACAATCGCAATGTCATCTACTGACGGACTTAAACGTGGTGCAGAGGTAATAGATGCTGGTGCAGCAATTTCTGTTCCGGTTGGTAATGTAACTTTAGGACGCGTATTTAACGTTCTTGGTGATGTAATTGACTTAGGAGAAGAAATTCCGACTGAAGAGCGTCGTGATCCAATTCACCGTCAAGCACCAACATTTGAAAATCTTTCAACAGAAGTTGAAATTCTTGAAACAGGTATCAAAGTAGTAGACCTTTTAGCTCCATATATCAAAGGTGGTAAAATCGGTCTATTCGGTGGTGCCGGAGTAGGGAAAACAGTTCTTATTCAAGAACTTATCAACAACATTGCTCAAGAACATGGTGGTATTTCGGTATTCGCTGGTGTTGGAGAGCGTACACGTGAAGGAAATGACTTATTCCACGAGATGAGCGATTCTGGCGTTATTAAGAAAACAGCAATGGTATTCGGTCAAATGAATGAGCCACCTGGTGCACGTATGCGTGTAGCTTTAACTGGTCTTACAATGGCTGAATATTTCCGTGATGAGCAAGGTGCAGACGTACTTTTATTCATCGACAATATCTTCCGTTTCACTCAAGCGGGTTCTGAGGTTTCGGCTCTTTTAGGTCGTATGCCATCAGCAGCTGGTTACCAACCAACGCTTGCTACTGAAATGGGTCAATTACAAGAGCGTATCACGTCTACAAATACTGGTTCTGTTACATCTATCCAAGCGATTTATGTACCTGCCGATGACTATACGGATCCAGCTCCAGCAACAACTTTCGCTCACTTAGATGCGACAACAAACTTAGAACGTAAATTATCTGAGATGGGTATTTACCCAGCGGTTGATCCGTTAGCTTCTTCTTCTCGTGCGCTTTCACCTGAAATCGTAGGACAAGAGCATTATGATGTAGCACGTCAAGTGCAATATACATTACAACGCTACAGAGAGCTTCAAGATATTATCGCGATCTTAGGTATGGATGAATTAGGGGACGAAGACAAGTTGGTAGTAAACCGCGCACGTCGTATTCAGTTCTACCTATCTCAAAACTTCCATGTTGCAGAACAATTTACAGGTCAAAAAGGTTCTTATGTTCCAGTTAAAGAAACTGTTGAAGGATTCAAACAAATTCTTGAAGGAAAATATGACCATTTACCAGAAGATGCTTTCCGTCTAGTGGGACGCATTGAAGAAGTTGTAGAAAAAGCGAAAAGCATGGGCGTAGAAGTATAATAATTCGGACCAGGAGGAAAAAATATGAAGACACTTATAGTCAATATTGTCACTCCCGACGGCCCGGTATACGATTCTGAAGTAGACATGATTATCGCTAAAACAGCATCTGGTGAAATCGGTATTTTACCTGGCCATATTCCAATGGTTGCGCCACTTGTAATCGGTGCAGTTAAATTGAAAAAAGATGGAAAATCAGAGTATGTAGCAGTAAACGGTGGATTTGTTGAAGTTCGACCTGAAAAGGTAACGATTTTAGCTCAATCTGCTGAAGTTGCTTCAGATATCGATGTAACTCGTGCAAAAGAAGCGGTGAAACGTGCAGAAGAACGTCTTCAACATAAGCAAGATTCAACTGATTTCAATCGTGCTGAACTTGCTTTGAAACGTGCGATGAATCGTATCAACGTTTATGAGGGTAACATTTAAACCTTATTATTTCTGTGATAAATAAGGACTGCCTCCGGTGAATGTCACGGATTTTATTTATCGT
This sequence comes from Bacillus sp. Cr_A10, assembly GCF_029222665.1. Classification (NCBI taxonomy): domain Bacteria; kingdom Bacillati; phylum Bacillota; class Bacilli; order Caryophanales; family Bacillaceae; genus Bacillus; species Bacillus sp. Cr_A10. Next base: position 128,888 of record NZ_JARHXR010000019.1, read on the forward strand.
GCAGGCAATTTTGATTTTAACTGATTTAACAAGCGGGCAGAACTAGTTCTGTCCGTTTTTTTCTTATAGGGCTACTTTGCTACTAATCTAGTTTAAATGTAGGAGGACGGAAATGTTTTTATTAAATGGCCAACAGGCAATCATTGCTATCTTAGCAAATATATTTTTTATCGGTATATCATTTTATGCACTTCAAGCAATTATGATTGAAAAGGTAATTAAAAAAAATAAAGTTTTCCAGGCACAGCTGTTATTTATTTTAATAAGTATAATGATCGGTTCAACTGTTGCTAATTTTTTCTTAAATCTAACGAATTGGTCAAATCAATTGCCATTTCTATTTAATTAATGGAAAAAGATTCTTTATGCTCATGCAAATAATGGAGTAGTTTGTATGAGCATGTAGAATCTCCTCTTATTTCCTGGGAAATATTTTGTCGATTAGGTTTTATGTGAAACACACTGGGGTAATTTAAGATTATCTACACGAAAAGACTGGGTATAACGTATACTATAGCAATGAAAATGAACTAAATTAGCAGTAGAAAATAGTGTTTTTGATGCTTGTATATACTCGAAATTCGTTGTATGATGTATATTGTTTTGTAATTCCTAATAATGACATCATACATATTTTCGATTATATATGAGCAAATGAGGATAAGAACGCGGAGGGAAAGAAGTGGATAAAATCGTTGTTAAGGGCGGTCAAACTTTAAAAGGAAATGTAAGAGTGGAAGGCGCGAAAAATGCTGTTCTACCAGTTCTTGCTGCTGCTTTACTTGCCACCAAAGGACAAAATGTAATCAAAGATGTACCTACACTAGCAGACGTTTTGACAATTAATGAAGTGTTAAAAAGTTTAAATACACAAGTTATATACAATCCAGAACTAAATCAAGTAATAATTGATTCTCAAGAGAGACTTTCAAGTGAAGCACAATTTGAGTATGTGCGTAAAATGCGTGCATCTATACTTGTAATGGGTCCAATTTTAGCGCGCAATGGTTTTGCACGCGTTGCTCTTCCAGGTGGTTGTGCAATAGGCTCACGCCCTATTGATCAGCATTTAAAAGGCTTTGAGGCGATGGGCGCTGAAATTTCGTTCGGACATGGCTTTGTAGAAGCAAAAACAAATGGACGCTTACAAGGTGCAAAAATCTATTTAGACGTACCGAGCGTAGGAGCAACAGAAAATATTATGACTGCTGCAGCGCTTGCTGAAGGCATCACGATTATCGAAAATGCTGCTAAAGAGCCGGAAATTGTCGATTTAGCTAACTTCATCAACGAAATGGGTGGAAGTGTCAAAGGTGCCGGTACAGATACAATACGTATTGAAGGTGTATCTGAATTACACGGAACAGAGCACCATATCATCCCAGATCGTATTGAAGCAGGAACATTCATGGTTGCAGCTGCAATTACAAAAGGCGATGTGCTAATCGAAAATGCTGTACCTGAGCATATGACAGCACTAATTTCTAAATTGCAAGAAATGGGCGTTGAAGTAACTGAAGAAAATCAAGGCTTACGTATACGTTCTTCAGAACCATTAAAATCAGTTGATATTAAAACAATGCCACATCCTGGTTTCCCTACAGATATGCAATCACAAATGATGGCATTGATGATGACTGCTCATGGAACAGGAATCATTACAGAAACTGTATTTGAAAACCGTTTTATGCATGTGGAAGAATTCCGACGGATGAATGGCAACATGAAAATCGAAGGACGTTCCGTAATTATGGAATCACCATCTAATTTACAAGGTGCAGAAGTCGCAGCAACGGACTTACGCGCAGCAGCAGCACTTATTATCGCTGGTCTTGTAGCTGAAGGTATTACACGTGTAACTGAACTTTATCACTTAGACCGTGGCTACGTTGATTTCGACAAAAAACTTGCAGCACTTGGTGCGGATATTGAAAGAATCGGTACCGAAAGCCCAGAGAAAGCAATTCAACTTGTATAATATATGTAAAGCACTGTGCATTCATACATGCATGGTGCTTTTTTTGTCGAAGGATATTTTTGGTCTTGTTTACTTAGGATATGGTTGCTAATATAGTGGAATTGGTCTCGACTTTGAGTTATTTTGTCTCGAAGTGCTAAAAAATGGATTTTCATTTAGGGGATCTAATGCTATATTTAGTATTTCTGGATTGACCAGTTTTTATTAGCATCGTGTTTTTTAATATTCTTGTAGCTTGATGTTTGTTATCGAGTTTTAAAAATTGCTGGCATTCTTTGTTAGACATCGTATTTTTGTAAATCAAAAAATAGTCTTTCAAGGCTTTTTCATGTGCATTTCTTTGATAGTTTTTGCATTTAGGGCAAAACCAATTGTGCTGCACTTTTTTCATTCCAATTAAGTTGCAATTACTGCACTCGACCCCATGAATGATTGAATCAGGATTAATGGAGAAGTATTTAATTAATGGAAATGGCCGAAATTCCTTATGTGCATTCAAAATATAGTTTTTAATAAGATCTAGTTCATTATTTGAGAGGAATGGCCTTTCAATATTCATTTCTCTTAAATAAGGTTTGATTTGTTTTCGTGTTAATATGGTTGTTTTTGATGGAGAGGCTTGGATATGGCTTGTTGAGAATGCAAATACAATTGCTCCGAAGACTGGCAGGGGAATATTATTTTTTTGGAAAACAAGGTTCAGTTGATATTCATATTCCTCTAATTGTAATGAGGGACAATCAAATACATTGATTTTTCCATTTTCAAGCCGCCGAACAAGCTGTGAAGGATTTGTTGTGAATGTTAATTCTCCCTTTAGGTTTTTTACTTCAAGAATCAACGCGTAATAGGGTGAAATAATAAGAATGTCTAATTGAATTAGAGATTCGGAAAGTAGTGAAATATTGTGGAATGCATAGAACCTGTAAGGCAACTTTACTTGTTCAAGGAAACGCATCACTGCTTCTTCTCCAATGTCTCCAGCAGTTTTCTGTAGTATTTCTTCTTGAATATTTAAGTACTTTGGATGATTTTTTTTCAATCTCTTTTTTAGTGATTGTAATGCTACCATGTATGGTGTTGTGGAATATTTTTTTGCTATCAAATTATCACCTCAAATTAAGATTATCATATTTTCTATAGAGTGCATAATTCCCATTTTAGTATGTGTTTTTGGTCAGTTTTAGCATTTTTTGACTCCAAAATTCAATTTTGGGATAATATATCGTTCCAAAATCAAATTCTTGTTTAGCATGAAATAAAAAATTATTTTCTATCTCATTAAGCTAGCTCTTTACTCAGAGAAATGGTCTCGGATATCGCCAAATTGGTCTCGTTCTGTTTGGAGATAGTCTCGAGTTTATGTAAAATAGTCTCGTTCAACGCACAATTAATCTCGAAGTGCCACATTACGTTATTTAATGTTAAATAATTCCTTCATAAGTTTCCCTATTAAAACTACTTGTTCATTTTCCCTCTCTGTCTAGCATATAGTACCTCTATGAAACAAAACATACTCTTATTATTCATTGTCATATGCCTCCTGTTACTACCGTTCTTATTAATCAAAGAAAAGCATGACTCAAAATCACCACCTGCATTGGAACTAGATTTTGAAATTGAATGTCCAATACTAATCGAAGTGAAAGGGGAACAACAGAAGATTCCTCTCGAAACGTACGTTTTAGGAGTTGTAGCTGCGGAAATGCCTATTTCCTTTCATGAAGAGGCTTTAAAAGCACAATCTATCGCTGCTCGGACGTATGTGTTACGCGAGACGAATTATGGGGAAACACCTATTGAAAAAACGGTGCAAAAACAAGTGTATGTAAGCGAAGAAGAACGAAAGAAAAAATGGGGATCTTCCTTTGAGGAATATGAGGAAAAACTCCGTAACGTCGTCGCTTCTACCGAAGGAGAAATCATTGTTTATAAGGATCAGCTGATCACGGCTATGTTCTTTTCGACTAGTAATGGACAAACAGAGAGTGCGGAAAATTATAGTGGGTATGCGATTCCGTACTTAGTTTCTGTACCAAGTGAAGAGGAAGAGCTGTTTGCGCCAAATGTAAATAAGCAATTCGAGTATACAAAGAAGGAATGGGCAAATGCTTTTGGATTAAAATGGTCTGAAAGTATAGCGAAAACATTTCAAGTGACGAAGACAGATTCTAATCGCGTAGAGTCGGTACAAATAAACGGTAAAACGTGGACAGGCCGTGAAGTTCGTACATTACTCGGACTCCCCTCTACGGATTTTAAAGTTACATTCAAGAATGATAAGGTGATAGTAGATACGGTCGGATATGGGCATGGAGTAGGAATGAGCCAGTACGGTGCAGAGGTGCTGGCACACGATTCTGTAGGTGCACATGACATTCTTCTTCACTATTATAAAGGAACAGAAATAAAAAGTTTTTCAACGTGTTTAAAATCTCCTTCAAATGCAAATAATAGCAATTGAGGTGATGAAAATGAGAGAAGAACAATCAAACAAGCCTTCTCAGAAGAATAAAAATCCGAAGAAACCGTGGTTTTGGCCACTAATTTATGCGGGGTTTTCGGTAGCATTCGTAGGAATGATTTGGGGGTATAACGTGTTTGTTGACACGGATACAGCAGGAGAGTCCAAATGGACCGATGCTAGTAAGGATCCTGATAAAGTAACTATCGAAACGAATGCACAAGCAGAATCTATGAAATATCCTTTCAAAGAAACTTTGTTGGATAGCATGGAAGTCGTACAGCACTATTATGACATGGAAGCAGATGAAGCGACACGTGAAAAATCATTACTCGTGTTCAATCAAACCTATGTAGCGAATACGGGTGTATCCCTGTCGATGAATGGAGAACCATTCGAAGTAGTTGCAGCAATGAGTGGAAAAGTAGAAGCAGTCAATGTAGATCCTTTTGTAGGAGATGAAATCGTCTTATCTCATGCAAATGGTATGCAAACAAAATATCGCTCTGTCACTGGCATTCTAGTAAAAGTAGGAGATGTTGTGGAGCAAGGACAAGCACTTGCAACTTCATCTGAAAATGAATGGAACCCTACTGCAGGTGTTCACTTGCAATTTGAGGTTTATAACGAAGAGGGTATCCTAGTCAATCCGGAATCATTACTAGCGTTTTAAACATTATTTATTTAAATTTTAGCGTGAATATGCTGAAATATGGAATTCCGGTGACGCCTGAGTTCCAAGCATCCAGTGGACTTAAAGCCTCCAATGGATGTACAGATTTCGTTTGGACTACATTGAATAAATTCGATGTAGTCTTTTCTGCGTTTTGCAGAAGTAACACCTTAAGTCGAATTTGAAATTCATAAAAACCGATACGAATGCATAAAGTGATGAAAAGTGTTCCTTTACTAACGAAAGGAAGAGTTAGTGCACGAAACGATACGTCATAGATGCATACGTTTAGGGGAAATGGTAATTGAAACAAAGAAAACTGTCCGTGCCATCGCGAGCACGACCGGTCACTCTAAAAGCACTGTTCATAAGGATTTGACGGAGAGGCTCCATTTAGTGGATCCGCAATTGGCGAAAGAAGTCAAAGAAATACTTGCGTATCATAAATCGGTCAGGCATTTACGCGGTGGAGAGGCAACGAAACGAAAATGGAAAACAAAAAAGGAAGATGGGAAAGGTCGTGATTTGTAATAAATCACGGCTTTTTTCTTTTAAAATAGTTGCCTTTTGCTACTCTTTTTTATGAGCAATGTTCTCGAATGGAGGATAATTGGTCTCTGTTTAAACGAAATTGGTCTTGTTTTCTCATTCTGTAAAATTCTTTTTTTTGCCCTTCTGAATGGAATGGTTAAATAGAAAATAATACCGTTACTCAAATGATATAGAACTAGTTATAAAGTTCTAGTATATTACTCCATTTACTGAAAAAAAAAACAAAAAGAAGGAAAATAGTAAGGGTTTATTTGTCAATAAAAAAAGTGTTTTTATGACAAAACTATGATAAAATTATAAGTTAGAGACGTATGGAATTATACATATAAAATGGTTTAGATAGGGAAGGAGAAACATTGTTAATGTTTGCGAAGGATATAGGAATCGACTTAGGAACAGCGAACGTATTAATTCATGTAAAGGGTAAAGGGATTGTTTTAAATGAACCATCCGTAGTTGCTATAGATAAAAGCTCAAACAAAGTGCTTGCAGTTGGAGAAGAAGCACGTCAAATGGTGGGCAGAACACCAGGGAATATTGTTGCTATTCGCCCACTAAAAGATGGAGTAATTGCTGATTTTGACGTGACAGAAGCAATGCTTAAGCATTTTATTAACAAATTAAACGTAAAAGGATTTCTATCTAAGCCTCGCATTTTAATTTGTTGTCCTACTAACATTACAAGTGTAGAACAAAAAGCAATTCGAGAAGCAGCAGAAAAATCGGGCGGTAAAAAAGTATACTTGGAAGAGGAACCTAAAGTTGCAGCAATTGGAGCAGGAATGGATATTTTCCAACCAAGCGGTAATATGGTTGTCGATATCGGTGGAGGTACTACAGATGTTGCAGTACTTTCAATGGGAGACATCGTTACTTCTGAATCTATTAAAATTGCCGGAGATGTTTTTGACAACGACATCCTTCAATATATAAAAAAAGAGTACAAGCTTTTAATAGGGGAACGTACAGCGGAAAACATAAAAATTACGATAGGTACTGTATTTCCAAATAGTCGTAATGAAGAGATGGATATTCGTGGACGTGATATGGTAACTGGTCTTCCAAGAACCATTACCATTCGTTCAGAAGAAATTGAAAAAGCATTACGCGAATCAGTTTCTGTTATTGTACAAGCAGCGAAAAATGTTTTAGAAAAGACACCGCCTGAATTATCGGCCGATATAATTGACCGTGGCGTAATCATTACTGGTGGGGGAGCACTTTTACATGGAATGGATCATCTTCTTGTAGAAGAATTGAAAGTGCCAGTATTTATAGCAGAGAGCCCTATGGATTGTGTAGCGATAGGCACGGGAATCATGTTAGATAATATTGATAGAATCTCAAGAAGATAACTGGCTGGTTCTGCAGCTGGACAAAGAGGAGGCATTCTAATGTTTCGTGGATTTCATACAGTTGCATCTGGAATGATTGCGCAACAGCGTAGAACGGAATTACTGACAAATAATATGGCAAACGCAAATACGCCTGGATATAAAGCGGATCAATCAGCGATTAGATCATTTCCTGAAATGTTTTTATCCAAATTAGGTCCTTCCAATATTCCAACGGATGCTCCTATCAACGGAAAGTATGCTACAGGTGTTGGAGCAGTAGGTACTGGTGTTTATATGCAAGAAACAATCGCTTTGATGCAGCAAGGTCAGCTGCAAGAAACGGGCTTGAATACGGATATTTCTTTGATTGATGGTTTACTACCAGAAGATGCAGAAACGGGTCAATCAGGTGCCATTTTTTATCGCTTACAGCATCCAGTGGAAGGAGAAGCATACACTCGCAATGGGAGCCTCACATTAGATGCAGAAGGATTTTTAACAAATCCTCAAGGTCTGTATGTTCTTGATTCAAATGGGCAACGTATTCAGCTTCAAAATGACGATTTTCGTGTTGCTGGTGATGGGCAGATTTATGTAGATGATGCCGCAATCGGGCAAATAGGTGTTTCTTTTTCCACCCAACCAGAAACGTTGATCAAACAAGACAATGGTTTATTTAAAACTGCGGATGGCACAGACTTGCCTTCAGCTTACGATACGGAAAACGTTAGTTTTTCGATGCAACAAGGATATATTGAACGTTCCAACGTAGATACTGCTAAAACAATGACGGAAATGTTAACAGCATACCGAGCTTTTGAAGCAAATCAAAAAGTACTTCAAGCATACGACCAAAGCATGCAAAAAGCAGTCAATGAAGTAGGACGGGTAAATTAGAAATACTTAAGGCAGCAGAAGCCGGAAGCTAGACAGTAACAATATAGAAAAATTTATTCTTCTTTCTAAATTTAAGAGGAGGCACCCATAGATGTTACGTACAATGGTTACAGCTACGAATACAATGTCACAGCTTCAAAGTCAAATGGACATTATTGGAAACAACCTTGCGAACTCCAATACGCATGGCTATAAAGCGAAAGATGTAAAATTTCAAGAGCTATTATACCAACAATTTAACAATGACAAGTTGGACAAAGTAGATCGTCAATCACCAGTAGGAATCCGTTATGGTGTTGGAGCATCACTTGCGCAGGCATCCATGAACTGGAAGCAAGGAAGTCTCCAATCTACGGGACGTGATTTAGATTTTGCTTTTCAGGAACCAAAGCAATATTTTAATGTTTTAATGCCAGATGGAGAAAATGGCCAACAGACGGCTTATACTCGTCAAGGTGCATTTTATGTTTCGCCAATGGAAAATGGTAACTTAATGCTCGTTACAGGAGATGGTTATCCTGTGGCTGATGCAGCTGGACAAGCAATTACTATTCCAGATAACGTTTCAAGTTTTTCTGTAAACGAGTCTGGTGTACTAACAGCAAATTATCCAGATGGTTCTACTGTCCAAAGAGAATTAGCTGTTTCTGTTTTACAAAAACCACAGTTAATGGAACAGCTTTCTGAGACGTACATTGCATTGCCGAACAATTTGGCAGAGTTAGGGGTCAATGCACAAGATGTGATAATTGACCTTCAAGGTGCTGAACGTGGTGAAATAGCTTTAACGAATCAAGTATTGGAAATGTCTAATGTAGATATGTCAAAAGAAATGACTGAGTTAATGACTGCTCAGCGTTCTTACCAATTCAGTGCAAGATCAATATCGATAGCAGACCAAATGTTGGGTCTAATAAATGGGATAAGATAATCTTTTCCGTAAGGAGTTGGGCTCATGACAGAAGAAGTTAAAATTTCTGGCAGACAACAACGAAAAATAGAAAAAGCGCAAGAAGCTAAAACTGAAACGAAAAAAATCAATTGGGTCCAAATTCGCATGTTCCCCATATGGCTGCGTATACTAATAGTTATCGCACTCCTTGTAGGAGCAGCTGCAGCTGGTTTAATGGTTGGATACGGGGTCCTTGGAGAAGGATCTGCGAAAGATGCACTCAAATGGGAAACGTATCAGCATATTTTAGATATAAAAGACGGTAAATAGGGACATATCGGAGGGAAAAACATGTTAACAACAGAGCAAGTTCAAGCGATTTTACCTCATCGTTATCCATTTTTAATGATTGATCGAATTCTTGAAGTAGAAGAAGGTAAACGAGCAGTAGGACTTAAAAATGTCACGATAAATGAAGAATTTTTTAATGGGCATTTCCCAGGATACCCAGTGATGCCGGGAGTATTAATCGTAGAGGCGTTAGCGCAAGTTGGAGCAGTAGCAGTTCTTCAAATTCCTGAAAATAAAGGAAGACTCGCTTTTTTCACTGGTATTGATAATTGCAGATTTAAACGCCAAGTTAAACCAGGTGATCAATTAAAGCTGGAAGTAGAACTAGTTAAACTTCGTGGAGCTATGGGCAAAGGGCATGGAATCGCAACAGTAGACGGTGAACTTGTTTGTGAGGCTGATATCCTCTTCGCATTAGGACCAGTAGTAGACAATCAATAATAGTATTCCGCTCTAGAAGAGTGTTATACTTTATTTATTTTTTAATCAAAAAAACAGGCAGGAATGCCATAGGATAGTTCCTTCCTTTCTGGACAATCTATTGTAAATCACCATAGTGTGATGAACATTAACCAGAAAAGGAGGAATTTTTTTATGTGGAAAAAAGCTGTTCCTGCTTTAACGTTGAGTGCCTTTTTATTGGTTGGGTGTAATAATAATGATAATGCAGCACCGAATAATAATGAAACACCAATGGAAGAAGTTGGGGAGGATGTTAACGACCTCGTACCTGATATGAACGACCTTACACCTGAAAATGATAACAATGGTAATGGAATGAATGGAATAGGCGGCACTAATACGAATGAAAGTGGATATAATGGTGGTGCTGGAGACAACGGTCTCGATGATGTAGTTCCAAATGAAAACAAAGGAATCAATGAAGACTTAGTTCCAGATGCAAACAACGATACTGGTCAAACGATGCAACAAGAAATAAAAGAAATAACGAAGTAATCGCAATCTGATAATAAATGAAAAAACAGGCATTTATGCCATGGGATAGTTCCCTCCTTTCCTGGACAATCTATCGTAAATCACCTTAGTGTGATGAACATAAACCAGAAAGGAGGAATTTTTTTATGTGGAAAAAAGCTGTTCCTGGTATAGCATTAAGCGCTTTTTTATTGGTTGGATGTAATAACAACGATAATGCAGCTCCGAATAATAACGAAACACCAATGGAAGAAGTTCAAGAGGATTTGAATGACCTCACACCTGATATGAATAATAACAATGGCAATGGAATGAACGGCACAGATGGAACAAATACGAATGACAATAATAATGGCCAAAACAATCCAGCTGGCTTTGATGGTGGCGCAGGTACAGGTACTAACAATGGTGTCAATGACGAGACTGTTCCAAACGCAAACAACAATAATCGTCAATCGACGAAACAAGAAATAAAAGAAATAACGGAGTAAAAAACAGGCATTTTTGCCATGGGATAGTTCCTTCCTTTCATGGATAACCTATTGTAAGTCACCATAGTGTGATGAACATAATCCAGAAAGGAGGAATTTTTTTATGTGGAAAAAAGCCGTTCCTGCTGTAGCATTGAGTGCATTTTTATTGGTTGGATGTAATAACAACAACAATGGTGTTCCAGATGATAATGAAACTCCAATGCAAGATGTTCAAGAGGGTGTAGATGAGATCACACCTGACATGGATAATAACAATAATAATGGTACAAACGGAAATGGTATGGGTGGATCAAATACTAATAACAATAACGGTTTAGACCTCGATGATGGCGTTGATCACGGTGACGATGGCGAAATCGGCGAAAACGACAACAACGGAAACAATGGCCTTAACGGTAATAATGGCAACAACGGAAACAATGGCCTAAACGGTAATAATGGAAACAACGGTAACAACGGTAACAACATGGATGGAATAATAAACGACAAGGATCAATGATTAGATATAAAAATATCTAATTAATTTGCATAACAGCCCAAGGGATAGTTCCTCCCATCTTGTAATCGTTTAATGTAAATAAAAAGGAGGAATTATTTATGTGGAAAAAGGCAATTCCTGCAGTAGCAATGAGTGCTTTTTTATTAGTTGGATGTAATAACAACGATGAAGGTGCTTTTCCTAACGATAATGACACACCATTGGACGATGTTCAGCGAGGTGGGGACGATGTATCACCTAACGGGAATAATAACAATGGAACGAACGATTATGGCGGGACAACGGGACCAAACGGAATGAATGGAACAGGTGGAACGAATGGGACAAATAATGGATACCAAGATACAGTTCCAAATCAATCGAATGGTTTTAACGGTGTTAATGACGATGTAGTTCCTGAAATGAATGGGGCAAACAACGAAGCGGGACAAACGATTAAACAAGATATTAAAGAGAGAAATGAGTAAAAAAAGTGCTGACTCCATTGAGTCAGCTTTTTTTTATTTGGTCTGTTTTTAGCTTAGGTCTTGTTTTCATGTACTTTTCAAATTTGGCTAGTAGTTCTTCTCCAGTTAGTCCTTCTTGTATCAATTCTTCAAGGAGAGATTCTGCATATTTTCTTCGTACGTGCTTTAATGTACCTTTTAACAATACAGAAATGTGTTGTCCAATTTCTTTCACTGAATATGTAACAACTTCAAAATTAGCAGGTTCGTTTTCAGGATAAGAAATAATAACCTGCACATTCAGGATTTCATTGGTTGATTGAAATTCTTGAAAAAGATTCTCATATTTTTTATCGATAAAAAGCTCCAATATCCAAGAACGGCTTGTATTTTCTTGATTAATCACAATACCATCTTCAAGAGAAATAGGAACTACCTCATCTTCGTGTATAATATCAATTGAAATCATTTTAAAAGTTTTCATCTGCATTCTCCTTATGAAGGATTTGATTAAACCATATTATAACATAAGAAGGATGCACGGATAGGTGGAACTACTGGCAAAAAAATAAAGAAATGCGAAATTTCCATTTTTGATTTTTATAAAGCTTGGATTATGAAGGTTTCAGAAAAATGAATGCTACCAGAATCGCATTTTGAATGAAAAAACGAGCCAAAAATGCCATTTTCGACTTTTGCTAACTATTTGGAATAGCTTTATGATGGTGCTAATCAAATAGAAGGAGGTGAAATGGTGAACACAGTTTCATTAATCGGACGAATGACAAAAGCTCCACAGCTCAAATATTTATCCGAAGGAAGGGTACAAACAAGTTTTGTAATTGCAGTAAATAAGGGATATAAAACAGATGAAGCGGACTTTGTGCTATGCACGATTTGGGGAAAGCTCGCAGAAACGACCGTAAAGTATTGTGGGAAAGGCTCACTTGTCGGGATAGCAGGTAGGCTTAATACGAGGTCATATGAAAAAGGAGAAGGGAGAGTGTTTGTAACTGAAGTAGTTGTGGAGGACATCCGATTTTTAGTAACGAAGAAACGAGATGATCAAGAACCACATCAACCAAACGAAAAGAAAATAGAATCAGACTTCGAATTTCCAACATCACATACAAATCAACTTCCAGTATAAATACTTATTAGACCGCACGCATTACCGCTGAATTATGAGAGAAAAACCTGACCGAAGAAGCACGGTCAGGTTTTAGTTTCTGTAGATTAGATCGATAAAGTCAGAAGATCCTTTAGATCGGTATCGGACATTTCAGTAATCCATTGGCTAGAATGAATCAATTCTTCTGATAATGCTTGTTTTTCAACAAGAAGTTTGTCTATTTTTTCTTCAATTGTACCGATTGTAATAAATTTATGCACATGAACAAAGTTCGTTTGTCCGATACGATAAGCTCGGTCAGTTGCTTGATTTTCAACAGCCGGATTCCACCAACGATCGGCGTGCAATACATGGCTTGCTGCGGTTAAATTTAATCCAGTTCCACCTGCTTTTAATGATAAAAGAAAGACTGGAAACTCTTTAGCTTGGAACGCTTCAACAAGATGGTCACGTTGATTTTTTGGCATACTGCCTGTTAAGAACGGAGCATCAATATCATATAGCTCTGTCAGGCAATGCTGCAACAAGTGGCCCATTCCAATATATTGAGTAAAGATTAAACACTGCTCTCCACTAGCGGCAATTTCTCCCGCCATTGTCACAATACGTGCAAGTTTTTCGGAACGATCGAGCATATCCTCTGCATCATCAAATGGCTCTTTTAAATAAAGGGCAGGATGATTACATAGCTGTTTAAGCTTGCTTAGCATTTTCAATATAAGTCCTTTTTTCTCAAAGCCGCTGAGCGTATCAAGTTTACTAACCGTTTCTTGTATTAGCGATTCATATAGAGCAGCCTGCTCAGTAGTTAAAGCACAATATTCCCGTTGCTCCAGTTTTTCAGGCAAGTTAAGAAGCAATTCAGGATCTTGCTTCGTTCTTCTTAATAAGAACGGTTGAATTTTTACACGTAACTTATGCTTAATGGATTCTGAATTATCGCGCTCAATCGGCACAATGTAATTTTCTTGGAACTTACGGAAAGAGCCTAAGTACCCTTTATGAATAAAATCAAAAATAGACCAAAGCTCAGACAATCTATTTTCAACAGGTGTTCCAGTTAGCGCAATATGATGTGCACCATTCAGTTTACGAATGGCACGTGATTGTTTTGTATGCATGTTTTTAATATTTTGAGCTTCATCCAGTGTGACACTAGCCCACACGATTTCTTCTAAAGACTCGATATCTTGCATTGCAGTACCAAAAGTCGTGATGACAACATCCGCTGTCATATCAATTTCTTTCGTACGTCCAGATCCATAATGTGTCTGTACTTTTAAAGATGGTGCAAACTTTGCAAGCTCTTTTTGCCAGTTCCCAAGGACAGATGTAGGACAGATGATAAGAGACGGAGTTGGCTGTTCTTCCTTTTCATGTACATGCAATAAGTATGAGATCAACTGAACTGTTTTCCCAAGTCCCATATCATCGGCCAAACAAGCTCCGAATTTTTCATTTCGCATAAACACTAGCCAGTCAAGACCAAGCTGTTGATAAGGACGCAATGTTGTCAACAAATTTGGCGAAATCGGGATTTCAGGAAATCCTTTTTTCTCTGATAACTGATCCATCAATGATTTCAAAGACTTTTGCATTTCAAATTCGAATAAAGGATCTTCATTTGACTCATCATTATCATCATCTAATGCAAGTGCAATTTCTTCTGGTATCTCTCGGAATAAAAGCTCTTTAACGGTCCAGTTTTCATCCTCCGATTTCTTCATGAGTTCTCTGATTTCATGCATCCATGCTGCATCGATACGGAACCATTCATTGCCTGCTTGAATATAAGAACGATTTTCATTCACTAGCGTTTGAAAATCCTCTGCAGAAATTTCCTGCCCATTTAAAGAAAAGCTCCAGTTAAATTTTAGGATCTCATCGAGACCAGCAGCTGTTTTGTACGTATTTGCTGTTTGAGCAATGGTTTTTACACGCATTTTTGTTTCTTTCACTGCTTTCAACCAAGCAGGAAGGATAACCTCGAATCCAAGCGCCTGTAATTTCACTAAGTCATCTCTAAGGAAGACACGTACTTCCTCATCAGCTAATGGGGAAGAAAAGAAAATGTCTAAGTTAGATGGGTCAATAGAAGATATGAGCGAAAAGATTTTAGCTTGTGTCTCAGCAATATATTCACTAAAAGCATTCCATTTGTCTGGTAAAGCATCCTTAATTGGCAAAGTTTTTTTCCGAAAGGAAGGTGTCCAATACACGCTGCTTTTTTTGCCACGAACTACTGTTTCCAACAACCATGTATCATCAAACTCATCAGGTTCAGATAACCGTATAGCCACCATTAAGCTTGGATGAGTAGCCTGAGATTTAATTGGCCATCCACCTTGCTGGAAGAAAGGAACAAGCGATGGGACATCTTCCATTGTCAGTCCTGCTTGAAAAAGCTTTTGTTTGACAGCATTTGCAATAAGTATTTTTCCTTTTTCCTCGAGAGGTGCATTTACTTCAATGTTAACTCCATCAATATTAAGCTGGCTCCATAAATCAGGTGAGGACCAAGTAGTTGCCGCTTCTTTAAAAGTTCGAAGCCACTCATTAGAATCATAATTATCACCTGTAAACGTTATAAAAGGATGGGCTTTCCCTGAGAAAATCTCCATCATTTCAACAGGAGTAGCAATCAGAGCATTCTCTTCGATTTGTGCCTGCAGTCCAAAAAAACTTTGGCGATGATTGATATATAAGGAAGGAACCCATTGTTCAGCTGATGTACCAATAGATATTAAGCGAAAGTTCCTGTTTTCTGTCACATTTATTTTCAAGGGCAGCTCTTTTGTAATAGATAAAGGTTGTATCATAATGGCAAATTTCCTTTCTCTATTTCTTGTTGTAATGCACGTAGACGGCGATATTTTTCCCGGATAGTATCTACATATTGATTCCAATAATCCGTGTCATTTGTTTTTTTCGCAATTTGCTTCATTTTCTTCCAAATTCGTACCGCTTGTTTATAACTATAGCGGTTTTTTTCCAATAGAAAGCGCATCGCATAATGATGATAGAGCGGTAATAATACTTCAGGTGCCTCTTCTTTGACGATTGGAAGGCCACAAGCTTCGGCATACTCCAGTGACGAGTTAGCAGAATGATGGAGAGCCATCCAGTCCTGGTATCGTCTTTCTTTTATTAATAAATTTGAATACGCTTGAACTCCATATAGGCCAAATGATTGGTATAGTTTCTCCATTTCGTTTGTGTCTAATTGAATCGCATCAAAAAGCAATTCCAATCTACGAATTAACATCACTCTGGATGGATTTTGAGCATATTCATTTAAATAAGAAGGTATGTGTGACAATAACTTTCGAGCAAGCTGGTTAGCAAGTTCTTTGTTGGAAGAATGAAGTGCCTTCTCGCAAACTTCGACCCATTCCAACAGCTGTACTGTCTCCATTTGTTCAGCAGCATTTACTAAATCGTCCATTCGAGACAATGTGAGATAAAAATAGGGAAGAACCATATTTAGATGAATATCATCTTCTGTTTTATCGAGTGCTTGCAAATATGCTACTTCCTTTTCACGAGTAACCTTATCTGTCACAAGGGCATCCCAAAAAGACAAATAGACATGCTTTCGATAACTCATCAGTGTTTCCATTTCAAAATAGAAATGGCGAACTCGCTTCATTAATTCGTCGTAAAATGAATCTGCAGCAAATAATCTTGGCTTAGAAGCAAGCTGAGAAAGTGAGTCATCTAAATCCTCTATATATTCGTTCAGAAAATGAAGCACACGATTTCGCATATTGGACTCTGCAAATGGTTCTAAATACGGCCAAACCTTCATTAAGACGACAAAGTTAACATACACATCGAAAATCGGCTGCCATTCCCGTTCAAAAGGTCGAGATTTGCGAATTTGCGTCTGTAAATCATGCACAGCGAACTCTAAAAGATAAAAGCTATTCGGTGGATAACTGGAAATAAATTTACGGAAAAAGTTCTCAATCAGAATATCCCAGCTTCTTGGACTTCGCTCGTCTCTCAGTAGCTTTAATTGTTCCTGATCCGTAGTAGAACGCCAATTAGAAATCCATGTCGATAATGACTCATTTTGCTGATACAAATAAAAAACTGCCGCTACAATATGCCGACATGGCTTATGCATGGGACACGGACAGTGAAAAGTATCTTCTAAAATATTGTAAGAGACCTCTAAACTGCTGACATCCCTCACGATAAAATCCACCCGGTGATCTTGTGGATAAAAATTCGTCACCAGTACAGCATTGTTACGAACAAAAAAAGCAGCACGACGAATAAGCTCCTCATCCTCTAAAATGGCAGGATGAAACTTCTTCTCAAACGTCTGCATGGACTCCTCGATATTTTTTTTATAATGGTTTGCTAGTTTTTGGGAAGAAGTAAGGTTCAAACAAATCTCTCCTAAGAAAAAAGGCTTTCCTTCCATTATACGTATAAACCGTCATTAATAAAAGGCATAGCTCCAAACCTCGGCAAAAAGATGAGTGGATGGCCAAAAAAGAAGGGGGAACTTAAATGACCAGTAAATGTCAGAACGAGACCATTTCCACTGGAAGCGAGACCAAATTATCACTAACCGAGACCAATCCAGCTTGGACCGAGACAAATTGAGTGCTAGGCGAGACTATTTCTCATAGTAAAGAGTTAACTTCATGTAATGAAGAATATTAAATTAATTAGGCATTATTTGACAGAAAGAGACTATTTCCACTAGAAGCGAGACCAAATTATCGCTAACCGCGACAAATTCAGCTTGGACCGAGACAAATTAAGTGCTAGGCGAGACCAATCTAACTAGAACCGAGACTATTTTCCAAACATAAGTCAGTAATATAACTAAACAAAAAAGCTTTTGCTGTTATATTCCACAATTTTTGCAGAATAAGTAGCATAAGCTTTAATTATTTTTTATAGCTTCAGTTAAAAGTTTCTTCGCTTCTTTTTTGTCTAAAGCATTTAATTTAGACATAAAAAGTCGAAACTCTTTTGAATTCATAATGTATGGCATGTATTCATTTTGTAGAGCAGCAGCATAACGAATCTTGTTTTCTCTTGCCTCTAAGCCAGGATTTCTACTTTTACCAAGTTTGTCTTCCAGCATATCTATAAATTTTTCCTTAGGAATAGCATAAACTCTTCGAATGTCTGGCAATAAATCGAGGGGAATCGCCAATTTACCTAATTCATATTTAGATAAAACGGAATGATCAATGCCTAAACGCTCAGCTGCTTCGATTTGTGTGATTTCTAATTGTTCCCGATATTCACGAATATGTTCATGAAAAGGCATCCGAGTACCCCCTTATCATTGAACCTAGAATATCTAATTAATGAAAGTGAAATATGAAAATCGCCAAATTGGCGATATTAATAAAACCATTCAATTAATAAGGTATAAAGATAACATACATCCTATTACAATGATGTAAATATTAGGTATTAATACAATAAGAAAGGAAGTGAGTGGTGTAAATAAAATACAGTTTTACATACCTTCATTGCTTGATTTTCTAGATCATGAGCGACAACAGTGGTTGGAAGAAGTAAAAATAGTCGGTGTTAAAACAAGTGATATTAAGTATTTTATTGGTTATCCTACTCAAGAAACGACACGTATTGAACAGATAGTAGCAGATGATTTTACAATTTATGATTTGCATTTAAACTTCAAAACTAAAATACTTTCCTTTTACTTAGAGAGTGAAGAAATGCCACAAGAATCAGTAATTCTTCAAAAAGTGTTTCAAACATTTGCTGTACGCTACAATGAAAGAAAAGTAGGCTACTTACTATATGGTTCTGGAAGAAATAGACCACAGTCAGCTAAGGTTTTGTCATTGAAATAATATAAGGAAATAAGAAGTGCGAATACATAATAATGTGTTCGCTTTTTAGCGTTTTGCACTACACGTAAATCATAAAATATGATAAACTAATATAAGTCAGAAAATTCTAAACATGAGGGAGGGGATGAAATGTTACTAGTACAGTTAATGAAACCATTTTATACAAAGCACGAGGCTGGAAGAATAAAATTAGTGTTTGCCTATCAATATTTTTCCATTCGAAAAGAAGATGAACTATTTCACTTTATACCTGTAGAAGGAAAAGAAATAATAGTAAATGCTACAACGCTGCAAGTAGAGAATTTATCCGAAGTATTCGTTTTCCAAAAAGGAAACCGATTCATTCGTCTTCCACTTTACCAACTATTACTTGTTTCTGATATTCATATCCACTTACTGTCAATAATCGAGGCAACGAATAATGATTCTGTCTCGACTTCAATAGAAGGTGCTGAAGAAATCATCCAGCAACTAGAACAAGAAAACTATAATAGAATGATTGATTACTCTTTACTCCATAGAAACGAAGCATTATTCCATGAAATCCAAGAAATAAAGAACACTGATGGAGGATGCCACCTTTGAACCTAATAGCCAAATAAAAAACACCTAACGAAAAAAGTAAATTTTCGATAGGTGTTTTTATGTATTCAAAAAGTTAAAAGGAAGTAAAAAAGTAGAGAATTAATACGAAAGCGCTCGAACCAAATAATCCAAACAAAATATCCCCCCAGCTTAAACCTATGAATTTGTCGTTTTTCATGTCATTTGTCCTCCATATTTGTAGATTTCCCGGGAAATATCACTAAAGTATAAATGCAAAAAATAATATAAATATAACTTTCCATAGTTTACCCATAATAGTTAAATATAATCATCAAAATACAACAATATTTCTGGTTTATTACAGGGTTGTTACTGGTGCCAGGCACCAGTAACAACCCTGTAATAAATTTACTAGAAAACTTGAAAATATTTGGAAGAAGACGATATATATTAAAAGGGGCTTCGGGGGATGATCAGATGCTTGGAAAGTGGAATTCTACTGGGTTGTCGATAATAAGAAATATGAACGCCCAGTGGGCAATTGCAAATAAGTCCATGGAGCGAATAACTTCAGGATACCGTATTAATCGAGCTGCAGATGATCCTGCAGGTCTTGCTATATCCGAGAAAATGAGAGCGCAGATTCGTGGTCTCGGACAAGCAGCAAGAAATATTCAAGATGGGATATCACTGGTTCAAACAGCAGAAGGTGCGTTAAATGAAACCCACTCCATCCTACAAAGATTGCGAGAGCTTAGTGTCCAAGCTGCAAATGATACGCTAACAGACAATGATCGAGAACAACTAGGCATCGAATTTGAGGAATTAAAAAAAGAAATTACTAGAATATCTACAGATACCGAATTTAATACGAAAAAGCTACTCGATGGCTCCCAAAGTTCATTAAAAATTCAAGCAGGAGCAAATGCAGGACAACACATCGAGCTAACTTTTGGAAATATGGGAGCAGTTAGCACAGGAGTTAATGATCTTTCGATTTCAACAAGAGAAAAAGCAGATGAAGCGATTGGAGAACTAGACAAAGCGATTAACAAAGTGTCTAGTGAGCGTTCGCGCATGGGTGCATATACGAATCGACTGGAACATGCATATAATAACGCGGTAAATATGGAAGAAAATTTAACAGCAGCAGAGTCTCGTATACGAGATGCGGACATCGCAAAAGAAATGATGGCGTTAACAAAAGCTAATATCTTAATGCAAGCTGGCCAATATGTGCTAAGACTCCACATGCAACAAGCCCAATCTATCTTGCAACTATTAAAACAATAGACCAGCCCACTTCTAGGCAAAACCTAAAATCATATAACACACTAAACAATCGTGAAGAGCTATCCTTTCACGATTGTTTTTAATTCTAGAGATACTTACGTTTTAAGGTTCATGTATTATTAAGGGGATGTTACAGGTGCCAGGCACCAGTAACATCCCTGTAATAAACCCTGATAATTTGGAATATGTTGTATTTTGTGCACTTCCATTGATTGGTTTTTTCATATTGTATATTTTTTCGTAATATATCTGTAATAAATTTACGGCAGAATGGAAGATTTTCGGTTATGATAGGTTTATAAGCTTTAAAAGGGGGAAATGGAATGAAGAGGTTTTCTGGTTTTGCAATTATTCTATTAATTTTTAGTATATTGGTTGCTCCAGTTTCCGCTCTTAGTGCTCCACTTGATGAAGTGAAGCAAATTGTGCGTGAGGATTATAAGGGAGAAGTTCCGACTAATCTGCAAAGCGCCGCTTCGATTGATGACATTATGAATCAATTGGATCCTTATTCTACATATTTTACAAAGGAAGAATACGAAAAGTACACAAATTCCATCAACAATACGACAACTGGGATAGGTGTTGTCATTGAAGAGCATGAAAAAGGGATTCAGGTTGTTAGCACGTTTGATGGTGGAGCAGCTGCTGGTGCTGGTATAGTATCGGGAGACATTATTTTAGAGGTGAACGGTACTTCTACTGAAAAAATGTCTATACAACAAGCGTCATCGATCATTACAGGTAAAGAAGGAACGACGGTTCGATTAATCGTTTTAAAAGAAACGAATAAAAAAGAATCGTATACGTTAACACGCAAAAAATTCCATGTACCTGTTGTGACAAAGAAGCTGCTTTATGGAAACACAGGCTATATCGCAATTAATTCATTCTCCGAAAATGGAGCAAAACTCGTTCAAGATGCAAAAAATGCATTGCAAAAGCAGGGTGCTACTTCATATATTCTTGACTTAACAAATAATGGCGGGGGGTATGTGCCTACTGCTGAGGAACTTATTGGGTTATTCCCAAATAGCCCTCATGCGTATTATCTTGAAACGAGAGGTCCTTCTGGGCTTGTGGAATCTGTACAGCATGCGTCCTTATTTCCAAAAAATACAAAGGTTCTTGTAAATGGATATAGCGCAAGTGCTTCTGAAATGACGGCAGCCGCTTTACTGGACCAAAAATCTGCAAAACTTTATGGTCAAAAAACGTATGGAAAAGGAACAATGCAGACATTTTATGAGTTGTCAGATGGATCTTTCTTGAAGTTGACAGTAGCATCTTTTACTGGACCAAAAGGAACAATTATCAATAAAACAGGTGTCACTCCAAATGTTGTGACGGAAGCAGGAAAGGAGCTTTCCCAAGCGCATTTAGACACAATTTTAGAAACGAACAAAACGTATAAAAAAATTCGTACACTTTCGAACATACCAGCAACAAAAGAATTTACAGTTACATTTTCGAAAGAAATAAAAAACAATAAGGACCAAAAGAATATTGAGTTAGTAAAGCTTGGTGAAACCAACGGCGTGCCTATAACGATTAAACAAAAATCATCCAAGCAGTTCGTTGTAAAACCAAATGCACCATTAGATAAAGGAGCAGCATACTTACTACTCATCCATCCTAATTTTCAACCGAAAAATGGGACCGCGATGAAAAACGGTGCTTATGTGGAAGTAACTGTTCAACCATAGAGGGGGAACAAAGGAATGTTTTTTGAATTTCGATTTTGGAAATATCTTTTCAACAGAAATGAATTAATTGATTCGCTTAAGACTAACACGATGCGTAGCTTTGAGAAACGAGTATGGTTTATCGCACTTTTAGGTGTTCTCCTGTTCGCACTTCAAGATATATGGGGAATGAATACAGAAGCACTTACCTCTATTTTCGCGAATGGATATGAGGACACTTATTCGGTAGCAAGAATTGTCTCCTTGATCGGTGTATTCATTTGGGCAATCTTATATATGGCATTTCATTTTTTTGGAATTGCCTTTCTCTTACATAAAATAACTAGTATTGATTTATCTAAAGTGGCGGTATTGCAACTATTCGTTGTCGCTTTACTATTAATCGAAAAAGCCTTAAACTTTTTCATTTATGCTATAGTTGGCTACACAACCGAATTTTCAATTTTGTCTTTTGGACCACTGGCAGCAACGTTTTTAGATAATGAATTTTTCATTCATTTCTTTAATTATTTAACGTTAATCACTGGACTGATCATCGCGATTCAGTTTCATTTTCTGCGTTCGTTCACAGAAATGTCTACTCGTAAACTATTGATCATTTTAATAGTTATCCAAATCGTACTTGCTCTCGTTTCAGCAGGATTTCATATAATCCCATTTGAAACTTGGTTTGAAGGGGGGCAATCTGTATGAATAAGGGATTTACTATAGGTATAGCAATTGTTGTCTCTACATTTATTGCTGCAAATGCCATTCTTTTATTCTCAGAAAAAAGCCAATTGGCTAGAAGCTATTATATAGAAGAATACGACAGAGCTCAGGCGAATACGTATGCGCAAGAGATAGAAAAAGAATCGCTAATAGTTCCGGCGAAAGAAACGGTTGTTACAATTGAAGCGGAGGCAGTTAGTGATTTCAAAATTGCTGAAGGGGATATTGTCCAACAAGGGGCAGAACTTGCGCAATTAAAAACAGAATCTGCCGATAACCAGCGTACCCTTTGGGAAGCAGAGCAGCAAGCATATATGCAGGAGCAGTCACAGCTTCAACAAATTATAAGCTCACTTGAATCGGAACGTGCAGGATCGGATGCCACTTCCTATGGCGAAGGCTCCACAACAGGCACGACGAACGATGACGTGATTGACGTCAATGTCCAAGTAGATGTGAATGTTCCGCAAGATGGTAACTACGCTCAAGCAATCGCTGAAGCGGAGCAAAAACTTGCGGAAGTTGATCGCAAGCTACAAATTGTCACAACGCAGCTTAGTCAAGAAACAGGAGATCTCTCATTATTAAGTCCGATTGATGGAAGTGTGGCGAGCATGGAAGAACGAGACGGTCATTATTTCATTCGTATATATACGAATGAAAAGTCGGTACTCACATTCGCCAATGAAAAAGAATGGCACGAGATCATGGAAGGCCAAAAAGTAATGAACTACTCCACACATCGAGAAGGTGCAGCGGAAGGTAGTATACTTACGAAGTCAGCAGTGCCTGCCAACAAGTCAGAATGGCTTAAAGCATACAAACAATTAGACAATAAAACTAAAGAACCACTATACGAAGTAAAAATTCAATTAAATGAGCAGCCTGAAGAATTGCCATTTGCCGCAAACATAAATTCCGTCATCACAACAGATGAAGTGGAAAACGCAGTGCAAGTAAAGTCAAAATGGCTTCTAAACAGAGCAGAACAAAAAGCTGAAATATACACATTAACAAATGAAGGTCGTATCGTGCGCACTCCAGTAACAGTACCATTTGACTTAAAACAATATGCTATTCTTTCAGAAGGGTTAGAGAACAACATGGTAATCCTGAATGCAGACCTAAAACGGGATGACTCAACCGCATTCCTACCATTCCCTATGGATCTTCCAACTTGGAATAGCATTAAAGCAGTCGGCTGGAAAGACTACATCAGATACTTGACTTATAAATAAGAAATGTAAGGTGACAAGTACTTTGTGACAAGTGCCAGGCACCCAAACATTCATGTTAGTTTAAACAATCGCGAAAGTTTCAACTTTCGCGATTGTTTTATTTTTCGTGTTTTTCACGTTTTTCGTGTTTGTTTGGGTGCCTGGCACCAGTAACACTGTTGTAATATTTAGAAAGTCTAAGTTTCTGGTATTAACTTGTTAACAAGTTAATTTAACTTCGCTATACTGAAGTAATGAATGGAAATGATAGGGGTTGATGGAAAGATGGATCCTCGTTTTAAAATTGCACATCGGGAAGCACTAATTGGAGTTGGACTTGCGATTGCTCATTTTATATGGTGGTTTGGATTTGCATATGGGCTTGGATCTCGACCGGTAGAAGAGTATTCTTATATTCTTGGTTTTCCGGATTGGTTTTTCTATAGCTGTATTGTTGGTTTTATTCTCATTTGTGTAACGGTTATTGTATTGGCGAAATTTGTTTTGAAGGATGTTTCGTTTGAAGAAGAGGAGGAAGAGCTGTGAATATAGGCGTTATTATCCCTCTTATTATTTTTCTCGCAATTATTTTTATCATCGGATTTTGGTCTAGTAAAAAGCTGGAATCATCTACAGGAGGATTTTTGCAGGAGTACTTTTTAGGTGGAAGAGAGCTTGGCGGCTTTGTTCTGGCAATGACGATGGTTGCAACGTATGGAAGTGCTTCAAGTTTTCTGGGGGGACCAGGAACAGCATATACAATGGGGTTTGGTTGGGTTTTGCTTGCGATGACCCAAGTAGTGACAGGTTACTTTGTCTTACTTATTTTAGGGAAGAAGTTTGCAATTTTAGCTCGACGATATAATGCCATCACGTTAATAGATTTCCTAAAGGTTCGTTATAACAGCACAGCCGTTGTGTTGCTTGCTGCAATTAGTATGATTATCTTTTTATTTTCAGCGATGACGGCACAATGGGTCGGTGGTGGCCGCTTAATCGAATCGTTGACTGGTATGAAATATACAACAGCCTTATTTATTTTTGCAGTGTCCGTATTGGTTTATGTAGTAATCGGAGGTTTCCGAGCTGTTGCGGTTACCGATGCTGTGCAAGGTGGAGTTATGGTAATTGGTACACTCGTGTTATTAATCGCGGTAGTTATTGCTGGCGGAGGCGTGCCGAATATAATCCAGGACCTGCTTGCTGAAAATCCAAACCTGGTAACGCCATACGGCAATGAAGGGAACCTATCCGCAGCGTATGTTTCCTCCTTTTGGATACTTGTCGGAGTAGGAGTCGTTGGACTTCCGCAAATGGCAGTACGTGCAATGTCCTATAAAAACACTCGCTCTATGCACAGAGCACTTGTAATCGGAACGGTTGTAACTGGTTTTATTATGCTGAACATGCATTTAATCGGTATTTTTTCACGTACAATTTTACCTGGTGTGGAAGTTCCGGATACGGTAATTCCACTTGTAGCACTAAAGGTACTTCCTGCTTGGCTTGCAGGGATTGTACTTGCTGCACCACTTGCCGCGATTATGTCGACAGTTGACTCCCTGCTTATTCTAGTGAGTTCTTCTATTGTAAAGGATGTTTATATTAACTATCTGAATCCGAACGCAAGCGAGAAAATGGTTAAAAATCTAAGCTTTGGGGTGACGACTCTATTAGGGTCTGTTGTATTTTTATTAGCATTGAATCCTCCTGACTTACTTATTTTCTTAAACCTTTTTGCGTTTGGTGGATTAGAAGCAGCCTTTATTTGGCCAGTCGTCCTTGGACTTTATTGGTCTTATGGCAATAAATACGGAGCGGTAGCATCCATGGTCACAGGAATTGTTTCATATATTGCTTTGCATTTTTACAATCAATCAAACGGCAATTTATTCGGTGTGCAAACGGTCGTCGTGCCAGTTATCTTATCGCTACTTGCATATGTCGTGTGTAGTTTATTAATAAAAAGAACAAAATACCAATTTTAAAAAGGAGTTCCTCAAATGAAGCAATGGAATATATATTTAATGCTCGTGTTCGTCATGTTCGTTTGGGGAGCAAACCTACCGATACTTAAATATTTAGTAACAGTAGTGCCCCCAGTTACCCTAACAGCTTTTCGGATTTTAACAGCAGGTCTAGTAGTGCTGGTCATTTTATGGAAAATGAATCTCCTACGAATGCCAACGAAACAAGAATGGAAATACATATTATTAGGGGCGCTCTCCAATGTAGTGCTCCATCATTATTTTTTAAACATGGGGCTTGCGATTACAAGTGGAACTCACGGAGGTCTAATCTTAGGGACGGGTCCAATGCTTACAGCCATTTCAGGTGCGATAATATTAAAATATTTCCCATCACGATTTCAGTGGCTCGGCCTTTTACTAGGTCTATCTGGGGTGACAGTATCCATCTTAGTAGGAGGTGGAGAGTCTAGCGGTGCCAACCTTGGGGACTTCTATGTGTTCCTCGCAATTTTAGCGCAAGTACTGAGCTATATGGTCGTAAGTAAAGCAGCGAGAACACTTGACCCAAGATTGCTCACTGCCTATATGCTACTAATCGGAGCAGTTGTGCTAATAGTTATCAGCTTAGTGCAAGAACCAAGAGGTATCTACACATTTACTGAAACAAAGCCTCTTTTTTGGGTTCTATTTTTAGCATCTGCCGTACTTTCGACAGCGATAGGACATCTCATGTACAATTACGCAGTAGGTAAAGCAGGAGCAACAAAATCGGCTATATTTATGAATTTAAATCCATTATTCTCTTTGATTCTATCTGCCATCTTCTTAGGTGAAATACTAAACTATCGCCATTTCATCGGGCTCTTCCTAATCGTAGCAGGTGTAATGCTAGGATCCGGTGCAGCCGAGGATATATGGAAAAAACATAAAAAGAAAAAAATGCAACAACCTAAAAGCAGTTAAAACCGCTTCCTTACTATATACTCCTTAAATATATTACAGATGTGTTACTGGTGCCAGGCACCAGTAACACATCTGTAATATTATTTTTTTGTCTTCACCCCCACAAGATATGAATTTATTACGAATAATATAGTGTCCGAACATAGTACGGGACAAAATTCTATCCGAGGTGATTCTAAAATGCAGATGAAATGGAAGAAAACAAGTGCAGCATTATTAGTTGCAACAATGACAGTAACAGGCGCAAGTTATGCATGGGCGAATGAAAATTTGTTCGATACGGTGAATTTAAAAGATTTGACTAAAGAAACAGAGCAAACTACGGCAACAGCTCCAGTTTCTACAGGAGACACTGTTGGGGGAGTAGTTACTACAGGAGACACTGTTGGAGGAGAAGTTACTACAGGAGATTCTATTGGAATTGAAATTCCTGAAGGTTACACTGCTGGAAATCTAGCAGCACTTTCAAAAGCATATGAAAATGCTGGAAGTGAGACTGCAAAAGCAGCAATTAAACGTAATGCTGAAAGAGCAATCGCTAAATTTGAAGCTGCACAAAAAGAAGCTGAAGAGCCTACAGTAGAAGAACCGAAAACAGAGGAACCTGTAGTTGAGAAACCGGTTGAAGAAAAACCTGTAACAGTTGAACCTACACCAGTAGAGGAAAAACCAGTAGCTGAAAAACCTGTTGTAGAAGAACCTGCAAAGGACTCTGCAAAAGAACAAAGCAAAGCTCTTAAAGCTGAGCAAAAAGAAGAGCGTAAAGCACTTCAAACAGAGCATAAAGAAGAAAGAAAAGCTTTAAAAGAAGAACAAAAAGCTGAAAAACAAGAAAATAAAAAAAATAAAGAAGACAAATAAATCCTCTTTATCAATACACTATTTTAATTTTATTTAACCCAGTACTTTAGATGAAGTAAAAACGTGTAGATACGTATGATTTCGTCTATTATTTAAGGGAAACAAAACAACTGCAAAAAGGAGGTTCCTAAGAGCCTCCTTTTTGTTAAATGTATTATCTTCAATCAATATAAAAAACTACTATTTATAT
Organism: Bacillus sp. Cr_A10; assembly: GCF_029222665.1. Taxonomy (NCBI): domain Bacteria; kingdom Bacillati; phylum Bacillota; class Bacilli; order Caryophanales; family Bacillaceae; genus Bacillus; species Bacillus sp. Cr_A10. The sequence continues at coordinate 156,848 of NZ_JARHXR010000019.1, forward strand.
TTCTACATAAAAATTATCCTCTAGCCACCCCCACAAATGTATCATGACGAACGAATAATATAGTACTAGAGCAATAATAGAATAACATCGCTAGTACTATAATAATGACGAAGATTGAACTATTTATAGTTTAACCGCTTTTCATTCTCCAATCAGCCAGTTACAATGATAGGCTAAGGGAAAGATGAGAACGGGAGGGTATGTATGCTTTTGTCCATTATTCAAGGGATTTTTAAAACGAAAACAAAACAAACAGAAATAACGACTGAACTTGCTCAAATGGCAAAAGCAGGGAATGAGGAGGTTTTAAATGACCTTCTTTTTGCCTTTACCCCATTTATGAAAAAAACAGCATCCTTTGTTTGTAAACGATCAATTGATGAACATGACGAAGAATTTAGTGTAGCTATGAATGGATTTCATGAAGCTATCATGAGCTTTAACCCGAGTGAAAATGCATCGTTGCAAACTTATGCACACTTAATTATAAAGAGACGTATCATCGATTTTATTCGCAAAGAATCTGTCCGAAAAGAGAAAGTTCTTTTAATACATGCATCAAGAGAAGATGCAGCAACGGAGCACCAACTGTTATTCGACGCTCAAGCGCTTGATTCCTATTCAAAAGAACAGCAAGCAGAAGCAAGAAGAGAAGAAATTTCTCGCTATACTAAACTACTGGCAGATTTCGGGTTATCATTTGAAGATTTAGCAAAAGTTGCTCCAAAGCATGAGGATGCGAGAAAAACAGCATTTCAAACTGCGCAAATTATCGCTGAGACAGAAGAATTCTATGAATTTCTTATAAAATATAAAAGATTACCATTGAAAGAAATGGAAGAAATCGTCGAGGTCTCACGAAAAACTTTAGAACGGCATAGAAAATACATAATAGCAGTTGCTTTACTGTTAAAAAGTGACTTCGATTATATAAAAGAGTATGTAAAAGGAGAAATCATATGATGCGCACTTATAAAGGCATTGTTTGCGAAAAGAAAACTAAATATATGATTTTTCTAACGAAGGAAGGTAAATTTCTTCGAGGCGTTCCCATCATTTCGAATCCTGAAATTGGACAAGAAGTTGAATTCCGTTTAATGGGGGTAACTACGCTTAATAGGAAATGGACAAAACCTTCTTTTCTTGCTCCGGTTATTGTTGCAGCAATGTTTCTTCTATTTGTGATAGCATCCTTTATCCCAAACCCAGGAACAGCACAAGCTTATGTTCAATTGGATGCAAACAATTCAGTAGAATTAGGGGTTGATCAAGAGGGATTAGTAGTGACGCTTCGGTCGCTAAATGATACCGCTCCTATCATGCTCGAAGATTGGGAGGGGAACCCAGTGGACATCGTATTGTCAAACATAGTAAAGCAACTAAGTCCCCTTGCAAAAGAAATAGCAATAACAACTATATACGAAAATAATAAAGAATCATCTGATATGAAAGAAATTATAGAAGTAGCAGTTGAAGAAGTACAAAGCGAGCACACCGACAAAAACTGGATAGTTAATGAAAGTACCATTGAAGAACGTAAAGAAGCTGACAAACACGACATATCCATTCAAAAGTTAAAAGAAGTAGAGAACGAAAATAAAATAAAAGATAATCTTAGAAACAATGGTATTCCAGTTAACCAAGAGAATAATATACAAAAGATACCATCCAGCAACGACCCAAACAATATAGACGAACAATCCAATAAAGAAAAACAACAAGAGCAAAAAGAAAAAATCGAACAAAAACAGCAAGAGCAACATGAAAAAATTAAACAGCAACAAGAAAAGATAATTGAAAAGCAAGAATTACAAAAAGAAAAGCTTCCGGAACAAAAAGGAAATCAACAAAATAACAACGTTAAGCCTACCGAAAACCAAGCAAAAGAAATGAATAAAGAAAAAGAAAAACAGCAAAAAGATACAGAAAAAACACAAAAAGAAAATGAAAAATCCCAAAAGGATCAAGAAAATAACAATAAAGGCAATGGTAATGGTAACAATAACGGAAATGGAAACAACTAAACGACAAAGGAGCGAATCCCTCAATTCGCTCCTTTTTCTATGGTAAAAATGTGTTACAGAGGTGTTACTGGTGCCAGGCACCAGTAACACTTCTGTAATATTATTCTTCCTGTATTCATAAATCTATAAAATAATCAAAAAAATTATAAAAATACGATTGACTTTATATTTATGCAGTATTATAATAGATTCTAACTTACTGAAGAGGTGAAGAAAATGAAGGTTGGAATTATTGGTGCAACTGGCTATGGTGGGCTTGAGTTAATTAGATTTTTGCATACACATCCTGAAATAGGGACACTGGACTTGTTCACTTCTTCAGATGAAGGAAACGTGTTTTCGAATAAATATACACATTTGTTGAATATTCATGACCAGCCGTTATTAAAAATAGAGCCTGATAGATTAAAAGAGTATGATGTGATTTTTACGAGCACTCCCTCAGGGGTATCGAGCGAGTTACTTCCATCATTAATAGATAAAGGTCCAAAGCTCATTGATTTATCTGGTGACTTCCGTCTGAAGGATCCAACCCAATATGAGCAATGGTATAAAAAAATACCAGCTCCTATTGAAGCTATTAAGAAAAGCGTATATGGTCTGACGGAATGGAACGAAACCAACATTCAGCAAGCTGATATAGTCGCAAACCCAGGATGCTATCCGACAGCGGTTTTACTCTCATTACTTCCTCTCTTGAAAGAAAACCTTATCGACGTAAAACATCTTATTATCGATGCGAAGAGTGGAATATCCGGAGCGGGTAACAAGCCGGGGCAAATGACACATTACAGTGAAACGAATGAAAATACTGCCATATACAAATTACATCAACACCAACATATCCCGGAAATCGAGCAAGCAATTAGCCTCTTTGCCAATCAAAATTCAACGATCACGTTCACTACTCATCTTGTACCGATGACAAGAGGAATTCTTTCAACAAGCTATGCTCCCGTAAACGAAGGTGTAACAGAAAAACAACTAATCGATACATTAGAAGAAACTTACGCAAATCATCCATTCGTTCGAATAATAAAAGAAACTAACAAATTCGGAACAAATCAAGTATATGGCTCCAACTTCTGCGACATTCATGTCAAGGTTGATCCGCGCACAAACCGCGCGACCGTAGTATCGGTTATCGACAATCTGGTCAAAGGAGCTGCTGGTCAAGCGATTCAAAACATGAACGTTCAATTTAACTTCGATCAAACAACTGGCCTCAAGCACGTCCCATTATTCATTTAACATTAATTAGTTCAGCGTAAACGCTGATTAGGAGGAATAAAATAAATGGCTATAACCACCATGGCAATGAAACGTATTTCATATAAAAATATAGCATCACCAAAAGGATTTAAAGCGACTGGCATTCACTGCGGCCTTAAGCATAAGAAAAAAGACCTCGCTCTGCTAGTCAGCGAGGTTCCAGCAAGCGTTGCGGGTGTATTCACGACGAATGCTATTAAAGCGGCGCCACTACTTGTTACAAAAGATGTGGTGTACCAGACAGGTAAAATGCAAGCAATCATCGTCAATGCCGGTAATGCCAACGCATGCACAGGCAAGCAAGGAATGGCAGATGCCTATACAATGCAAAAACTAACTGCCGAAAAGCTAGGGATCGATCTGAATCTAGTTGGAGTTGCATCAACAGGCGTCATCGGCGAATTGATGAAAATGGATCCTGTAACAGAAGGAATCAAACAATTGGATCCAGTAGATGAGTTAGAAGGGGCAATGTCCTTCTCTCAAGCAATAATGACGACAGACACCGTTACGAAAAACACTTCCTATCAAACAATGATTGATGGAAAAGAAGTGATTGTCGCTGGAACTGCAAAAGGCTCTGGCATGATTGAACCAAACATGGCGACGATGCTTGGCTTCATTACAACGGATGCAAACATTGAATCCGAACATTTGCAATCAGCACTAAAATCAATTACTGACGTGACGTTCAATGCTATTACTGTCGATGGCGATACATCAACTAATGACATGGTAATTGTCATGGCAAACGGAATGGCAGAAAATGAAACACTTACTCCTGAGCATCCTGATTGGGAAAACTTCGTTCAAACCTTACACATCGTGTCCCAAGAATTGGCGAAAATGATTGCAAAAGACGGAGAAGGTGCAACAAAACTTATTGAAGTAGAAGTAAAGGGAGCAATTACTGACGCAGAAGCTCGCAAAATAGCTAAAACAGTTGTCGGTTCGCCACTTGTGAAAACAGCTGTGTTCGGAAACGACGCGAACTGGGGACGAATAATCGCAGCAGTTGGCTATAGCGGAGCTACCCTTGATCCTAACGCAATCACGATTCATATTGGGACTTCAAAAGTTGTAGAAAACGGTGAACCTGTCGCTTTCTCAGAGGATGACTTGATCGTCTATTTAAAACAACCAGAAGTAAAAATCTTCGTAGATATACATCAAGGCGATGGCCAAGGAACTGCATGGGGGTGCGATTTGACATATGACTACGTCCAAATCAACGCAACCTATCGCTCCTAAACGTATTGTCATCAAACTTGGTGGAAGCATGCTGGAGGGGTTAAATGAAAACTTCTTCACCAATTTCAAAAAACTCCAAGCTGCTGGCAAGGAGATAATCATCGTCCACGGCGGAGGCCCTGCGATTAATAAAGAACTCGCAAAAAACAATATAACGTCAACCTCTATAAACGGCATTCGAGTCACATCTGAAGAAGCAATCGGAATCGTCCAGTCGACCCTAGTCGGTCAAGTCAATCCAACACTTGTTCATCAGTTGAATAAAAGCGGGATTGTAGCAATTGGCTTAAGCGGATATGATGGCAATTTATTAGAATGTACGTTATTAGACAAAGAAACTTACGGCTTTGTCGGAGAAATAAATAAAGTAAACTGCTCAATGCTAGAAATAATACTAGCAAACTGCATAACACCAGTGATCTCGAGCATAAGCTGCACCGAGAATGGCACACCACTCAACATTAATGCTGATACAGTAGCAAATAAAATAGCACTCGCAATAAAAGCGGAAAGTCTCCAGCTCGTAACAGATACACCTGGCATTAAAATTGCAGGGGAAGTGCAACAAGTTGTAACTTCCTCTGCAATTGCGGAATGGATTACATCTGGAGAAATCTACGGAGGAATGATTCCAAAAGTGACTGCAGCACTCGATTGTTTAGCTGCAGGTATTCCTTCCGTTCAAATTGTCGGGGAGCAACTAGAAGGAACAACCATTTTACATCAGGGGGTACTAGTGTGAGTTCTTTATTTCAAAATTACGCACGTCGACCAGTTCATTTAGTGCAAGGGAAAGGGACGCTTATCGTAGATGATACAGGGAAAGAGTATCTCGACTTTACAAGTGGTATCGCAGTGCTAAGCCTCGGTCATGCACATCCGGCGATTGTTGAAGCAATTCAACAACAAAGTGAAAAACTATGGCATACTTCGAATTTATTCGAAAGTCCTGGACAGGAACAGCTAGCTGCAACCTTAGTAAAAGATACGCATTTAGCACACGCATTTTTCTGTAACAGTGGAGCCGAAGCGAATGAAGCGGCAATCAAGCTAGCTCGCAAACATACTGGAAAACACGTTATCATCACATTTGGAAAATCATTCCATGGACGTACATTTGGTGCAATGTCCGCTACTGGCCAAGACAAAGTTCGAAATGGATTCGGACCTTTGCTGGATACTTTCCGAACAGTACCGTTCAATGACATCGAGCAACTGGAGTCGGCTATCGACGACAAAGTAGCGGCGATCATGCTTGAAGTGATCCAAGGGGAGGGTGGAGTTAACCAAGTAACGCCTGAATTCGCTCAAGTAATCGCTGACATTTGCAAATCCAAAGGAATATTATTAATAATCGACGAAGTGCAAACAGGCATCGGCCGCACAGGAACTCGCTATGCATATGAGCAAACTGTACTCAAACCTGACATTATGACGTTAGCAAAAGGACTCGGAGGAGGATTTCCGATCGGAGCAATGCTTGGAACGAGTGCTTTACATGACTCTTTCGGCCCTGGAACACATGGTACAACATTCGGTGGCAACCCATTAGCAGTAGCAGTAGCACAAACAGTGCTAGACAATGTTTTTACTACAAAATTTTTAGATGAAGTCAATGAAAAATCTAACTACTTTTTGGATAAACTAAAAGTAGCGCTACCTGAATATCCGGTTGTGGGCTCGGGATTATTACTCGGTATCGTTTGCAAAGAGGAAGCAGCACCGTATATAACGCAAGCTGAAGAAGCCGGACTACTTCTAGTTGCAGCAGGACCAAACGTCATTCGACTCCTACCACCACTCACCGTTTCATTGGAAGAAATTGACCAAGCGGTAACTATACTTGCTTCTATCTTAAAATAATACACCTTGAATTAAAGCGCTCTGCGAACCGCTATTCACAAATTAGGACCTGCCTATTAGGCAGGTCCTTTAAATTTCCTAAAATATGGCGGAACGAGACAAACTAAGCCGTGAACAAGACATACTCCACATTGAAAGCGACAAACACCCCTGCGAACACGACAAACCTATTGTTTCAACAAATTTCTATGGTACGCTTTAGGTAATTAGCACCAAATCTTATTTACCACTACTTTTGAAACGGGGTAAACAAATGCTAACTTGGAACAAAGAAATTATCATCCCTGCACCAATCGAAACTGTATGGAATCTCTTTCAGCTAGAAAACATCCAGAGGATAATGCCAAATATAGTGGAACACAAACCTTTAGAAATAAAAGAGGGAGTTGTCGGTTCAACATATGAGCAAACCTATAGAGAAGGAAAAAGAACCGAAACTTACATCGTGACGGACATAGAGCACGAAAACACGGACCAAAAAAAACACAACAAAATTGAATTTACACTTGCGAAAACCTTTAAAATTCAAGCGGCGTATACACTCATCAAGCTAGATAAACAATCCACAAGGTTCATTTATACCGGACAAAATGAAGGAATTAACCTCATGGGGAAAGCGTTTATTAAATTAGGTCCAAAGAAAAGCAATGAAAAAGTAGTTGACGGATTCGTGGAATTGGTTCGTACTGAAGCATTGAAAGATTTATAAGCTAGGAGGATTTTCATGTCTATTGACTGGAGCAATTTAAACTATGTAGCGATCATTATTGGCGGACTTTTGTATATGATCTATGGAACAATCTATTATTCGATTTTACTAGGAAATAAGAAAGTGAAACAAACAGAAGGTCCGTTAAAATACATTTATTCGGTCATCAATGCATTCATCAGTTCTTTTTTAATAGCGATTCTTATAAACACAACCGGTGCAGAAACTTTACTTCAAGGAGCCCTAATCGGTTTCATCATTGGAGTTATCATCAAAATGGTATATGTGAAAAATTCGTTGTTTGGTTTGATTTCGAAAAAATCAACACTAATAGCAATATGTGATCACCTTGTTATCTTTACATTACTAGGCGCTTTACATGGTTGGTTGGCATAAATATCAAAAAAGCTCTTTGAGTCAATCAGAGAGTTTTTTTTTCACATAACAAAAAAAGCCCCCGCCTAAGCGAGAAGCCTCCCATCCACCTTTAAAAACTATGCGTCATCGCCCAAATAGCCACGGCATTCTCATCCCCAACATTCGTAAACCTGTGCGGCAACGAGCTATCAAAATAAATACTATCTCCCTCGTGAATCGTATGTATCTCACCTTCTACCTCAATACGTAAACTTCCAGCCAGCATAATTCCACATTCTTCGCCAGAATGATACAAAAGTGGAGTTTCTATATCTTCTCCAGGCTCCACGATCATCTTGAAAAAGCTCATCTGCTTACCAGAGCTTGGCGACAACAGTTCATAGCTCACATTGGGGCGTACACGTTTAATGTTCTTCGCTTCTCCTGCACGGGAAATCGTCACGGCGTTTGTTTCTTCTGTTTCGAAAAAAGAAAATACCGGTACATTCAAGCTATGACTCAATTTCCAGAGTGTCTCAAGCGATGGAGACACCTGTCCACGCTCTATTTGAGAAATCATGCTTTGACTTACTCCGGCAAGTTTCGCAAGCTCGTCCGATGTGAGTCCTTGCAATCTCCGTAAATATCTAATTCGTTTACCAACTTCTTCTTTTGGAAATTCCAAAAAAACACCCCTTTTGAATAAATATTCAATTAGCAGAATAATTAAACATGCTAATCTATTTTGTAATAAAACACCAACAAACCTAATAAACTCTTAATATGAAGAATATTTATACTCTATTTTGCATCTTTTTTCCAATAGATGCAATAATAAAAATATTATACCAAATTATTTTTTATGTAGACATGTGAATATTAATAACTTATACTTTTAATAATTCAGTAGCTTAATAGGGGATCTGAAGAAAATATAAATGGGGGTAAAGGTTATGAAAAAATGGTTGGCAGCACTACTTATGATTACCGTTTTAATTATTGCGGGATGTAGTAACGATTCTGGAGGCGGAGTTTCAACAGAGAATTCGACAATCCAAAAGGCATTAAAAGACAAAAAATTAATTATTGGGATGTCACCAGGGTATTTCCCGTTCGATATGAAAGATCCGAATGGAGACTTCGTTGGATATGACGTAGACACTGCAAACGCACTTGGAGCAGCACTTGGAGAAGATATTAAAGTAGAATACAAACAATTTACATTTGATGGACTAATTCCTGCACTTCAAGCAGGAGAAGTAGACATGGTTTTCGCTGGTATGACTATTCGTGGTGACCGCGCTCTAGCAGTAAGCTTTTCAGACCCATACTTCCAAACTGGTCAAGCAGTTATGCTTCCTACATCGGATACAGCAACAAAAACTTGGCAAGAGCTTGATGTAAAAGGTAAAAAAATTGCGGTAGGGATCGGAACAACTGGGGCACTACTTGCAAAAGATGTATTTAAAAACGCGGAAGTATTAGATTTCGAAGAATTCCCATCAGCAGCGGCAGCAATGGCACAAGGTAAAGCAGATGCAGTAGTATATGATGAGCCTGCTATTGCAGTTTGGAAATTACAAAATGGAGACCAAGTTCGTCAATTAGAAGGTTTAATCTCATCTGAGAACTTAGGGATTGCTCTGAAGAAAAATGATTTCGAAACAGTTCAATGGGTTAACTCATTCCTAAACAGTTACATTGGAAGTCCAGCAGAACTAGCTTCTCGTAATAAATGGTTTGAAACGTCTGACTGGTTAAGTGAAGTTGTAGACGAATAGAACACTCTAGCAGCTTAGGGGAGGAACAGCTATGATATACGACTGGAGTGTTATACCGCGCAATATGGATATCTTTATTGACGGTGCACTAAAAACATTAGAGATTTCCTTACTAGCAATTCTTATAGCGATACCAATAGGTATTTTATTTGGATTGGGACGTATCTCAAAAAATAAAATAATACAATTGATTTCTTCTATATATGTAGAAATTATTCGTGGTGTTCCACTGCTTGTATTACTTATGTGGATTTACTTCGTGCTCGGACAATATTATAAACTTGGATCATATTGGGGAGCAATCATCGGACTTGCGATATTTGCCGGTGCGTTCATCGCCGAAATCGTGCGATCTGGGATTCAAGGTGTTCCAAGAGGACAAATGGAAGCAGCGCGTTCTCTTGGTATGTCCCATACGAAGGCAATGACTCATATTATTTTGCCACAAGCATTTAGAAGAGTACTACCACCTTTAGCATCTCAATTTATTATGCTAATAAAAGACTCATCTCTTGTATCCGTAATAGCGGCAACAGACTTAACGCTTAACGCGAAAAACCTAGTGGCAACATCTTTCCGTTCTATTGAAGTGTGGACATTTGTTGCATTAATCTATTTCATCATGACATTCAGCTTATCATTAATCATTCGATATTTCGAAAAACGATTACTGAAGAGCGAAGCATAACGGTAGGGAGGGTGTATCATCATGATATCAATCAAAAATGTCAATAAAAGCTTCGGCGATCACCACGTCCTAACCGACGTCTCGCTCGAAGTGCCAAAATCAAATGTAGTCGCACTCATCGGACCAAGTGGAGCGGGTAAGTCTACACTAATCCGTACCATTAATGCTCTAGAGCCAATCGACGATGGAGAAATCACGGTCGATGGTGTATCCATTCACAGTAAAAAAACGGATATTAACGCAGCTCGTACGAACATCGGCTTCGTATTCCAAAGCTTCAACCTATTTCCGTTTTTAACTGCATTAGAAAACGTAACAATGGCACCACTTAAAGTAAAAGGAATGAGCAAAGAAGCAGCCGAAGCGCGAGGGAAAGAACTACTAACATCTCTTGGTCTTGCTGATAAATTCGATGCCTACCCTAGCAGGCTTTCCGGTGGTCAGCAACAGCGTGTAGCTATCGCACGTGCACTTGCAATGGATCCACACGTCATGCTATTTGACGAACCAACATCTGCACTCGACCCAGAAATGGTAACCGAAGTGCTCGATGCCATTCGAAAACTAGCGAAAGACGGCATGACCATGGTAGTCGTAACGCACGAAATGGGCTTTGCTAAAGAAATCTGCGATGAAATCGTCTTCATGGCTGATGGCAAAATAGTCGAACGTGCAGCTCCTTCCAAATTCTTTACCAATCCGGATACGCAACGTGCCCAGGATTTCCTATCAAAAGTCCTAAACCACTAGAAATTTCTAGTGGTTTTTTCTTTTCTCTACTTTCAGTTTCTTTACAAATCTATTTCGAAAGCGTTTTCAATAGGTAGATTCTTCATTTTTTATATTACAGCAGTGTTAAAAAGGCGTGGGGGTCGTAACATAGATGTAATATAATTAATGTCAGATTTATGACTACGAAATCTTTTTACCTACATTAAAATAAACAAACATATGAAAGTATGAAATATAAACTAGAACTAGAAGGTCAAATGAGTTCCAGTATTTTTCATTTCTGATAGATCTGGATAGTAGAATAACCTCTGAAAACAAAAAAAGGGTTTTGGCCAGTAGACCAAAACCCTTGTAAAATAAGAAAAGAAGCATCCGATGTTCAGATGCTTCTTTTCTTGAGCGATAAAACGAAGGAAGTAGAAGGCTGCACACTAATGAATGTACAAACAAGTTTACGGCGTTACACATCTATAAGTAACCTTCTATACTGTAAATCATAACACATAATTTTAAAATTGCACGCATTAAATTAAATAAAATTAAAATAAATTTTAAATAGTTGTATTAAAGAAAATTTAAGTAAAATCTATAAAAATAAAAATAGTAAGAAATATTCATAAAAAAAAGCTAGCGTCTTTGGTAATGTTGCTGTAATATGGAATATGTAATGTTGTCCTTGGTGCTTTCATACAGTCATCCTTATAAAAAACTGGTAATCTTTGAAGATATTAGTTGATTTTAGCATATGAGTTTTGTATACTCATATATTAGTTAGGGTGACGATATTGGACGCTATCAAGCGACCGGTGTTACACACTAAAAAAAATTGCAACACACAAGCGAAGGGAGATCACAAGTTTATGAAGAAAAAAGCTATCAAAATTGCAGCTTCAACTGCAGTAGCAGCTTCAGCATTCGTTGCAGCAGCGCCAGCACAACAAGCAGACGCAGCAACTAATGTAAACCAATTAGTAACAGACGCACAAAACGCAGGTACAGTATTAAAATGGGCTATCTCAGTAGAAGGTTCTGCTAACTTCACTACACGTCCATACGATGAGTTCAATGCAGCTAAGAAAGCAATCGCAGCAGCAGAAGCAGCAGCTTCAAAATTATCTTCATCTGAAAGATTGAGCATTAATGCTAAATTAGTAGATGCAAAAATCCAGGTGAAACGCGCAATGGCTTACATCGATGCAATCACTTCAAGTGAAAAAATCAAAGCTGATTCAGCAGCACTTGATACAGCTATTAAATCTAATGATATCGAAAAAGTAGAAACAGCTTACCACAAAGCAACTGGTGAATACCGTAAGCAAGCTGCTCTTTTAGACCGCGTATATGGTCAAACAACTCGTGACGGTATCCGTAACGCAGTTAAACCAGCGATCGAAAAATTAGTAGCTTCAGTTAAAAACGAAGTTACTGTAAACATGCTTGTTAAAGCAGCAGCAGCTGACGTTAAAGCTGGTAAAATTGCAGATGCAACTTTAAAACTTGCAGAAGCACAAGCTATCATCGATGCAAATGCTCTTAAATGGGAGTCTGCTCTACAAAAATCAGCTGATGATGTAACAAAATCATTACCAGCAGACAATGGTAACATTACTGTAGATACAGCTGCGTTCCATGGTGAAGTAGGTCAAACTCAAGCAGTTGTAGCTAACTTTAAAACTTCTTCTGGTGCAGCTTACAACGGACCAGTGAAAATTGCTTTCACAAATGGTAAAAATTCAGCTGGGGCTACTGTTACTGGAAGCTCTGCATATAAAGTAGTTACTGTTAATGGAGCTCCTGCTTCTGGTGATACAGTATATCCTGTTAATGGACAATTAGTTCTAACAGTTACAACTACTGCTAATGCACCTGCTAATGCAGTTGCTGGCGGTAAAGTAGAATTTGTAACATATCCAAACGGCGTATCAGGTTCTGCAGCTGATGTTAAATATTCAGGTACTATGAATTTCTATAATAAATTTACTGGTACAAATCACGTTCTAAACACAACTAACGGAACTGTTAAATATGCTGATGCAGCTAATAACTATTTCGTAACTACTGATCTTAATAAATATGTATTACCAACTTCAGGTAATGTATACCAAGACACTAACAATGCAGTTATCACTTTAGATGCTTTCAAAGCTAAATTAACTGCTGGTGATGTTGTTACTGGTGAATATAACTACGGAAGTGGATCAACTCTTAAATTAGCACTTGATTATCAAGCACAAGCTGAATTTACTTTAGATCAAGTAGATAAATTAGTTTCTGGTACATCTGCTTACCGTGTAGAAGGAAATACAGTTACTCTATCAGGTAAAGGTGACGCTGGTAAAGTTGTATCTATTTACAACGCTAACATCGGTGGAAACCCAATTGCACAAGTACAAGTTGCTTCAAACGGATTATGGTCTGTTAATGTAGCAGTACCTGTAGATACTACATTTGTAGCTCGTCAAGCTACTTCTGTAAATGATGTTGCACCTGCTTATTCTGCATCATTATCAACTGTAGACAATACTTTACGTGTTGCTCCAGGGAAATTCATCACTACTCCTGCAGCTGGTACTGTAACTTCTGACAATTCTTTAACTGGAGACACATTTGCATTCAATGCAACTAATCCATTAGACGCAACTAACACTGCTCTTGTAACATCAAGTGCTCAAGTTACATTACTAGATGGTGATTTAACTAAAGCTACTTTTGTTAACGGTGTAAATGGAACTGTAATCACTAAAACTGCTTCTGGTTTCCAAGTTAAATTTGGTGCTCCTTCTACTATCTCAGGAGGAAATGGTGTATTAAACGGATCATTAACAGTTAATGATGTAACTGGTGTTACAAACGCATATGAATTAAAAGCTAATGTAACTGGATCTATTACTTCTTATTAATTTAAATAAGTTTTAGTTTCACAAAACTGTTTCCCATTTAAATGGGAAACAGTTTTTTTATTTTTTTGAAGATTACTATAGTTAATCAATATTTGTTAGATTACTTAAAAAGTACATACCACTTATTGATTTGAACTAATAAATATTAGTTTTAGATATATTGCTTTTTCTTATGAGTTAATTTCAGTTGCTTTTTAAAATTTAAAAATTTCATGAAAAGTCATCGTTCGGTGATATTAATCAGAGTTACATATCAAACGGTAATAAAACATTTAAAGAAAAAATATAGGAAAAGTATAATAAATTAGCTAAGAAAAACACGACAAATGATTAGATATTTCGAAATAGTGTGATTGGCTGCTAATCTTTACCACAATACTGAAAAATATGTCAAGAAACATTTAATTTATGGTATAATTTTAAAGGTATATGTCGTAATGAGGGGAAAAAAAATGAAACAAAGAAAACTACTAGTAAAAACTAAAAAAAGTTATACCAATTATATCTTAGTTATTTTCATTTTGGTCACGTGTATTGTGCTGTTCTATGTAGACAATAAGGGTAGTAAACAAGATGAACAGTTGTTGAATGGTAACATTTTATATCATGAAACGGATGTATTATTGCAGGAAGGAAATTACGAGAATGCAATAACATTATTAGAAGAATTGCATACTAAATACAATGATGATTACAACATTACATTTAGATTAGGATATTCCTATTTAAGTATGGAACAATATACTTCAGCTTTAACAATGTATACAAGGGCATTAGATTTGAATCCCTATTTAGTAGAAAATAAGGAGTTTATGTATCAATACGCAATAACACTTGCTAACTGTGAACAAGTAGACAATGCACTTACGGTCGTTGACAGATTGTTAACACTTCCAATGGATGAAACGTTTGAAGCGACAGTATTAGAATTAAAAGATTCTATTAGTAATATGAAAGGAACGACAACATGAGTGGATTAAAGGGAAGAAGTATTCATATTATTAGAGATGAAAAAGAGGATGAAGCCTCTATTATAAAGACGGATCGTGTAATATTTTGGTTATTTCTCGGAGCATTGACATTAATACCTTTAGCTATTGGTGCAAAGTCTAAGTTATTTATTAGTCCAGTGGTTTCAGGGGCAGGGATAATGGCGGCAGGATATCAATTAGATTTCTTCACCTATTTTAAATTTATATTATTACTATTTTTCACTATTAGCACTTTGATTCTATTCCTATACAAAATACTCTTTCTTAATTATCAATTAAAATGGAATCTAATTTCGTCGTCTATAGTAGTCTTTGTTATTGCGCTTATACTCTCGTTAGTATTTGCAGAATACAAATCTATAGCATTGTGGGGACTTGCTAACCGGCATGATGGAGCTATGACATTTCTATCTTATGCTGTTTTGATGTTTATTGCACTTAATATTACCTATCCGAAAAAAGCAATACATAAATTAGTTTATACATTATATCCTTTCGTATGGATTAATGTAATTATTTCTTTGTTGAATTTATACGGAATAAACATAATTGGAAATGATACGTTTCATAAATTATTCACAATATTTTTAATGGATGAAATGTCGATAAGTGAGGGCTCAGTACTAACTGGAACATTGAATCAATGGAACTACATGAGTGGTTACTCTGCTGTGATGGCAATAATCTTTTTAACTCTAGCTGTATTTAAGGGAACAGTGAAATTAAGAGTAGTGAATCTGTTAACTGCAATTGCTGCATTTTCTACGATTCTTTCATCCATTTCGACAAGTGGTTTTATAAGTTTGTTAATAATGATTCTGTTTTTAGTTGTACTAATATTTATAAAGGAAAATAAGAAGAAATCAATAATGTGGCTTGCCGGATTTATAGTTATTGCATTTGTTTCTACTGGGATATTATCCAAACACAATCCACAAGTGTGGGCAGAGTCATTTGGATTTTTTACAAAAACAAACCCTTTTGTTCAAGCAGAGGGAGCGCTACAACTTTCGATTTTTGAAACTAGTAAAGCTTCTGCGGCTGACTCGGAATTGAAATTACCAAATTTACCGGAAAGAACTTTATCTGGAGGAACAGGACGTATATATATTTGGGAAAATATGATGCCTCTAATTAAAGAAAGACCTTTGTTCGGATATGGACTTGATACACTTACATATCATTTCCCACAGAATGATATTAATAAAAGAGATGGATTCTTGGATGAAAATGTAATAATTGATAAACCACATAACCTATATATTGGGGTTTTATATGGAACTGGCATATTAGGATTCTTAAGCTTATTGAGTATTCTAATCATTTACACAGTTACACTAGGTAAATGTGTTTTTAAGGATAGACTATCAACTATTATTCTGGCATTTGTATTGGGATGGGGAGCATTTCTCATTCAGGCAGTATTCAATGACTCAGTGATAGGGGCAACGATTGTTCCGTTACTAGCCACTACAATTGTATACGAAATAACAAATAGAAAAGTCGAAGAGGAGATATCATGAGCGAAGAAACGATTGAATTAAGAGAATTATTTGAGACAGTCTGGAAAGGGAAAACTATAATAATCATTTCAATAATTTCTGCTATGCTAATTGCATTTGTTTTAAGTATTTTTGTATTAGAGGAAGAGTATGAATCTAAAGCTACCGTTCAGATTACTTCTAATTCTGCTGCTGAAGGTATTGTAAAACAATATATAGATAGTGAGTTTACAAGCCAAGTTTTTGCAGAGCGTATTAAAAGTCAGGCATTCATTGATCAGTTATTTAATAAGACTTTTAGAGAAGTAAGTAGTACTGATTTAAATGTGAATATAGATGCTGCAACTTCAATGGTTACCTTAACATATAAAAGTGAAGACCCAAAAAAATCTGGTGAAGTACTATCTACATTAATTGAAAAACAAAAGACTGCTATGTCTGATTCACTAAAAAATGAGTTTACTTTACTTGCGGACGCATATACAAAAGAAAGTGACAAGCTATCAGAAGAGATTAGAGATTTAATTAAAATATATAACACATCTGTTAAAGAAAATAACTTGCCAGAAATATTAATATTACAAACTATGATATCAAATGAGCTTATTGTAAATATATCAGACGAGCAAACTCAAGCTCTAACAAATATAGACGGGGAAATGCAAAATGAATTAATGCAATTGCATGCAAGAATTAGCTCTAAATCGGAAGAATATCGCAAAGTACTCGATCAATATCAATCGGTCTTAACAAATATGGAGAGCTTTAGACCAGACCCTTTAATTAAAACTATAATTGAACCAACTGTTCCAGAAAATCCAAGTTCACCAAATCTACTATTGAATATAGCAATAGGTATTGTTATAGGATCACTGATAGGCCTTGGTATTGTATTCATAAGAAAGTATTGGAAAGAAACGAGTCCTACAATAAAATAAAGAGAGGATTGACCTTTATGGGATATAGACAAAGGATTGTAGCGTTTATAGCATTGGATTCTATCATTGTTTTGACTGCAATTTTCTTCAGTTATTTTTTATTACATCCGACATTAACGGTTTATTCTCTCCCAACTCTTATCTTAAGTGCAATTACTTTGCTAATATCTCACCATATAGCGGCATATTTTTTTCATCTATATGACCGAATATGGAGTGTAGCGTCTGTAAGTGAACTACTAACAATTGTTTATGCCGTTACGATTTCGGTTGGTACTGCTAGTTTAATGCAATATGCGGTTCAAAAAGATATTTACTTTAGGGTAATGGCTGTTACATGGATGATACATATCATAGCAATTGGTGGTTCTAGATTTGCACTCCGTGTTTTCAGTGAGCAAAAAATGACCAATATCCATGAACAAAAAAATCGGGCGCTAATTGTGGGCGCAGGCCAAGCAGGTACAATATTAGCTAAACAAATGAAACAATCAATAAATTCTGATCTGATTCCTGTCGCATTTGTCGATGACGATCTTAATAAGCAAAAACTAAAAATGTTAGATATACCTGTTAAAGGAACCGTAGAAGATATACCTAAGATAGTTGAAGAGCTCACAATAAATCATATTATTATCGCAATCCCTTCTTTAACTAAAAAAGATATACAAGAAATCTTTGAACATTGCTCAAAAACAAAAGCAAAAGTAAAAATTATGCCAAGCATTGAAGCGGTTATGACCGGGAAATTATCCGTGAGTGAAATGCGAGAAGTTAAAATTGAAGATTTGCTAGGAAGAGAAGAAGTTAAATTAGACATGGAAGCTATTTCTGAAAAGTTAACCAATAAAACGATTCTTGTCACAGGGGCAGGAGGGTCAATCGGATCTGAAATATGTCGACAGATAATAAAATTCCATCCTAGAAAACTCATTTTACTCGGTCATGGTGAGAATACTATTTATACTATAGACATGGAATTGCGTCAAAAGGTTCCACTCTACACAGAGATAATTCCAGTTATTGCTGATATTCAAGATCGAAATCGAATCTTCGATATTGTATCTGAATTTAAACCAAATGTCATTTATCATGCTGCTGCACATAAGCATGTTCCATTAATGGAATATAATCCAATGGAAGCCGTCAAAAATAATATTTATGGAACTAAAAATGTAGCCGAAGCGGCAGATACATTTGGAGTAGATTATTTTGTCATGATTTCAACAGATAAAGCAGTCAATCCACCTAATATTATGGGAGCTACAAAGCGCTTTGCGGAAATGATAATTCAAAACCTTGCGAAAAGTAGTAATACGAAATTTGCTGCGGTACGTTTTGGAAATGTTTTAGGTTCTCGAGGAAGTGTTGTTCCACTTTTTAAGAAGCAAATTGCTGCAGGAGGACCAGTTACAATCACTGATGTAAGAATGACTAGGTATTTTATGACAATCCCCGAAGCATCGCGTTTAGTAATTCAAGCGGGAACCCTTGCTAGTGGGGGAGAGGTATTTGTTTTGGATATGGGGGAACCTGTAAAAGTGGTAGATTTAGCAAGAAAACTGATTCGACTTTCAGGATACACAGAGGAAGAAATTGGAATTATAGAAACAGGAATTCGTCCAGGCGAGAAATTGTATGAAGAACTAATGAATGAGAGCGAGAAACAAAGTGAAGTAATATATCCTAAAATATATGTAGGAAAGTCGACCCCAATGGCAAGTTCAGAGCTAATATACTTGCTTAATAAAATCCCCTCACTTTCTGTTACAGAATTGAAGGAATTGTTAATTGATAAAGCAAATAAAAAGAATGTTGATATAAAAAATAAAATCAAGGCTATCCAGTTAGTGGGAAATAGTGCAAAAGACATGGAAGAAATAAAATAACAATATTATCACTTAATTAGTATTAAGTTTGAAAAATTTTAGTATTGAACTATTTAAACTAAGTAATAGAGATGGAAAAATTAATCTAATCTAATTAAAATAATAGAATTAACAGGAGAAAAAAATGGCAAAACAAAAAAAAAAAAAAATATATAATAGTATAAAGAGTAGATAAATGAGTAATAAGAAAATGTTTAATAATATTTCCACACTGATGATTGGTACCTTGGTTTCACAGGCTATTCCAATTATATGTTCTCCTATATTGACTAGGCTGTATACACCTGAAGAGTTCGGATCTCTTGCTCTGTTTATGTCAATAAGTTCAGTTTTTTCAGTATTAGCAAACTTTAGATTAGACGCTGCCATTATGTCAGCAGATTGTGATAAAGAAAGAAATATACTAAAACAAATTAGTATTATTTCAACAGTCATATTTTCTCTTGTTTTACTATCCATTGCTTTATTTTTCAATGAAAAAATAGTACTTTTATTTGGTATTCCAAGCTTGGGGAATTTTATATACTTAATACCTGTCTTTGTTATGTTATTTGGTATGACTCAACTCTATACTTATTTAGCTAATAGTGTTGGAGATTATAAAGCAATATCTTTAAGTAAAGTGAACAAGAATTTTAGTATGACAATACTCCAACTTATCATTGGATTTATAAATAAAGGTGCAATGGGGTTAATCTATGGAGTAATAATTAGCTTTTTATTTGCGTGGTATAGTTTAAGAAAGTATGGAACTAAGGATAAAAATATTAAACGAATAGATTATAAATTTAATGAGTATAAGAAGGTATTAAAAAAATATAAAGATTTTCCTTTATTTTCTACTGGCACAGCATTATTAGATAATATTGCAGTTGAAAGTCCTGTAATCTTAATCAATAAATTTCATGGTAATTTTGAAGTTGGATATTTTGATTTAGTCAGAAAAACTTTAATGGGTCCTTTAAGTGTTATTTCCACCTCTATCTCACAAGTTTATCTTAGAAATATAGTAGATAAAAACTCTACTGTAAAATCAAAATTAAAAGATATGTTTTTATTGCAATCCGTACTAATCGTAATTTCTATTATTATAGGACCATTTATTTATTTTGTGGGTGATGATATCTTTGCTTTTGTTTTTGGAGAGGATTGGAGAATTGCTGGGGAGTATGCAAAAATATTAATATTTGCATACTTAATTCGTTTTATAGTATCTCCATTCAGCGTGGTTTTTTTGCAAAGAGATTATATTAAAATAGGAGCAATATGGCAAGGTTTATATTTGATTATTACCTTAGTTGTTGCATTTATCAATCTTCCTCAAGGTATTTTAGATTTTTTTATAGCATTTACAATTAGTGAAGTGACAATGTATTTAATATATTTTCTATTAATAATCTATTCGATAATAAATGAGAATTATAAAAAAATAAGTAATAGGGAGTAGTATAAATGTGTGGAATAGTAGGTTTTGTGTCTAATACAAATGTTTTATCTAAAAAACATGTAATGGATATGTTAGAGAAGATAAAACATAGAGGACCTGATTTTCAAAATACTTTTGAAGATAAAGATGTTTTTTTAGGACATGCGAGATTATCAATTTTAGACTTATCAGATTTAGGAAATCAGCCAATGGTATATAAACAATATACAATAGTTTTTAATGGCGAAATATATAATTATTTAGAAATAAAAGAAATCCTTAAAGGATACGGACATAAATTTATTTCTAATACTGATACAGAGGTAATTCTGCATGCTTTCGAAGTGTGGGGGGAAAAATGCCTTGAATACTTTAGAGGAATGTGGTCATTTATTATTTATGATTCATTGACAAACGAACTATTTGGATCTAGAGACAGATTTGGAATAAAACCATTTTATTATATTAATAATTCTTCAGTATTTGCTTTTGCTTCTGAGATAAAACCTCTACTAGGTTTACCTAATTTATCAACTATACCTAACTTTGAAGTTATTTCATCATACTTAACTGTTAGTTTAATGAATTTTAACAACCAAACATTTTTTGAAAATATTTTACAATTAGAACCAGGTTATTTTCTGAAATATGATATAAAAAATAAAAAACTTACTTTAAAAAAATATTATGATCTAACAAAAATTAGTAATTCTCAAGAATCAGTTAGTTATGAAGAATTTAGAGAAACTCTTAATGATTCTTTTAAATTACATGTCCGGAGTGATGTACCCTTAGGTTCTTGTTTATCAGGAGGTTTAGATTCTTCAACTGTTGCTGCATCGGTTTCTCAATTACTGCAGGAAAATAAATTGATTACGATTACAGCTCAATCTGAATCAGCGCAAACAGACGAATCTCATTTTGCTAAAATGGTTGTAGAACATTTAAATATTGATTGGGCAAAAGTAAAACCTAAGTACTCTGATTTTAATGAAGATATAGAATATTGTTTATTTATGCAAGAAGAACCAGTTGAAAGTCCTTCTATTTTTATGCAGTATTGTGTAATGCAAAAAGCTAAAGAACTCAATCTAAAAGTCATGTTAGATGGTCAGGGTGGTGATGAAGCGTTATTGGGTTATGAAAGGTATTATTCATTATTTTTTGCAGGTTTAATTAAGAAAGGACAATTATACAAAGCTTTCTCGGAATATATACAAACTACTAGAAATTCGAAACTTAATGCATCATCTTTATTTAAACAATTTATTTATTTTAATAGTTTAAGTTTGAGAAAAAAGCATTTATCAAGCAGAAATACAAATATGTATGATCATTATCTTGATAAAGGCTTGACTGTATTGGATATATTAGGATACAACGAGACAAGTCTACAAAAGTTACAAATTACAGAATTGACGAAAACAAATTTGCCTTCTTTGTTGAAATATGAGGATCGAAATTCTATGGTTGCATCTATTGAAGCAAGAGTGCCTTTTGTGGACCATAAAGTAATAGAAAAGGCTTTAAAGTTACCGTTAGAAAATAAAATTAATGATGGTTTTACAAAATATAGTTTACGTAAATATATTAATGACAAACTCCCTAAAGAAATTGTATGGAGAAGAGATAAGAAAGGTTTTGAAGCTCCAAATGATATTTGGTTAAAACAACATATTAATAATATGCAAAATGAAATTGAGCAATCCAAATTAGTTAATGAAATATTTCATACTAAACCAATTTTATCAAATATGGCAGATAAAGAATTGTGGAAAATGTATAACCTTGCTTTATGGGAAAGACAATATTTAAAAATATAAAATTTTGTGTAACAATGGAGAAAAAATATGAATTTTAAAAAATATAATTTAGCGTTGATAATTTTTTTTGTTTTTCTCTATAAATCATTACTGGAACTAAGTTACTTCGTGTTTTTAAACCCTAATTATGATTATTATGGATTTACACTAGAAATAAATATATTTAAGTTTATAGAATCTTCTGTTTATTTTATTATATTGTTAATTATAGTTCCCAAAAATGAACAAAAACCTTCTTCTATAGTAATTTATTCCTTATTCTTAATTATGATAATTCCACATTTTTCTATTTACTGGTTGAAAAATGAGAATCGAGTATTTATGTTTATGGTATTTATATCATTTTTCATTACTATACTATTGGTGAAATTTATTCCCCAAATTAAAATTAGTAAAAGACTAGTTAATAAAAAATTATTGTATTTTTTAGTAACTGTTAATACTATAATCACAATTTCTGTTTTACTGCTTTTTAATGGATTACCTAGTCTGGCTGCACTTAATTTTAATAATGTGTATTCAATTAGAGAAAAAATTAACTATGGCTTTCCAATAATGCAGTATTTGGTTACATGGCAGTCAGTAATATTAAATGTTTTTATGGTAATAATTCTTTGGGTTAATCAAAAAAAAATGTATTCATTGTTTTTTGTCGTTATTCAGATTCTAACTTTCTTAATAACAGGACATAAATCATTTTTGTTTTATATATTAATTATTCCTTTTGTATTATATATATTTAAGAAAAAAAAATACATAATGTTATTTCCATTTGGTTTAATTGTTGGTCTTATTGTTGGTTTAGTTGCTTATTATTTAATTGATTTTTGGTGGATTGCTTCACTATTAATAAGTAGAGTTTTGTTTTTGCCTGCTCAAATTAGTTTTCAATATTATGAGTTTTTTTCAGAAAACAAGTTTATGCAACTCACTCATTCAATTTTTGAGATGTTCAGCAAACAACCAGTTTATGAAAAAAATCCAATAGCAATAATTGGAGAAACTTATTATGATAGCAACTGGCCAAATACTGGATATTTAGGCGATTCATATATGAATTTTGGTATATTTGGGATGTTAGTATTTTCAATTTTATTTAGTATTCTTTTAAAGTTTTTTGATAGTTTAGCAATTAGGGAAAATAATAATAATATAGTGGTTTTGTTTTTTTCAGTTATCTTTACAATTAGTTTTATGAATGTAGGGTTATTTACAAGTTTATTGACTGGTGGAATAATTGTCTTCTTAATAATAGCAATTCTTTATTCAGATGAAGGGAAGTAAGATGTGAAAAGAGGTGTAGATATGCAAAAAAAAGTATTAATGATTCTTTCTAATCCATGTAATCCTGATCCAAGAGTGATAATGGAGGCAAATCTATTAACTGAAATTGGACATATTGTTGATATAATATGTTGGGACAGGGAAGACAGTATAAAAAATAAAGAGTTTGAAGTAATAAATCAAATAAATATAAAAAGACTGAAGTATAAATCAACTTATGGAACTGGATTAAAACAACTTAATAGTATGTTTAAATTCTGGAAGACAGTTTACAAAGAAATTAAAATTAATAAATATGATATAATCCACTGTCATGATTTTGATACGTTGATACCTGGTTTCTTAGGTGCAAAAAAAAGTGGTTCAAAAATTATTTTTGATGCACATGAAATTTATGCTGAGATGATAGAATTCCATACTCCAAAAATACTAGTTAAAATTATTCATAGTATTGAAAAATTTATAGTTAAAAGAGTTAATGCGGTTATTACTGTAGGAGAACGAATGAAAGATTATTATAAAATTTATAATAATAATACAATAATAGTAGGAAATTACAAGAATGCGATTAATAGTGGGTTGGTAAAAGAATTTAAAATAAAAACCCGTCAAGTTTTAGATATTCCAAAAGACGCAATTGTAATTACATACGTTGGAGTGTTTGCAAAGGATCGAGCGTTGTTACCATTAATAAATTCTATAAAAAATGCAAATGAAAATGTTTTCCTGATAATTGGAGGTAAGGGAGAAAATCAAAATGAGATTGAAAAATTAATAGGTAATTCAAATAATATTAAGTATTTAGGATTTATTAACAATGAAAAAATTTCAGAAATTATTAGTGCTGCGGACTTTTTATACTATGGATTATATAAAGAATTTCAAAATAACTATTATAGTACTCCAAATTCTTTGTTTAATGCTATATCTGTAGGAATACCAACAATTACTACCAACATTGGAGAAATTGCTGAAATTGTTTCTAAAAAGAAATTAGGATACGTTTTAGATGAAGATATTGAAGATGGATTATCAAGTATTATTGAAGAAATAAAGTTTAATGGTGAGAATATTTATGAGATGAAAATTAATACAACTAAAGTACAACAAGAGTATTCATTGGATGGAAACAAAAAAAACTTAAGGGATATTTATAACGCTTTATAAAAAGAGGTAATATTATGAATGAATTAGTATCTATAGTTATGCCTGTTTATAATGCTTCAGAATTTATTTCAGATGCTATATTATCTGTGATAAACCAAACATATGAAAATTGGGAATTGATTGTTGTTAATGATTGTTCTAGGGATAATAGTCTTGAAATAATTAATGAATTTACTAGAAAAGATTCTAGGATAAAATTGATTGATTTAAAAATTAATTCAGGAGTTTATTATGCCAGAAACTGTGGTATTCAGAAGGCAGAAGGGAAATATTTAGCCTTTTTAGATAGTGATGATATGTGGGATAAGTCGAAACTTACAAAACAAGTCAATCTTATGTATGAAAAAGATATATTATTCAGTTTCACAGGTTATAGAATGGTAGATCATAAAGGTAATTATCTTGACCAGATAATAAAAGTACCAAAGAAAATAAAGTATAAGGATTTACTAAATGTAAATTATATTGGATGTTTGACAGTAATGGTAAACATACACCGTCTTGGAAAATTTCAAATGCCTAATATTCGACATGAAGATTATGCAACATGGTTGTCTATATTGAAAGAAAATAGAATAGAAGCTTATGGATTAAATGAAGTATTGGCTTCATATAGAAAAACTGCAACCTCACTAAGTTCAAATAAAATCAAGACAATCGGATGGACGTGGAATATATATAATAACCACTTGAAAATGAGTGTTATTGAAAGTGGTTATAGGATTGTTAAATTCGGTTTCAATACATTAAGAAAATATAAAAATGCAAGCAATAAAAAAAAATGATATGCTAAAATTTTTATATAACGAGGCGAATAATGAAAATTTTAATTACAGGGACTAAAGGATATATTGCTAATAATATTGAAAAAACATTGAAAGAGAAAACAACGCTATATGAAACTATGAAGCTTTCAATACGAAAGCAGATAAGAATACCGAAGGAAACAGATGTAATAATTCATACAGCTGCTTTAGTACATAAAAAAGAGAATAATTATCTTGAGTCTGATTATTTTCAAGTCAATTATGACCTGACTTTACAATTGGCTAAAACAGCAAAAGAATCAGGTGTTAATCATTTTATTTTCTTCAGTACAATGGCTGTTTATGGGGAACAAGGGCATAGTCTTTTTGATGTAGTAATAAATAGGTCTTCACCACTTCGACCAATTACTTATTATGGAAAAAGTAAATTAGCAGCAGAAAACAAATTAATGAGTATGCAAGATGATCAATTTATTGTCTCAATAATTCGGCCACCTATGGTCTATGGTCCAAACTGTCCAGGAAATTATGCTATATTAAGTAAAATCGCGAAAATAACACCTTTCTTTCCAAGTGTAAAAAACCAAAGAAGTATGATTTTTATAAAAAATTTGACAGAATTCGTGTATCAGTTGATAAATAATAGAGATAGTGGTATTTTTCACCCCCAAGATGAAGAATATATTCAAACTTCTGAAATGGTAAAAAAAATAGGTTCTATTCATAACCGTAAAATATTCTCAAATAAGTTAATTGGAACCATGATTATAAAATTGTTATTCAAGCAAAAAAATATAGCTAAAGTATTTGGCAGTTTAACTTATGATAAGGAATTATCTTTCTACCGAGATAACTCCTATCAAATGTATACTTTTGATGAAGCGATTAGAATAAGCGAACTTAAAAATAAAAGGGATTGAGTTTTATGTTATTTTTAAAAAGAGCAATTGATATAATATTATCTTTCATAGCTATAGTTATTTTTATTATTCCAGTGTTGTTCATTGCTATTTTCATAAAATTAGATTCAAAAGGTCCAATTCTTTTTAAACAGCAACGTCCGGGTAAAGATAAGAAATTGTTTAATATTTATAAATTTCGGACTATGTATATAGAGACACCGAATGTATCGACAGAAGTACTGGGCGATCCAAGTATATTCATTACAAGAGTCGGAAAATTGTTAAGAAAGACAAGTTTAGATGAAATTCCACAATTACTAAATATATTAGCAGGTCATATGTCAATTGTTGGACCAAGACCAAGCCTATTCAACCAATATGATTTAATTGCTATGAGAGATAAAGTCAATGTAAATTCCATCCGTCCAGGTTTAACCGGATATGCTCAAATAATGGGTAGAGATTTTATTACAGATGAGCAAAAAGTAGAGTATGATAAATATTACTTGGACCATATGAGTTTACTATTGGATGTTAAAATTATTTTGTGGACGGTTAAAAGTGTAGTAAAGTCAGAAGGCGTGCGAATTAACTAAATTATATCGGAAATTTTACAGGAAACAAATGGTCAATTACAAACCTTTTGTTTTCTGTTTTTATTTTGTGTTTCCTTTCTAATAACAAGCTAATTTACCTATTAAAGTTTGTAGATAGTATTTACTTTTAATTTACGATTAGAATACTAATTCTAAACATAAGACAAGATTTCAATTAGAATATATGGAAAAGTATTAGTCACACCATTAATGGTGTGTGAGGAGTAATACCTTTTGTTTTCATGAAACAGTAGCTAAAGAAGTTCCAAAAGCAGATAATAAATTTAAGTTGTTCTGATTCTTACTGATCTATGTTTTTAATGGTGAACATATTTGACTCACTTGAATTTACATTAAGCATCGTAGGAACAATTCAAAAAATGCCACATCTAAATAACTTAAGTAATATAAAATGAAGAGCTGAGTGACGTATTGATCAACATTTTTGACTTCCAGAATTGTTGAATATCGGCTTAAATATCATCGGAATAGATTCACCCATCACTCCTTAAATTTCTATACAACCAAAATCCTTTTTGTTTCACGCTTAAACTACTTCCATCGGCTTTAGAAGAACAAGTTTCATCGGCATCATTGCCATATCCATTATTTCTTTTCCAATAATAATAGAACAATTTCTATTAATCCCTTAAATAATAATTCCTCTAAAATGCTGTTAGTAAACTTGATTTCATTGCGTTTCTCAATTCTAGAAGTTTTTCTACTCATTATATATATTTTATATTCGGTAAGCTTATCAAACTTTTTATAATTCCCTTATTTTTAATCATATATTTGTTCTCTCTTAAATAGTATAAGCGAACAGCTAATTAATATAGGAGGGAACGTATGAAAAAGAAAAAGATGAAAAAAACTTTAGTAGCTTCAGCTCTGGCATTTACGTTAATAACTTCTTCAAGCGTTAGTTTTGCTAATAATTCCTTGCAAGACTTAGTTGATCAGGCAAGGAAAGATATGAAGGAAGCATCTTATGCTTATGTAGTGCCATCTCAAAATGGAAGACTTGCTACAAGTGTAGAATTGTACCCAACATTAAATATGGCGAAAATAAACTATCAAAAAGCAAGGAATGCGCTATTAAAATCAAATGCTAAAAATAAGGATACTTTACTAAAAGAACTAGATGTTTTATACAATGAACGTATTACAAAAGGACTTGTACCGTATATTGATGCTTATAATTATGCGGACAAGTATTTAACACCGATTTTACAAGATATCAAAAAGGCAGAGACTGAAAAGGATTGGGTGAAAATTGAAAAGCTGTATCACCAATTATCCGTCCAATTAAAAAGTAGAACTTCCATTCTCTATCGTTTTACTGGTAAAGCTGCAAGGGATTTATTGTTAAAGGAATACAAGGATCCTGCTAATCTCAAGCGTGATCAGTTAATGGTGGCAGTAACTGTTTATATGAAGGTAAGAGATGCAGATGCACTAATTGCAGATGGAAGAATAGAAGATGCTAGAAGAGTACTAGAATCGATTAAACCGTTACTTGATAGATTACCGACTACGAATAATATGCCGATGATAAAAGAGCTGTTAGAACAAATAGAAGAAGTAAGTAAAAAAGCAGGAATTGTCATCATAACAATACCAACAGTTCCTCCAACCACAGGTGGTGGAAGTAGTGGCGGAGGTAATAGTGGAGGCGGAAATCCGGGTACTAATTTCAATTTATCTATCATGCATACAAATGACACACATGCCCAGTTAGATAATGTGGCAAAAAGAGTTACAGCTGTGAAAGAATTCCGAAAATCGAAGCCATCTGCATTATTAATAGATGCTGGAGATGTATTCTCGGGATCATTGTATTTCAATGAATTTAGAGGTCAAGCCGACGTTGAATTTATGAATTTAATGAAATATGATCTGATGACTTTTGGGAACCATGAATTTGATTTAGGCTCTAGTGCTGAGGGACATAAAGCACTTGCAGACTTTGTGAAGAAAGCTAATTTTCCACTTGTAAGTGCCAATGTTGATTTCTCGCAGGATGATCATTTAAAAGGTTTATTCAATGTGAAGGTATCAAGTAATCCGAATAACAGCCAAATTTATAGTGGCATTATTAAAGTTGTAAATGGTCAAAAAGTTGGCCTGTTCGGCTTAACGACAGCAGAAACAAAGGATATATCAAGTCCTGGAAAGGTAACGTTTACAGAATACGTGAAAGCTGCTCAAACTATGGTGGACGAGTTTCAAAAGCAAGGAGTTAACAAAGTAGTTGCAGTTACTCATCTTGGTTATGATGATAATCCGACGTACGACAATGATTTGGTATTAGCTGCAAAAGTAAAAGGTATAGATGTCATTGTAGGGGGACATAGTCACACCAAGCTAGATAAACCAATCGTTGTTGATAAAGATTCTGATGGAAAAGCAAAGGATCCAACGGTTATTGTGCAGGCGTATCAGTACAGTGAATTTTTAGGGACATTAAATGTAGAATTCGATCTTAATGGCAAGATTGTAAAACATGCAGGTGAGTTGATTAGTGTAGCTGCTAAACAAGAGGATGTGCAAGCAGCAGAATTACTAAAAAAATACGCTTCTAAAATTGCTGAATTGAAAAATGAACCAACTGGAGCTACTGCTTTAAATGCTTTAGAAAATCCTCGAACAAGCGGTAATAGTGTTCGAAGTAACGAAACAAGATTAGGGAACGTTATTACGGATGGCATGCTTCAAAAAGCAAAAGTGTATAACAAAGATGTGATTATGGCCGTACAAAATGGTGGTGGAATTAGAGCACCGATCGACCAAGGACCAATAACAGTTGGAGAGGTCATTACAGTACTGCCATTCGGAAATACACTTGCAACCGTGAAACTTACAGGGGCTGAATTAAAAGCGACCTTTGAAACGAGCTTTAAGGAATTTCCTAAGGAAAATGGCGGTTTCCTTCATGTTTCTGGAGCAAAAGTAGAGTTTGACTCCTCTAAACCAGTTGGAAAACGAGTAGTATCTATCGAATATAAAGCCACTAATGGGAATTTCATAGATATCCAAGATGCACAAACATATACAATTGCCACTAATGCATTTACTGCTAAGGGTGGAGATGGTTACGATGTGTTGAAAAAAGCATACGAAGAAGGTAGAGTAACAGATTTAGGTCTCTCCGACTGGGAGAATCTACGAGATCATATTAAAAAGTTAGTGAACGTTGACCCGAAAATAGAGGGCCGCATTGTAGATGTAGCAGGTAAAGGTCCAATCACTGAATATCCTGGTGGAGATATCGCAGCAAAAGATTTCTCTGGCACACCTGAAGCTCCTAAAGTATACAATGGCGACGTAACAGTTTCTATTTCAGATATATCAAAACTCAAGAATGCAATAGTGAAGGGCAATTTTACCGTTACAGGTAGTTCAAGTGAAAATATCTCCTTTTTCAACATAAAGGTTGAAGGTGATGCAGATTTTTCAGGTCTAAGTAGTAAAATTTATAACTTTGAGGGTCTAACGGTAATAGGTGAACTAATTTTTTAATCTGAAAAAATCCCTATACAAAAGGAGAATTAAATAATGATTAAAAGGAAATGGAAAAAGCAAATAAATGCATTCTTATCTCTTAGTTTAATAGCCGGTCTAGTAATTCCAACTATACCGTCTGATGCTATAGCCGCAACTAATGCTTCTGATTTGATAATTTCGGAGTACATTGAAGGGAGTGGTGAAAATAAAGCTATAGAGATTTACAATGGGACTGGCTCTGATATTAATTTAAATGAATATAAGTTAGAACAATATAATAATGGTAAAAATACAGCAACTTATAACGTTGGACTAACTGGTATATTAGCAAATGGAGATGTTCATGTTGTTTACAATTCAAGTGCAGCTGATGGCATAAAAAATGTAGGTGATCAGGTAGGTGGTCAAGTACTAACTTTTAATGGCGATGATTCCCTTGTTTTAAAAAAAGGTGAAATAGTAGTAGATTCATTTGGTAAAGTAGGCGAAGACCCAGGCACTGCTTGGGGAACGGATGTAAAAACTGTAAATATGACTCTTGTGCGTAAGAGTTCAGTAATAGCTGGAGATACCGTGATTACAGATGCTTTTGATCCTTCTGTTGAGTGGATTGCATTTCCTCTAGATGATTTTTCAAATTTAGGCTCTCACACTATGGATATTGGCGATCCAGGACCAGTAGAAAACAAAGTTAAATTAGTAACAGCTTCTATTCCATCTTCAAGTGTTCCAATAGGTACTGAAGTTACATTATCTACCGACACTGATGGAGCAACCATCTACTTTACAACGGATAATTCTAACCCTACAGTTTCAAGTACAAAATATGAAGGACCAATTGTTATTGATAAAGATCTAACAATAAAAGCAATAGCGGTAAAAGATGGACTAGAAAGCAGCGAAATAGCTGAGTTCAACTATACAATATCAAGTGAGCCAGGAATTTTATCCATTGCAGAAGCACGAAGTAAACCTACTGCTGAGACAATTACCATAAAAGGTATCGTTGCAGCGAACTTGAAAAACACTGTTTCCGTCCAGGATGCTACCGGTGGTATTGCAGTTCGACCAGCAAATCTTGCTGCCTCTGTTGGAGATGAAGTGACACTAACTGGTAAATTGGCTGATTTCCGAGGACTTCTTCAATTAGATGGAGCAACAATCGTACAAAAGACACCGAATGTAGGAGAACCTGTACCTAAAGTGGTTACGGGAGCAGAAGTGAAGGAAGAGAATGAGTCTCTTCTAGTTAAAGCAAATAATGTTACGTTAACTTCTGTAGATAGCAATAATAACTATAAAGCGACTGATGGTACAACTGAATTTATTGTACGCGATGAAAACAACTCCTTAGGATTAGTTGTTGGTACTATGTATGAGTCAATCACAGGTATTGTTCAACAATTTGATAGTGCTTATCAAATAATCCCACGCTCTGTGCAAGATATTGTACTGGATAGCTCCATCATTCAACCAGTTGTTGCAAATCCAAGTAGTGGTACGTTCGTTGGAGGCACAAAAGTAACCTTGTCAGCTTCTATAGGAGCAGAAATTTATTTCACATTAAACGGTTCAAATCCGACAAAGGAAAGCGAAAAATATACAGCTCCTCTAGATATTAAAGAAGACACAATTATTAAGGTAATAGCGGTTACTGCTGATGGATCTTCCGAAGTGAAGTCTTTCGAATATAAAATAACAAATAGTCTACAAATTCATGACATTCAAGGAGAAGGACACTCTACTTCTTTTAATAATAAAACTGTTGAAGGAATTGAAGGGGTTGTAACATATTCTTTCACATTAAATGGCTCGAATTATTACCATATCCAAACACCAGATGAGTTAGCTGATAATAATCCAAGCACATCTGAAGCAATTCTACTATTTAGCGGAAACAAGCCGTGGCCAGTTAACGTTGGAGATTTAGTTTCTGTCACTGGAAAAGTAAGTGAATTCGCTTATGACGGTTATGATGATCGTCAACAAACAGACTTGAAAACTACCCAAATAAATGTTCGAAATGATCAAGGTGGAAAAGTGGAAGTTATTAAAAGTGGCGTTGCTTTACCAGCACCGATCATTATTGACGAATCAAAAATGTCATTAGCGAAAATTGATAGTGATAATCTAGCAGTTTTCAATCCTACTGTAGATGCAATTGACTTCTGGGAAAGTTTAGAAGGTATGAGAGTGCAAGTAGGTAATGTGAAAGCAGTAGCACCGCAAGAACACGGTGATCTTATTACACTTCTTGAAAATGCATCAACGAACTCTCTACATGGTGGTGTATTGTATGAAGAAGGAAACCAAAATCCAAATCGTATACAATTCCGTTTAGAACCTAATGGACCTGGTAGGGATTTCGAAGTTGCAACTGGTGATAAATTCAAAGGTCCGATTAATGGTGTCGTAGGATATTCATTCCAAAACTTTAAAATCTATGTTTCCTTAACTGAAATGAGAGCTGCTCATACAAAAGGGGTGGCAACTCCTGAAAAGACAACCATTGTTAAAACGGACGACAAGCTGACGATTGCATCCTATAACTTAGAAAACTTCTCTAATAACAAAACATCCACTACGGATGACAAGGCACGTAAACTAGCAAGGGCGATTGCGACGGATATGCAAAGTCCTGATATCGTTGGTGTAACAGAAGTTCAAGATAATAACGGTGAAACGACAGGGGATTCCAAGGCTGACCAAAGTTATGCAAGATTAATTGCAGCGATTAAAGCAGCTGGCGGTGTTCAATATGAATATGTAAACATCGACCCAGTAAACAACCAAGATGGTGGTGCACCAAATGCAAATATCCGTGTTGGATTCCTGTACAATCCTGACCGAGTAAACCTGACAGAAGGCATGTCAGCAGGGGATGCTACTACCGCAGTTGGATACGAGAATGGTAAATTAACACGCAATCCAGGACGTATTGATCCAACTAATAGTGCATTTAATAGCAGTCGTAAGCCATTAGCTGCTCAGTTTGAATTTAAAGGTGAAAGTGTTGTTGTAATTGCAAACCACTGGAACTCAAAATCAGGAGATACACCATTATTTGGATCTATTCAGCCTCCAAAATACGATAGTGAGGTTCAGCGTCATAAAATAGCTAATGTCGTATATAACTTTGTGAATGATATTAAAACAAAAAATCCTGATGCAAATGTTGTATCGTTAGGAGATTTTAACGATTATCAATTCTCGCAATCTCTCAAAATACATGAAGGGACCTTGATGACGAATATGATCAATAAAGTGGAAACCTCTGATCGATACACGTATTTATATCAAGGTAACTCTCAGGTTTTAGATCATATTTTAGTTTCGAAAAACTTAGAAAATAAAACGAAAATTGATATTCTTCACATCAACGTGGACTTCACGGATATGGCGGGCCGTGCAAGTGATCATGACCCAGTAATGGTTCAAATCGATTTGCTTGCAGACGAGGTTGTAGTTCCTATTGAAGCAGAAAAAACGGTAAACATTCAAAAGCTAAAAACAAAAAAATTGAATATTGGTTCGACAAGTGTAGCAGTAACATTGGATAATCAATCAGAATTCACAGAAGGTATTCTTTTCACTGGAGCTTATGCAGAAGTTAGTGGGGAAGGGTTAGCAAAGCACTCGGTAACCGTAAAACCGAAAAATGCTGGAGCAATAATAGATTTTAAAGGAACGATCGTTAAAAAGGTGATTATCGATGGAAGCAATGTAAAAGAAATACGAGGTGCTGAAAACATTCTTGAAATTGAATTTTTGAATGGAGCAAGTGTAGAAACGATAAAGTTCACAAACACGAAAGGGGAACCCATTGAGGTTCCTTCTTTTCCAAATGAAAACAAAGCACCGATTGTAAAAAAAACAATACCGAATACTACGATTAAAGCTGGAGAATCTCTATCCGTCGAACTAACGGACCATTTCGCAGATCCAGATAACGATCCATTAAGCTATACAGCTACTAAAGGAACAATAGAAGGTACAACATTAAAATTAAGTCTTGAAGAAGGAAGTCATATCATTGGTGTTACAGCGACGGACGGTGAGAAAAATGTAACGACAAGTTTTACGGTGATTGTCACAAAAGTAACATCACCTACAGATGATTATTACAAAGACGCTTTAGGTAAGGAAGGGCAGACGTTAAAATTAGCTTTACATGAAATTATTGATGGACATACAGAGCTTTCTTACGATCAAGTTTGGGAAGCGCTGAAAGAAACAGATGAGGATCCGAAAAATAAGAACAATGTTATTTTGTTTTATTCTGGCGTATCACGCTCTAAAAGTAGCAATGGAGGAAATGTAGGAAATTGGAACAGAGAGCATACTTGGGCAAAATCACATGGTAACTTTGGGACAAGTAAAGGACCTGGTACGGACATTCATCATCTTCGCCCAACAGACGTGCAGGTAAATAGTGCAAGAGGAAATTTAGATTTTGATAACGGTGGTAGTCCAGTCAAAGGATGCGACGGTTGTTTGAAGACAGCAAACTCATTTGAACCCCCCAACCGTGTAAAAGGAGATGTAGCACGAATCTTATTTTATATGGCAACACGATATGAAAAAGGGGATAAAGTTGATTTGGAATTAAACGAAAAACTAAACAACGGAAGTGCGCCATATCACGGTAAGCTTTCTGTTCTATTAAAATGGCATGCACAAGATCCAGTCGACGAATTTGAAAGAAATCGAAATGATATTATTCAAAAGTGGCAAGGTAACCGTAATCCATTCATTGACCATCCAGAATGGGTAGATCTTATTTGGAAACAAAATGTTTCCAATAATCTACAAAAAGCAGCTTCTTAAATAGAAATCAATATAAAAGGCCGGTGAATAGTTTTTATTCATCGGCCATAATTATATTCGAACAATCTTACAAAGTTTGTGGAATCATTTCAATTTTCCATGAGCTGAAATCAGGATTTTCTTTTTGGAATACTTCTTTCGAGAAAGACAAACTAATTGGTCTAGCTTGCTTCGAAGCAATGTTAAATTCACCAAGCGGGAAGCCAAGTTTACATACTATATCACCAACTGCATCAAACAGTTGAATTGGTAGGTTTTCGATTGTTAAGTTCTGAGAAAATGAATTGCGAATAATGATATAAATATTAATTGAATCCTCTGATTCATGAAAATGGAAACCGACAATCGATATTTCATTTTCCTTAAGGGGCTCTAATGTCGAAACTAGAGTATGTACATAATCTTTTTGATCCTCTGAAAGGCCATTAGACCAATTTTCATCTAAGTATAATTCGAAGTCTTTCACAACTTTTTCATAATACTCAAATGCCATTTCAAATTCCATTTCGTTCTTTATTTCTTCATAAGGAACTACTAAGTCCTCCATTTCAAATAAGAAGTTCCATGGTCTAGCTGTACACGGCTCAAGCTCTCCAAATAGCTGCATATCAAATTGCTTCTTCGCAAGTTCTTTTCCTTCTGTATCTTTTACTACTAATACTACTTGGTCTAAACGTAATTTCTTAGGTAATGAGTGTCTAATAATAGCGGTTACAACAATTCCGGAGTCTACTGTGTATAATTTCACGCCGTGTACGTGTAACTGATTAGCCTCTAGGTCTTCTAATTGCTGATGGTAGAATTGGAATATATATTTTTCTTGTGTCGGTATGTCCCAGTCGGCAGAAAAATCTATTTCTGTTTTATATGTTTTAGGAGAATTTGTCATGAGTAAATTCCTTTCTTTTCTATATAACATACTAATATTATAGCATATTAAAAGATTTAATCATCTGATCCAAACAATGGTAATTATTTATGGATGTATTTTACAATTTACGTTGTTTTTGGACAGTAATAAGGCAATATATTCATGTTAGACTTATTTATAGAAAGATGCATCTAGAGAGACATACTAGTAAAGGGAGAACAAAATGAGAAAAATTACTTTTAAAATTGCATGTTCAATTGCTATTGTTGCTTTTATTTCACCACCAACACAACAAGCTGGTGCAGCGACGAATACAAACCAATTAGTAACAGACGCACAAAATGCAGGAACGATATTAAAATGGGCTATTTCAGTAGAAGGTTCTGCAGATTTTAAAACTCGCCCCTATAATCCATACAATATGGCTAAAAAAACAATCCTCGCAGCAGAAAATGCAGCTAGCAAACTGTCAACCTCTGAAAAATTAAGTATTCAAGCTAAACTGGTAGAACCTAAAATTCATGTTAAGCGTGCGCAGGCTTACATTGATGCGATTACATCAAGTGAAAAAATTGAAGGGTTAACAAACAACCTTCAAAAAGCTATTAATACGAAGGACCTTGATCAAGTAGAATCCGCTTATCATACAGCAACTGCTGAATACCGGAAACAAGTGAAACTACTAGACCGAGTTTATGGGCAATCCACTCGAGATGGCATCCGAAATGCTGTGAAGCCTGCTATGGAAAAGTTGATAAATCAAGTAAATTATGATGTAACGGTGAAAATGCATTTAGATAAGGCTTCCAATTATATTCAAGAAAACAAGCTAGAAGAAGCTACTTTTGAATTAGACAAAGCCGTATACTACTTAAATTTAAATGATGCAAATTTTAGTTTTGAAAGCCATTTAACAAAAACATATAATGATATATTAACGTTATTACCACTAAAACCACTTTCCGTTTTTACTGACGGAAAAAATAGTGTAACTATTAACTTCTCTAAAGAATATTCCATTCCATTGGTTGGCCAAGAAGCGGGGCAATTTAAAATTTCGGGAGAAACTGTGCAATCTGCTACCTTATCAGAGGACAAAAAATCAATAATCTTAACAACATCTGATCTTAACTCTTCAACAAACTATACAGTCACTTGGAAAGACAATAAGATGAAATTTGTTACAGAAGCAAAACCTGATACTACTGGTATTTTGCTTAGTGAATCAGATGTTACATACATGGAAACAACAAATAATCGTATATATAGTGCTAAATTAACAAATTCGGACGGCTCTCCTTATCTCGGGAGAGTACTGATAAGCTTGAGTGATGCGAATCCAGACAATGAAACGACTTCTACAACGGCGAGGATTACCTCTGCAAATGGTCACTTTGGAACAGAAGGACAAGAAGTAACAACCTACACCGATCCAAACGGGAATTTAGCCTTTATTATTGAAGCAGGAAACTTAACCTCTGTCACGCATGTTCAGCCAACAATACAAAAACTAGATGGAAGTCAAACGAGTAAAAAAGCACCAATAACTCACTTTTTCCAGTTACAGAATACAAGTGATTTCTATAAGGTAGTTATCAATGGCTCACACATATATAGAGAGAATGACTATGTGTATTCAGATGGATTTAAATACAAATGGGATTCCAACGATTTATTTTTCATTCGCGGACAAAATGTACCACAAGAAGTATTTGAAAAGGCAATTTCAAATGGTGATGCACTTACTATTGGTTATGAAATAAAACCAGAAAACAATTCTACTTGGAATTTAACATCAGACATAACCGAAGCAGCGAAATTGGAAATTACAAACCCAGCTCATACTCCTGTGACATACGATGGTTCTAGCTATATCATCAGTGGTATAGCTCAAGCTGAATATACAGTCCATCTATATCTTAATGGTACATTCCTTGGTACTACAAAAGTTGATGATAACGGGGAATGGACCTATGGCTCAGTTAGTTTATTACAAAATGAAGCAAATACATTTGAAGCATATCAATATGCCCCTGGTAATTATGGGCAGAATGGTGAAGGTTCTGAAAATCCAACGACTCCAGCTGCGGCTATCATTAACGAAGGAGCATTTGCTTCTACAGAAATTACTTTAAATGATCTAGATAATAACGGATTAACAATATATGATACATTAGATTTCACTTTCTTAAATCCAACCTATGGTCATGAATTCAAAAAAGATATCACTGGAACCATTATGGTTAATGATGGTTATGGTAAATTTGCTGAATTAAAAGTTGAATATGTTGATAGTGATACACTTAAAGTAATTGATATTATTTCTTTAGAAACTAATTTCTCCTATAATTCTGCTTCGTTAATTATTATAGGTACTGAGGGTCTAGTAAACCAAGATCAACTATCATACAATGTTGAACAATCACAATGGAAAGGGACTTTGCTTTCTAGGTAGCATAAAAAAATTTTTGGAAAGTCCATATATCCGGCTCTCCATTTTCTATTCTCTAAGATATTCTCTAAGATATTTTATGGACCTTTCAGTAAACATTTGGTATTACAGGTAGATAGTAAATAAATAAGCGAAAAAGTCTATGTTATTATAAGGAAATAGTTTTATATTTATTGACATTTATTACCTCAAAAATATTCATTTGTAAATAGTATATTGAAAATTTTGACGAAAGATGTCGAGGACTATCGAACTCAAAGTTGAAATGTTAAATCTTAGATAGTAACATGTAATTGTTGAAATATTTGATAATTTCTCAACGACTAACCTAATCACAAGAGGAGGAGTATTATGAGAGGAAGATTTATGAAACAAACAGCAGCAGCGGTATTGTTAACATCTTCAGTTTTATCATTTTCATCAGTTGCCTATGGGAATACCACTACACTAGATCAATCTATTAACAAAGTGAAGGCAGAATTAAACAAAAGTACCACGCATTATGTGTATCCAGCACTGGCGGGTGACCTTGTGCCAAGTAGCTTATTATATTCAGCTCTAAACAGTGCAAAGAAAAATTATCAACTAAATAGAGGATTGATAGTTTCTTCTAAACTTTCTTCTGGACAAAAGCTATCGAAATTGGATGAGATTAATACTTTATATAACGAGAAAATTTTAAAAGGCTTAATTCCTTATATTGATGCATATAACTATGCAACCAAATATTTAGCTCCAATCCTAACAGAGATCAATGCTGCACAAGAAAGAAATGATTTTGCTACAGTGGAAAAAGAATATCATAAATTGTCTTATCAATTAAAAGGTAGATCAGCCATTTTATATCGCTTCTCTGGAAAAGCTGCACGAGATTTGTTGTTAGATAGATACAAAGAAACTGCAGATTCCAAACGTGATGAATTAATGGTGCCAGTAACAATTTATATGAAGATTAAAGAAATTAATAATTTATTAGCCGAAAGTAAAACTACAGAAGCAAAAGCTACTTTGGTAGAAATCGATGCCTTATTGACGGATCTTCCAAATGCTTCAACAAATAAATTTATTGCTGCATTATTAGCTGAAGTGGAAAAAGTGAGAGACGCAGTCGATGCATCTCAAACACCACCGATCACGCCACCAGTGACTCCTCCAGTCACTCCAACAACGCCTGATTCGGTTGGAAGTGATGAACCATCTACAACATCACCTGATTCAGTTGGAATTAATGAGCAGTAGAAAAAAGACTTTGTTACGAATGAATTAGTTAAATTTTATGTGCAAAGTTTTAGGGAAGCATACGGCATGTTAGTTTATTAAACCAGACTTTTGAAAATCGATAACAGAATCCGCTTGGGCATTAGTCCAGGCGGATTTTTTAAAAATAATTGTATTTTTATGGTAAGTGCATAACAAAGTTAGAATATATAAAATGAAGCTGTCAAGGGGATACAAGTGAATATGGAAGAGACTATTAGTTTATCAAATATATTTAAGATGCTAACATCGTAATTTCAATGGTAGACGGTATGACTGTGCGGAAGTTATTAGTTTCTTTCAAAAACGAATTTGTTACTTGGCCAGGAAATAAACGCAAGAATTAAGTCTAAATCTAGGTATCAGGTTCAAAAATAATTAAATTATTCTAGGTAAAAAAGCAAAGCTATGAGAATTAGGAAAGTCTTTTGATTCAGAAATCTATTGAGACAATTTTCTGTTTTATCCTCGTTAGTTTTATTTTTTTAGTAGTTTATCGAATGCCTCAATTAATATTATAAGGTAAGAGAATGTGTATAGTTGGATGAAATTCCCTGTAGAGTGATATCTACAGGGCATTTTGTATTCTATTTATGATACGGGTTTTGACATAATCTTTGGCATTGGATCTATAACAATTCTGACAGCGAATTAGTAGTTTTTAATCACAAGATAACCTCACAATAATCATTTCTTTTTTAAATCGTCATAGAAATATGGACTAGCACATACATTAGCACAGTATCACACTATGCATATGTTACTCCATTTCTTATAAAGGATGAGGTATTTTGTAATATCATTGGACAAATCTATCCTTTCAAAGAGTGGAGTCGACTGTGTTAAAAGGGGGAAATATATTGAAAAAAAGATTAGTTAGTAGGTTATTTAGTTCGTTCCTAGTACTAGCTATGATCTTCGCTTTGATAGGTCCAGCAATGACTGCATCTGCAAACACAGGTACAAAGCCATTTAAGCAAAATGCTCCTAGCGAAAGCACTTTACAACTAAAAGCAGCAATCGCAGAGCAATTGAATGTATTGGATGGTGGACCTAAATTACACAAAGACTTACAAGACCTATCGGGCAATCAAGAAGTTGCAGTAATCATACATTTATCTGAAAAACCGGTTGCCCTTGAAAAAGGAATAAGCGAATTAAAAGGGAAAGCATTTTCAACCACACAACAGAATCAAGTTAGAACAAAAGTAAAAGCACAACAAACATCTGTAAAAAAAGAATTAAGTTTAAAAAATATTTCTATTAAACAAGGTTATTCATTCGATACTGTTTTAAACGGTTTTGCAGCGGTTGTAAAGGCGAATGACCTCCCAAAACTACTTACTGTTCAAGGGGTTACGCTAGTCGAACCTGATACAATCGTTTATGCGATGGAAGAACCAAAAAAATCTAAACCGACAAATACTACTATAAAAGATAAGAAAATAGAAGCAAAGATGAATACGAGTATTTCTTTCCTAGGAATTGAAAAGCTATGGAACGAGGGATTTGAAGGACAAGGTATTAAAGTTGCTGTACTAGATACAGGAATTGATGCAGACCACCCTGAGTTTGCTGGTATTTATAAAGGTGGAAAGAACTTTATCCCGAATTCATCTGACTATACAAGAACACGTTCGGCTGATGACGCATCGGAAACTTCGCCTGTTGAACGTCCTGCAGGAACTCCAGAATTTAATGCTAGAGGAAGTGCGTTCTATACATCTCACGGTACGCATGTTGCAGGTACTATCGCAGCAATTGGTGCAAATCAATACGGCATTAAAGGGATTGCACCTAAAGTAGACCTTTACGCTTATCGTGTGCTTGGAGCATATGGAAGTGGGGCTAATTCTGGAATCGTAAAAGCGATTGACACAGCTGTAATTGAAGGAATGGATGTTATTAACCTATCACTTGGTGGGGAGAATAACTCTGAAACGGATAGCGGATCTTTCGCAATCAATAACGCTATGATGGCTGGGACAATCGCAGTTGTAGCAACAGGTAACTCAGGTCCAAACAGAGGAACAATAGGAACTCCATCTACTGCCCGTTTAGGTATTGCAGTTGGTAACACAACGAACCCAGAAACAATGTACAACGGAGAAGTGAATGTTAAGGTTGGCCAATATAACCTTACTAAGCAATTGCAGTTGATGGGAACTACCTTTGGGAAAGACCTAGCAACACAACTTCAAGGGGAATTTGACTTAGTTGCTGTTCCTGGAAACGGTGAAGCAAAGGATTATCAAGGAATCGATGTAAACGGAAAGGTTGCGTTGATCTCTCGTGGTAGCATTGCATTTGTTGATAAAATTGCACATGCAAAAGCAAACGGAGCAGTTGCAACTATTATCCATAACTTTGCTGGTGGTACGAATGCACCGAATGCATCTGGAACATTTTTAGGTGACTCATTTGCATTCCTTCCAACGTTTGATATGTCCCAAACTGACGGGGATGCAATTCGAGCTGCATTAGCAAATGGAGCAGGAAAAGTTACATTCGGTAAATTTGGCTCTGCTAATACAACTGGAGACGAAGTAAACGACTCAAGTTCCCGTGGACCAACTACTCCTAACTTCGATATCAAGCCAGATGTAAGTGCACCTGGAACGAATATTATGTCTACTATTCCAATGTACAAAGCAGATTTCCCTGATGCTGTTTATAATGAAGCATATGATCGCAAAACGGGAACTTCGATGGCTACTCCACACATCGCGGGAATTGCAGCGCTTGTCAAACAAGCAAATCCGAATTGGACTGCATTCGATGTAAAAGTAGCACTTTCTAATACAGCAAAAGTGCTGAATACAGCAAAATACGATGTATTTGCTCAAGGTGCTGGACGTGTAAATGCTTATGCAGCTGCTCGTCCGAATGCACTTGCCTATGCTTTAGACACAGCTGTTTTAGACGGAACTGGAGCAATTGTTGAAAATAAGAAAGGTACTGTAACATTCGGTCCACAATCTTTGAAGGAAAATGATATTTCTGTTACAAAACAAATCCTTGTGAAAGATATAAAGGGACAGGGTGGAAATTATAATGTAACAGTTGATGTTATAAAAACATTCGGTGATGCAAAACTAACTGTTGATAAACCGACATTCACGTTAGATGGAGAGCAATTGATAAATGTTACATTGACAGCATCAAAAGCGACAGCTCCAAATGGTTCTGAAATTTTAGGATATATCCATATTAACGGTGGCGGATCAGAGGTTTCATTGCCATTCGCAGCAGATTTTGGTGGAGTGGCTGCTACTGAAATTAGAAATATGGCTATTACAGGAACAGACCTGTCCTTTAATGGAGATGGTGTGAAAGACAGTGCTGTACTTTCATTCACGTTAACAGGAGATGTAGCAACTAACTATATCGAAATTTGGGACATCATGAATCCTGAAGGTGGGGAATACGGAGATGGCTATATTGGCTACTTGCATGCAGGTTCTTCACTTGGAAAAGGTTCTTATACACTAAATGTGGCAGGGCAATATAAGCCATGGGGTAGTGCACCTGCAACTACTATTCCAGATGGATTATATACAATTGACTTCACTGCACAGGCAGCTACAGGGGTAATTGGGGACTATGTTGGACCAGTTGTTGTGAAAACAACGAAACCTGCAATTACAGGCTCCGTGAAAGACGGAATAGCAACAGGGCAAGTGACTGACAAATATATCGAGTATAATGAAGAACTA
Organism: Bacillus sp. Cr_A10; assembly: GCF_029222665.1. Classification (NCBI taxonomy): domain Bacteria; kingdom Bacillati; phylum Bacillota; class Bacilli; order Caryophanales; family Bacillaceae; genus Bacillus; species Bacillus sp. Cr_A10. The sequence continues at coordinate 200,341 of NZ_JARHXR010000019.1, forward strand.
TATTTGTACGGCTTAGAATATGACTTAAATGAAAAACTTAATGCTTCTTATATTGCAACTATTAATGGTAACACAGCTGCAGCAGTGGATTTTGATTTGGCACAAGACGGATCATTTACATTCCCTGTAACTGCAGGAACAGATTCCGTGACTGTTGTGATTAAAGATGCAGCAGGCAATGTAGGAGAAGCACTAATATATGAAAATGATAATCCAGAACCAGAACCAGTAGTAACACTTAGTGTAAATCCAACGAAAGTCGATTTAGAAACAGAAGGAACAGCTCAACTTTCTGTTACAGAAACTTCAACACCAGCAGAAGGTGCAGCGACAGTTAAAGATGTAACTGCAGCAGCTACGTACGTTGTAGCAGATGAAAGCGTTGCAAAGGTTTCTAAAGGATTAGTAACTGCGGTAGCTAAGGGATCTACAACGATTACCATTACTCATGGTAAAAATAATGTGACTGTAAATGTAACAGTGAAAGATCCAGTAGTTATTGTACCTGGAGTGAAACTAGTTGCAAACAAAACACAACTTGATTTGGAACCTAAAAAAGAAGCACAACTGACAATTAAAGAAGTAACGACAAGAGCAGATGGAACAATAAGACAGGAAGACGTCACAAAGGCAGCTAAGTACACAGTTGCAAATAATAAAGTCGCTAACGTAAAAGATGGTTTAGTAACAGCAAAAACTGTAGGAAGTACAACAATCACTGCTAAATACGGTAAAAACGAAGTAACTATCAATGTGAATGTTACAGAACCAGTGGTGACCTTAGTTGCAAACAAAACACAACTTGATTTGGAACCTGGAAAAGAAGCACAATTGACAATAAAAGAAGTAACAACAGGAGCAGATGGAAAAACAAAACAGCAAGATGTAACAAAAGCTGCAACGTATAAAGTAGCAGACGGTAAAGTGGTTTCCGTTAAAAATGGTTTAGTAACAGCAAAAGCTGCAGGAAATACAACAGTTACCGCTAAATACGGTAAAAATGAAGTAACTATAAATGTCACTGTTACAGCACCTGGAGTAACACTAACTGCAAACAAAACACAACTTGATTTGGAACCTGGAAAAGAAGCACAACTGATTATTAAAGAAGTAACGACAACAGCAGATGGGAAAACAAAACAGGTAGACGTAACAAAATCTGCAACGTATAAAGTGGCAAACAGTAAAGTGGCTTCTGTTACTAATGGCTTAGTAATAGCAAAAGCAGCAGGAACTACAACAATCAGCGTGAAATACGGTAAAAATGAATTAAATGTAAATGTGAATGTAACAGAGCCAGTTGTAACTCTAATTCCAAACAAAACACAAATTGATTTGGAACCTGGAAAAGAAGCACAACTGACAATTAAAGAAGTAATCACTTCGGCAGATGGAAAAACAAAACAGTCAGACGTTACAAATTTTGCAACGTATAAAGTTGCAGATGGTAAAGTGGCTTCTGTAAGTAATGGGTTAGTAAAAGCAAAGGCTGTAGGAAGTACAACAATTAATGTTAAATACGGTAAAAATGAGCTAACAGTAAATGTGACTGTAACAGAGCCAGAAGTGACACTAACAACAAACAAAACCCAAATTGATTTGGAACCTGGAAAAGAATCGCAACTAACAATTAAAGAAGTAACGACAACGGCTGATGGAAAAACAACAGAAAGAAATGTTACAAAAAATGCTACGTATAAAGTAGCAAATGGGCAAGTTGCTTCCGTAAATGAAGGAGTAGTAAAAGCAAAAGCTGCTGGAAGTACAACAATCACTGTTAAATACGGTAAAAATGAACTCACTGTAAATGTCACAGTTACTGAACCACAAGTGACACTAAGTGTAGACAAAACCCAAATTGATTTGGAACCTGGAAAAGAAGCGCAATTGTCAATTAAGGAAGTAACGACAACGGCGGATGGTAAAGCAACAGAAAGAGATGTTACAACTGCTGCAACTTATAAAGTAGCAGATGGTAAAGTGGCTTCTGTAACTAATGGTTTAGTAAGAGCAAAAGCAACAGGAAACACAACAATTACTGTTAAATACGGTAAAAATGAAGTAACTGTAAATGTGGCTGTTACAGAACCAGTAGTGACTCTAGTGGCTAACCAAACTCAAGTTGATTTAGAATCTGGGAAACAAGTACAACTGACACTTAAGGAAGTAACGACAACGGCGGATGGAAGAACAACAGAAAGAGATGTTACAACAGCCGCAACTTATAAAGTAGCAAATAGTAAAGTGGCTTCTGTAAGTAATGGTTTAGTGAGTGCGAAAGAAGTAGGAAGCACAACAATTTCCGTTAAATACGGTAAAAATGAAGTAATTGTAAATGTGATTGTTAAAGAGCCAGAACTGAGATCAATAGTACCAAATTCAGAATCTTTGATTCCAGGTTCTGAAGCAATTCCGACAATTTAGGTTATTAATATCAGGTCTGACAATATAGCTTGAGTAAGCTAGTTTGTAACGAAGGGAAAAGTCCTTTGATCGAGAAATCGATTGGGGGGCTTTTCTGTTTGTACTTGTCTATAAATTTTGTAGTAGATTAAATTGCGATTTATGGGTTAAATAAAGAAACAATATTGCTTTGTATTTCATTAGAAATAGAAGTTTTGATGAAGAACTAGAAAGATGAAATAATACGATTAATAAAAAAGTTTGTAGACAATATAATATAGTATAAATCTCCAATTTAAGGTAAAGTGAAATAATAGTGTAATTTTGATCGTAATATTAGAAGGAGGAACGGACAATGCTAAAAAAAGTATCTATTGTATTTATTCTTTTTATCTCCATCATATTTGTGAGTACAAATCAAGCAAGTGCAGCCACCAAAGTGATGTGGGGAAAAACGGAATTAAAGATTGGTCAGCTTGGAAAAGTAACGATTCTATCGAACACAAGTTTATGGAAATTAGAGAGCGATGGTTCTTTAAAGAAAGTCCGTGACTTGAGAAGAGGAGAAGAGTATCGGGTTTACAGCTATAAAAGTATTCATGGAGGACTATATGGGGTAGGTGCTGGAGCATTTGTTCAAAAGAATGCTTCCATTAAATATGAAACACCTTCCAAGGTAAAGTTAAGATTATTAAATGGAGGCAAACCAGAAATAATTGTAACGCCAATAGATCCTAATCCAGGTGAAACGAACCCAGTGGAACCACCTGAGCCAGTGGAAGTAATATCTGTAGAATAATCAATTAAAAAAGACTCTTAATAGACTTACGTAGCGATATGAGACATATATATAACACCTTCTTTTATTAGGCTGCCATTAACCTTTATTTTATGGGTTTCAGGTAGTCTGATTTTTCTTCATTATAATTAAGGTATTGCGCTAAACACTAAAAGAAGTAGCCAAAGTGGAAACTTGGCTACTTCTAACTAATGACGTTGCAATTAGTTGTGTAATTTAGGTATTGCGATAGGAAACAGAATCTTAAAATAAATAGTTCATATTATCAAAATATCCACCTATCTTGGAATCACCAACAATGATGATGAAAAGCATAAATAAAATACTAAAAGTGATAATATACAAAATAAATCCGTAGAGAGGGTCAACACTAGATTGGTTGCTTGTAAGCAAAAAACTAATTACATAAAGTGGGAGTATAAAAAGACCAAAAATTAGGGATATAGTTAAAATGGCATTCCCATATGTAAATGATTCTACGAGCATTAGAAATATAGAAACGATAGATAAAATTATGAGTGGAGATAATTGACCCCCATAAAAACTAATAATTGCTTTAAATGAATGCTGTGGACCAAAAAAGTTGCTAATGAGAAATAAAGAAAGAATAACTACCCCAATCATAAAGAATGTAAGTAAAAATACTTCCATAAAAAAGGGTAAAAAACTTGGTGAATTGCTCCAAAATAAATTATTTGTAAATAAATATTGTGAAATCGTAACAAGTGCCACAAATAAGATCATACTAATAAGACTGTTTGTAAACTCATTTTCTCCAGGGTTGTTTGCATGAGAGGGCTTTTTTAATTGTTTCATAAAATATGAGCTATATATTTTTGTTTTTCGTTTAATATTTTCTACATGGACGTTTGTTTGTTTCACTGATCGTGTTCTCGATACAACACTTTCGGTATCCAAAATGGGTTCCTCAAATTTAGTTCCACATATACTGCAAAACTTCCCAAAAACTTGTTCATGATCACAATTAGAACATTTAATCGAATTTCCCCCTTTGTGAGCTCTGTTATACAGATTATATGAAAACTATAAATCTTATATTCACAACATTTTTTATCTAATCAAATAGTACTTGTCAGATAATACTCAGGTGTTTATGACAAGTGGAACAGATACAGGATTATATGGGTTAGGTGCTGGAGCATTTGTTCAAAAGAATGCTTCCATTAAATATGAAACACCTTCCAAGATAAAGTTAAGATTATTAAATGGAAGCAAAGCCGAAATAATTGTAACGCCAATAGACCCTAATCCAGGTGAAACGAACCCAGTGGAACCACCTGAGCCAGTGGAAGTAATCTCTGTAGAATAATCAAAGTGTAAAAGACTCTTAATCGATTTATCGATTAAGAGTCTTTTTATTGGAATTAGATAGTTATCTGTACATAAATTTTGAAAATTACGAATATATTATTTGTAATTCAAAATGTACAAGCTAGGATTTTATTTTCCAATTATATAAATGTTATTTAATTTCAACAGAGGGGGTTGATAGAACTGGATAAAGGAAAGGACATTCTTGTTATATAAATTAAAAATACGGAGGTCATGAATTCATGAAGAGAAGGTCAATTGTAATTTTTACGATGTTGATTATTGTCACGATTGTCTTATCAGGGTGTAATTGGTGGAAGAAATCGGATAGTAATTCGAAAGAGGGAAGTAACCGAGAAGTCGTTGTTGGTTTAGTATCTGAGCCAGACTCTGTTGATATTCATAGAACTTCATCTACAGGCGAAGCGAATATACCTTTATATGATACTTTATTAAAACTTGATAACGACGGAAACATTGTTCCTAATCTAATTACTGATTACGAAGTGATAGGTGATGGGAAGGAAGTTATTTTTAATCTGAAAGAAGATGCAGTATTCCATTCGGGGAAACCGGTGAATGCTGAAGCGGTTAAGCTATCATTTGAAAGACTAGTAGCATCTTCTCCTTTTAGTACCAATGCAGGTGAAATAGAAAACATAGAAGTTTTAAGTGAACACTCTTTTAAAATTAAATGGAAGAATCAATTTGCACCATTTTTTATTAATGCTACGACTCCATTCTTAGCGCCTTTAGATGTAACAGTATTAGGAGCGGATGGAGAAGGTTTTGAGAAAAATCCAAGTGGTTCAGGTCCGTTGAAACTTGTAGAAATTAAAAGAGGCGATTCCCTTGTTTATGAGCCTTATAAGGATTTTGAGTGGGTAGATAAAGGACCAGGGTTTGATCGGGTGAAGTTCAGATTTATTCCGGATGAAGAGACTAGAATTTTAGAATTTAAAAAAGGGAATGTGGATGTCTTGTTAAATGTTCCTTATCAATATATTGAAGATCTCGAAAAAGATTCGGAAGTAACGATTAAAAGAGTTCCAGGCGACGTATTAAGCTACTTGGGATGGAATAATAAGCTACCTATTTTCCAAGACGTTAAAGTTAGACAAGCAATTGCACTTGCAATTGATCGAGATTCCATTATTGAAAATACATTAGACGGTGAGGCAAAAGCAGTATTTGGTCCATTACCAAAAGCAGCATTTGGTTACAGTGAAAAAATAGAAACAATGGCTATCGACAAATATACGAGGGATACGGACGCTGCGAAAAAGCTTTTATCTGAAGCGGGATGGAATGAAAAAAATAAAGATGGAGTTGTGATGAAAGACGGCGAGGAATTTTCAGTCGACTTATGGGTCGATGATGATCCAGCCAATCAAAGGGCTGCACAAGTCATACAAAATCAGTTGATGGAAATAGGCATTAAAATAACAATCTCAGTAAAAGAATCTGCTACTATCATCGAGCAAACACCTAAGGGAGCACATGAAATGTTACTTTGGAGCTTCGGTTGGCCGGATGCAGATGTATTGAATTTCTTACTTTTCGGTAAAGATAAATCCAAAAGATTACACTATGAAAATGAAAAAATATATAGCATTTTGGAAAAAGGAGCAATTGAGATGGATCAAGAAGCTCGCTTAAAGCTATATGAAGAAGCTCAAGAAATGTTAGTGGAAGAGTCTCCATTTGTACCACTATACGTGAAGGAAAATATTACTGCCATTCGCAATTTTGAAAGTTTTGAAATACATCCAATTGACGGTTCAATAGAGTGGACTAGTGTAAAAGTAAAGGAATAAGGAGTTAGAAATAGGTTTTCTAATCCACAAGCAGAGGAGGCGTTAACTTGTCATCCTATTTATTCAAAAGAATGTTTACAATGATAATCACTATAATCGGGGTATCAGTTCTAGTATTTTTAATCATTCATTTAATACCTGGAAATCCTATTAATCATATATTAGGAGACTATGCGACGGAAGAATCGATAAAGGAATTAGAAGTGAGATTAGGATTAGACCGTTCTATTCCAGCCCAATATTTTTCCTATATGTTGAACGCCGTTCAAGGAGATCTTGGTACTTCTTATATTACAGGTTATACAGTAGTGGAAGAGATTTTAAATCGAATTCCTATTACAGCACAATTAGCATTATATAGCATGATTTTTGGATCCGTAACAGGAATTGCAATTGGTGTCCTAGCGGCAGTTAAAAAAAATACGATTTACGATCAGCTTGCAATGTTACTTGCTTTAGTTGGAATTTCCGCTCCTGGATTTTGGATTGCTCTTTTCTTAATACTTCTATTTTCGTATCAATTGAGTATTTTCCCAATCTCAGGATATAGCGGATTTTATTCACTCGTTCTTCCTTCCCTTACATTAGGGTTAGGTACTGCAGGTAGTATAGCAAGAATGACTAGATCAAGTATGCTAGACGTCATTAAACAGGATTATATCCGAACTGCAAAAGCAAAAGGAGCGGGCTTATATCGTTTGGTTTTTAGGCATAGTTTACAAAATGCTATTATCCCTGTTGTAACCTTAATAGGAATGCAATTTGGCTACTTAATGGCAGGAGCAGTTGTTACTGAGACAGTGTTTGCACTCCCTGGGCTCGGTAGCTTAATCGTATCTGCAATTTCTACTAGAGATATCCCAACGGTTCAAGGCTTGCTACTGTTTATGGCTGCGATGATAATAATTGTAAACTTTGTAGTAGATCTTTTATATACAAAACTAGATCCTCGTATTCAATACGAATAACCAAAACAAATTGCGGTCGTTTGAGAGGAGAGAGCATGCTGAAGTCGATAGAAAACAATAGTCTTTCATTTGTTGATCCTGATCCGATAGATATTAAATCAAAATCATCTTTCAATTTTTTAAATAAAATAATGAAAAATAAAGGAGCAATAATTGGTTCAGTCATATTACTTTTTTTCATCATAACTTCGGCTTTAGCACCAATTATTGCCCCGTATCCAGTGAACGAAATGAGTTTTGAGGATAGTTTGCAAGGGCCAAGTCTAGAGCATTGGTTAGGTACTGATGAGTTTGGAAGAGACATTTGGACTAGAATGCTTCATGGAGGCCGAGTTTCCTTACTAATGGGGCTTTTCGCGGTTACTCTTTCAGGAACCATTGGGGTAATCTTGGGAGTAATTGCAGGTTATTACCGTAAACTCGATATATATATAATGCAGTTTATAGATATCCTCATGACGTTTCCTTCGTTACTTATGGCAATAGCTATAGTAGCAGTTCTAGGAGTTGGATTAACGAATGCAATGATAGCTGTAGCCATTTCCACTGTCCCATCATTTGTTCGTGTAGTAAGAGGCTCTGTTCTGTCTATACGTGAAACAGAGTATGTAGAAGCAGCGAGAGCGTTGGGTGTGAAAAATTGGAAGATAATAGGTAAACACATTTTACCGAACGTCACTTCACCTATTATTATATTAGCAACGTTAGAATTTGGTAGCTCGATATTATCTGCTGCTTCTCTTAGTTTTCTCGGCCTAGGTGCGCAACCTCCAAATCCAGAGTGGGGTGCACTTGTATTTGTAGGAAAGTCATTCTTAAGTCAAGCTTGGTGGATGACACTATTTCCAGGACTTGCGATTATGTTAGTTGTGTTAGGCTTTAATTTATTGGGGGATGGACTAAGGGATGCCTTAGATCCCAAGTCGAACTAAATGATGGGGGTAGAAATTATATGAGTTTACAACAAAAAATAGAATCTTATATCGAAAACATCGATGCTACATTTGGCATATACATTAAACATTTAGGAACGAATGAGGAAGTAAATATCGAAGAAAATCAACTATTCCAAATGGCCAGTGTTTGTAAGGTTCCTATCTTAGCTACATTATATGAAAAAGTGTATAAAGGCGAGATAGATTTGCAGGAACGAATAAAGTTAGTAGAAGAAGACTATGTTCCGGGCTCGGGTGTGTTCCAAGAAATGGATTATGGAGTGCAACCAACAATAAAAGATTTAGCTACAATGATGATTATAGTGAGTGATAATTTAGCTACCGATAAGGTGCTAAGTATTATAGGTGGAGCTGATCGTGTTCAAGACAGAATGCATCAACTAGGCTTAAGTAATATATACACTAAACACACTATTTGGGAGCTACTCAGTTTAAGTGTAGGTATACCTTCTCAGCCATATAGTATTGAACTATTTGATGAAATAATACGACGTCTCATAGAAGGTGAATATGATTGGGAAAGCATTGTTTTTCAAGACAGCACCGAGAATAATGTAAGTTCTGCTAAAGATATGAGCCTGTTACTCGAAAAAATTGCTTTAGGAGAATTTGTGTCAGAAGAGTGCTCTAGTGATATTCGCGAAATCTTGTTTAAACAGCACTTTCAACAACGTATTGGAGGGTTATTGCCTAGAAATAAAAAAGTAGCAAATAAAACAGGCAGTCTTGGAACAATGTTCAATGATGCTGGTATCGTTTATTTGCCCGAGGATAAAGGAGAATTTGTCATTACGGTGTATTCTGCTGGCAGTTCCTTGGAGTATAAAGGGGATGAACCAATCGCTCGTATTTCTGAAATAGCCTATCATCATTTTATGAATCGTCCATAAAAGGCATAGGTTCCGAACTAGGCGCTAGGAGGTAGATTATTGACAATCAAACCAATGGAATCAGAATTATTAAAAGTTGAAAATGTTCATATTTCTTTTAAGGATGAGGAAGCAGGTCGAATCTCAGCGGTAAAGAATCTATCCTTTCATATTAATGACGGAGAGACAGTAGGGTTAGTTGGGGAGTCTGGTTGTGGAAAAAGTGTTACTGCTCTTTCCTTGATGAGGCTCATAGAGAAAAGCGTTAGCTTTATAGAAGGTGAAATAATATTTGAAGGGGAAGACCTGAACTTATTTTCAGAAAAAAAGATGCGTTCCATACGTGGAAATAAGATATCTATGATCTTCCAAGAGCCCATGACTTCGTTAAATCCAGTGCATAAAATTGGAAAGCAGATTAGCGAAGTCCTCTATTTACATGGACTAGCAAATAAAACAAATAGTAAGGAAAAAACGATAGATATCCTAAAGAAGGTTGGTATACCTCGCGCAGAAAGCATAGTGGATGAGTATCCCCATCAATTATCAGGGGGAATGAGGCAGAGAATTATGATTGCAATGGCTATGGCTTGTAATCCCAAATTACTTATTGCAGACGAACCGACCACTGCGCTTGATGTAACGATTCAAGCTCAAATATTAGATTTGATGAATACATTGCAGAAAGAATATAATACTGCCATTTTATTGATAACCCATGATTTAGGTGTAATATCGGAAATGGCAGATCGAGTAATTGTCATGTATTATGGGCAGATTGTGGAACAAGCAGATGTACGTACTATTTTTAAGCAACCAAAGCATCCTTATACGATTGGTTTGTTAAATTCCGTTCCGAATATCGACAGTGAAAACGAGGATAGACTAACTCCAATTGAAGGGAATGTCCCAAACCTAGGTGTAATTAAATCTGGATGTCCTTTTCTATCTCGCTGCCAGTATGCACATGCTAAATGTAGTGAAGAAAACCCACCATTATTCAAGACAGAATCTCAAGTTGTTAGATGCTGGTTGTATGAGGAGCAGGGGGTGACTGTTTGAACCAGACCTTACTAAGTGTAAAGAACTTGAAAACTCACTTTCCTATGAAGAAAAACCTTTTTAACAAGGGAACTCAGGTTATTAAAGCAGTGGACGGTATTAGTTTTTCTGTGAGCAAAGGGGAAACGCTTGGTATAGTTGGGGAAAGTGGATGCGGAAAATCAACAATGGGAAGAAGTATCCTTCGCTTAATTGAACCAACAGAAGGCTCGGTCCAGTTTCAAGGAAATGAAGTGACAACATTAAATCAAACTGATTTAAGAAAAGTGAGAAGCGATATGCAAATAGTATTCCAAGATCCCTTTGCCTCTCTCAATCCTAAAATGACTGTAGGAGCAATTCTAGGAGAAGCCCTCTCTACCCACCAAATCGGTCAGAGTGCTAACGAAAGAAAAGAAAAGGTAAAAGAATTATTAAAAAAGGTTGGCTTGAGTCCAATCCACATTGGCCGTTATCCACATGAGTTTAGTGGCGGACAAAGGCAACGAATTGGGATCGCAAGGGCAATAGCGGTGAATCCAGCTTTAATCATCGCGGATGAACCTGTTTCCGCTTTAGATGTATCAGTTCAAGCACAAATTTTGAATTTATTTCAAGATTTAAAAGAAACGTTTGGACTTACTTATATTTTTATCGCCCATGATTTAAGTGTAGTTAAACACGTAAGTGACCGAATCGGTGTCATGTATCTTGGGAAAATTGTGGAGCTGTCTGATAAAAAACAACTATTTCAACATCCCCTTCACCCCTATACACAGGCTCTAATGTCAGCAGTTCCTTCACTTGATCCTGATGTAAGAAAGGAACGAATTATTTTATCTGGAGACGTCCCAAGTCCTTCGAATCCACCAAATGGGTGTGCTTTTCACACTCGATGCAAGTTTCGAAAAGCAGTGTGTGAGAGTGTTATACCTCGTGAAATAACAGTCAGTGAAGAAAGATTTGTTAGTTGCCATATGTATGATGAGGAATATAGTAAGGAATTTAAATGAATACAACTTTGGCAACCTCTTTATCGAGAAATGATGAAGAGGTTTTTTTAGTTTGTCGCTTTGAACGAGTGCTTGGTCGTGTTTAAGTGTTTGTTTGTCGTCCTCTGAGTGTAAGTTGTCGCGTTCACACCGTCAGTTGTCTCATTGAGCCATATTATGGAATTTTGCATTGTAGAATTAAAGACGAATTTAAGTCATGTCATTAATTGTTTTGATAAGCTAATATAATTATAGAAGTATTCAGAATAATTAATTAGATGGGGGAATTAATGTGAATGAAGGGGCAAAATTGGGAGCTGTAACAAGTAGAAAGGTGCGTACAAAGAAAAATATTTTTAATTATCTAGGTCCTGCTTTAATCACTTCGGCGTTGGTGCTTGGTCCAGGGAGTGTCACGTTGTCATCCAAAATAGGGGCAATTTATGGATCACAATTAGTTTGGACGCTTGTGTTGGCTGTCATTCTCATGATGGTCTACACAGAGATGAGCACGAGGATTGGAATAGCGGCGAAATCGAGTTTCATAGAAGTTATTAAGGAAAAATGGGGTTTTGCAGCTGGATTACTAATAGGTATTGGGGCATTTCTTGTAACTGCATCTTTTCAAGCAGGAAATGCGATTGGTACAGGTATAGCCGTATCTACAGTTACTAATTTGAATCCAACAGTTTGGATTGTCATTTTTACGCTATTATCCATTGCTTTGTTGTTTGCAAAACAATTTTATCAAATTCTAGAAAAACTAATGCTTGTTTTAGTAGTCATTATGCTTCTGGCTTTTCTTATTACCGTAATTTTGGTTCAGCCTTCATTGGTTGATATTTTTAAAGGGTTCATCCCAACTATTCCAAAGGGAAGTACAGGGTTGATTATTGCGCTATTTGCAACGAGCTTTTCTATTGTAGGTGCCTTGTATCAATCTTATTTAGTAAAAGAAAAAGGCTGGACGATTTCAGATGCTGGTAGTGGCAGAAAAGAATCATTCTTAGGAATTTTTCTTCTAGGTTTTATTTCATTTCTTATTATGATTACTGCTGCAACCATTTTAAAGCCGCAGGGGCTTATCGTAAATGATGCTACTGAAATGGGGTTGGCGTTAGAACCGCTTTTCGGAAGTTGGTCTACATTTGTTTTCATGCTTGGTTTGTTTGGTGCATCCTTTTCATCTCTTATGGGAAATGCAACAATCGGTGGATCTTTATTGGCGGACGGTTTTGGAGTAGGAAATAACTTATCGAATATGAAAGTAAAATTTTTAATAATTCTCGTTATGCTCTTTGGTTCTGTGATTGGGATTGTTTTTGGATCAGCACCATTGAATTTAATTATCTTTGCACAAGCAGTGACGATTTTTGTTGTACCTTTCATCGCTATCTCCATTTTAGTCGTTGCAAATGATGAAAAAGTGATGGGCGAGCTTAAGAATAAGATGCTAAGTAATGTTTTAGGGATTATTGGACTGCTCGTTTTGTTCTATCTAGCGTTTAACAATGTAAAAAACATCTTTTTTTCTTAAGGGGGATACAAGTTGAAAACAGTAGAAGAATTAGAAAATTTAATGACAGAACCATCAGAAGCCTTGATTGAGGATATGGTTAAAATAGAAGGTAATATCATTATTCTAGGTATTGGTGGGAAGATGGGACCAACACTTGCAGTGATGGCAAAAAGAGCAATTGAAAAGGCTGGTATTGATAAAAAAGTAATCGGTGTTTCTCGTTTTTCATCTGGGACATTGAAAGAGGATTTAGAAAGCGCGGGAATCGAGACAATTGCCGCTGATTTACTAAACGAAGAAGAGTTGAAGCGTCTACCTGTAGAGAAGAATGTAATTTATATGGCAGGTAATAAATTCGGGACTACTGGTAATGAGCATTATACATGGGCAATGAACGCTTATTTACCTGGTAGAGTAGCAGAACATTTTAAAGGTTCCAATATTGTTGCGTTTTCAACAGGGAATGTATATCCATTAGTGCCTGTATATTTTGGAGGGTGTGAGGAGCTTCATCCAGTTGCCCCAGTTGGGGAATATGGCCAATCCTCTTTAGGTAGGGAAAGAGTTTTCACTTATTTTTCCCAAAAGGATCAAACACCTCTTACTATTTTTAGATTAAATTATGCGATTGATATGCGGTATGGAGTAATACTTGAAATCGCTAGATCCGTTTATAACGAAAAGCCGCTTGATTTATCGATGGGGCATGTAAATGTTATTTGGCAAGGGGATGCCAATGAATATGCGATTCGCTCGTTATTGTTGGCAAGTACACCTCCAACTATTCTTAATGTAACTGGTCCAGAAACACTTTCCGTTAGATGGCTCGCTAACGAATTTGGTCGCTTGTTTGGTAAAAAGCCAGTCTTTGTTGGAGCAGAGCAAGATAATGCATTGTTAAATAACGCAAGCAAAGCGCATAAATTATTTGGATATCCGCGAGTTTCCATAAGAGAAATGATTGAATGGACAGCTGATTGGGTTGCGAATGATGGAGAGACGATTAATAAACCAACTCACTTCCAAGAGAGGAAGGGGGAGTTTTAATGGCATTAACACCGGAGTTAATTAAGCATTTGCATGATGGAGCATTTATTCCAGCTCATCCTCTAGCCTTGACTAGAGATAAGAAGCTGGATGAGAAGGCGCAGAGAAGATTGACAAGATACTATCTGGAAGCTGGTGTAGGTGGAATTGCTGTAGGTGTTCATACGACTCAATTTGAAATTCGAGATCCTGCTTTTAATTTGTATGAAACGGTTCTTAGAGTTGCGATAGAGGAAGTAGAGAAAGCACAATTACAACGCCCCTTCTTAAAAATTGCAGGTGTTTGTGGAGGTACTGAGCAAGCAATAGAAGAATCAAAAATAGCTAAAGCTCTTGGGTACGATATGGTATTATTAAGTAACGGTGGATTAAATGAATATTCTGAAAAGGAACTTTTGGAAAGAACGAAAGAAGTCGCAAATGAGTTGCCGGTGTTTGGATTCTATCTCCAACCAGCTGTAGGTGGCCGAGTTTTCAGTTATGATTTTTGGGAATCGTTTGCGGAAATACCAAACGTAGTAGGAATTAAGATTGCTCCATTCAATCGTTATCTTACTTTAGATGTATTACGTGCTGTGTGTGCTTCTTCCAGAAGAGATGAAATTGCGCTTTATACAGGAAATGACGATAATATTATTGCGGATTTATTTACGTCGTATGCTTTTGAACTAGAAGGTAAAATAGTAACTAAACAAATTGTTGGTGGACTTTTGGGGCATTGGTCCGTATGGACGCATGAAGCAGTAAAATTGTTTGAACAACAAAAACTTGCTCGTGAAAGTAATCAAGTCGATAAGAAATGGTTTACTATTGCTCAAAATGTAACAGATGCGAACGCTGCATTCTTTGATTCCAAAAATGATTTTAAAGGAAGCATTGCTGGAATCAATGAGGTTCTAAGAAGACAAGGACTTCTACAAGGGAATTGGTGTTTAATGGATCATGAAGTATTAAGTTCTGGACAGTCAGAAGAAATTGACCGTGTCTATGCGACCTATCCCGAGTTAAATGACGATGAATTCGTTCAGTCTTTTCTTAATAGGGAAAGTGAAAATTAAGAAAGAGGAAAAGACACATGATGAGATGTGTCTTTTCACGTTGGAGGCCAGGATGCTATGAAAACAAATATAACGGTTGGGGTAATTGGGCCACTTTGGATTCGCGAAACGCTTATAAGGTGCTTTGATCTCTTTCCTACTATTCAGCCTATTTTTCGATTGTCGGATGTGCTGGAGGAAGCGAAAGATTTCACAATAGAACTTAGAGATAAGGTAGATTGTTTATTTTATTCGGGCAGAATACCGTACCTAGTTGCTAAAGAAGAAGTACCGATGGATATTCCTGCATTTTATATTCCTTTAAAGGGCTCCGGACTCTATCAAGCACTTTATAAATTGAAAGCTAAAAAGAATCTCACTCAAATAAGTTTTGATGGGATTCAAAATGAATATATAGAAATAGTTAAAAATAATTTAGAAGAAACATTTACGCATTGTAATTTTAAAGACATGGTCTCCAATGAAAATGTAGAGGATTTGGTTAATTATCATCTTGAAAACATAGCAAAAAATCCGGATACAGTTGTAATAACAAGTTTGAAAATAGTAAGTGAATCTTTGACAAATAAAAATGTTCTCAACGAATGGTTAAAGCCTTCAGAGGAAGATATTATTGTTGCTATCGAAAGAATGCTTCTAGGAACGAATCAACGAAAACAAAAAGAGATGCAGATTATTATAGGGAGAATCTTTATAGAAAATACCGCTTCTCCCATCAATGATTTTATGACGGAGCATCAGTTACAAAAACGAAACCATGCTATTTATCGTATGCTCCTTCATTTTGCGGAACAAATGAGTGGATACTTAACCGCTCTCAGCAGCAATGAATATTTGTTTGTAACGAATAGAGGAATTTTTGAGCGAATTACAGAAGGATATAAATTTTTGCCTATTGTAGATGAAGTAAAGAAAAAATTAGGTGTTCACTTATCCATTGGGATTGGATTTGGTTTTTCTGCCTTGGAGGCTGGTTCCCACGCAAGAGTAGCGCTTATTCAAGCCCAAGATAGTGGAGGATCTTGCTGCTTTATCGTGAGGGAAGACCGAAGTGTTTTTGGTCCGATCGATTTGATTGCACCATTAAAATATCCATTAGCAATGACAGATCAATTATTAATTAACAAAGCCGAGATTATCGGTATGAGTACAGCAAATATGGAGAAAACAATGGCATTAATAAAACGAAAAAAGAAAAACGAGTTCACAGCTCATGAACTTGCTTCCGTTTTAGGAATTACACCAAGGAGTGCCCACCGAATTATCCAGTCTTGGTTGGATGGCAAATTAATAGAAGTAATAGGTATGGAAAAAATATCAAGAAGAGGACGACCGCGACAAGTATTCTCTCTTCTAAAAAGTGAGGAGAGTACCGTATGAATATCGGTTTAATCGGCTTAGACACTTCTCATAGTGAGATATTTACGAGATTATTGAATGATTCAAGTGACCCTCATCATGTCAAGGGTGCTAGAATAACTCATGCTATTCCTACCTTTTCTAAGGATTTGCCAATAAGTGCGGATAGATTCCCGCAGTATTTTGAATTAGTTACTATGAAGTTTGGAGTAGTACCTGTTGATGATGTTGATGAATTTATGAATTTGGTCGATGCAGTAATTATTGGAACGGTTGATGGTAGAAATCATTTAGATTGGTTGAAGAGAGTTGTAGGTTATGGTAAACCGATTTTTATTGATAAGCCGATTGTGATGAGCAGTACGGAGATGGAGGAAGTGATTAGGCTAAGTAAAGAGTTTAATACACCTGTAATGAGCTCCTCTTCTTTAAGATTCTCAGAATCAGTTATGGCAGCGGCGTCTAATAAAGATCTTCTTAGCGGTTATTTCTTTGGGCCGACTCCATTGCAAGAGCAAATGCCTGGCTATTTATGGTATGGAATTCATTTAGTCGAAATGGTTGTCACCCTTTTTGGATCAGCAGTGGATCATATGGAACTGAAGGTTCTGCCAGATTGTGAGCAATTACATTTAACTTTTTCAAGTGGCAATCACGTGATTATCCGTGGGGAAAACGCTTGGCATAATAGATTTGGAGCGGTACTTCATTCAAAAGAACACGTGCATACACTGAAACTTTGGGAAGAAGAAAAACCTTACTATGCAGGATTGCTTGAGCATGTCGTAAAATTTTTTGATACAGGGGTTACACCAGTTTCATTAGAAGAAACAGCAGAGATTATTCATATAATAGAAAGAATCAATCAACTAAAAGAAAAATAGGTAGATGCAAGCTTAAGGAAGTCTCTTCTAAGAGGCTTTTTTTGTGTTGTCGCTTTGAGTAGGTGGTTTATCGTGTTCAAGGCAAGGTTTGTCTCGTTGAACCATTTTCTGGCATTATGTAAGACAAAATATGAGTAGAATCCTTTTCTGATTTCGGCAATAGTTTTTTCATGGTACGATGGAAATATATGAAGTTAAGCAGTAAGGGGGAATTTCATGTTTCTCGATAAGATGAAGAATGTACTGAAAGATCAACCTTTATTTATTGGTGAGGAGACAGCGATGCGGTTTGCAGTTTTGATTCCGCTTGTTCAAATAGATGACGAATGGCATGTACTTTTTGAAGTGCGTTCGATGACGATGAGAAGTCAACCAGGGGATATTAGTTTTCCAGGGGGACGAATAGACCCATCAGATGCATCTCCATTAGAGGCAGCAGTCAGAGAAACACATGAAGAGTTAGGTGTCGATCCAGTATTCATCCATGTTCTTGGACAATTGAGTGTCTATATTCCAACCTCCTCGTTTATCGTCTATCCATTTGTAGCAACTATTGATCAACAAAAATATTCTCTTAACAAACAAGAAGTAGAGGAAACTTTCACGATACCAGTCAAATGGCTTTTAAACCATGAGCCTTACGTTCATTATGTACCCGTGCAGCCTATGCCACCAACTGATTTTCCTTATGATAAGATTGCTAATGGCAATCAGTATCAATGGAGAGCGAGAAAAATAGAGGAATGGTTTTATGACTATGAGCATTATACAATTTGGGGTTTAACCGCTAGGATTTTAAAGCATTTTATTGAAACGATTAAATAGAAATATACTTCACCTATTCAGTTACTTCTGCTGAATGCTAAATTGTCTGTCAGTTGCAAAGATACTTATCTTAAAGTCGGATTTGTTTCATCTGCCCCCATTTTTAGATATACTGACTTTGAGTTTCGAAGTATTTACAGTCAATGGGAGGGAACATGATGGGCGAAACATTATCAGGTAAAAAAGCCATAATTACCGGTGCGGGTAGAGGAATTGGACGTGCAATAGCTCTTGCACTAGCTGCCGAAGGAGTCAATGTGGGTCTTCTTGCACAATCGGAAGCAACATTGCAGGACGTTGCGAAGGAAGTAGAAGCACTCGGTGTGAAAGCAACGATTGCAACAGCAGATGTGTCATCAAATGATGAAGTGACCCAGGCGATCGAGTCATTGACAAGTGAATTGGGTCAGGTGGACATATTAATCAATAACGCAGGAATCGCGAAGTTTGGCAATTTCCTGGACTTGGAAGTTTCGGAATGGGAAAAAATCATTCAAGTAAACTTAATGGGTGTGTATTATGTGACACGTGCTGTTCTACCAGGAATGATTGAGCAGAAATCAGGCGATATCATTAATATCTCCTCTTCGGCTGGACAAAAGGGAGCACCCTTGACAAGTGCATACAGCGCTTCAAAATTCGGAGTGTTTGGGATAACAGAGTCCTTAGCGATGGAAGTACGTAAGCATAATATTCGTGTGACAGCTTTAGCACCAAGTACTGTCGCAACAGATTTGGCTCTTGAAAATAAATTAACCGACGGCAATCCAGATAAAGTGATGCAACCGGAAGATATTGCAGAATTTATTGTTGCACAGTTGAAACTGAACAAACGTATCTTCATTAAAGAAGCTGGCCTTTGGTCAACGAATCCATAAATCCGATTTGAATAGAATAATAAACAATCATGATAGCATTTAGAGTAACTAAGTAAAAATCTCTATTCGGCAGATCTGGACTTCCGTTTGTTAGAAACTATCTAACAACAACTGGAAGTCCAGTTTTTTAATATAACGGGTTACTTAGTCGAGTTCTACGATAAACTATTTCATTCGCATAAAAGTTTGTCTAGTAATAGTCATTTAAAGGAATAAAGGAATAATATCTAAAATCCATATAATGTAAAATTTGTGGATAAAAATAACAAGGGATATTTTAACTATTTACATAAAATTAATAATATTTCGATTGTCGTAGATATTGATTTAGATTATCTTTAAATAGGGGTCTTATTATTCTGAAAATAGAGTAATAAGGTGAGAATTGTACAACCAAAAACAGGAGGCGAATTATGAAGAAAAATACGATTAAAAAGTCTGTAGTGGCTGCGGCACTTGCGACGTCTTTGTTGGCTTCTACGAATGTAGGATTTGCTAATAGCTCGATGCAAGGTTTAGCGGATCAGGCGAAAAAAGAAATGAAAGCAGCTACTCATGGTTATGTAGTGTCTGCACAAAAGGGTAAATTAGCTACTAGTAAGGATTTATATCCTTCGCTAAACAAGGCGAAAGCAAATTACGAAAAAGCGAAAAATGCCATTTTTAATTCTAAAGAAAAAAATAAAGCTGCTTTGTTAGTAGATTTGAACAAACAATATAATGATAGTATTGCAAAAGGTCTTATTCCTTATATTGATGCTTATAATTATGCGGACAAGTATTTGAATCCAATTATGGCAGATATCAAGAAGGCAGAGGCTGAAAAAGACTGGGCAAAAGTAGAGAAATTATATCATCAACTTTCTTATCAATTAAAAGGTCGTACGGCTATTCTTTATAGAATTACAGGTAAAGCAGCAAGAGATTTATTGTTAGAGCATTACAAAAAACCAGCGGACCTAAAGCGTGACCAGTTACGAGTACCTGTCACTATTTATATGAAGGTAGTTCAAGCGGAAAATTTATTAGCAGCTGGTAAAAAAGAAGAAGCAGTAAAAGTTTTAGAAACAATGAAGCCATTGCTTGATAAATTACCTTCTACTAGCACCCTGCCAATGGTGAAAGATTTACTTGAAAGAGTAGAGGCAGTATTGAAAGCAGCTGGTATAGATTCAACTCCAACTGGTGACACAGTTTCTTTACGTATTTTAGGTACATCTGATATTCATACAAATATCGTGAACTATGATTATTACAAAGATACAGTTTCTAATAGCCTTGGACTTGCTAAAACAGCTACATTAATCAAAAATGCACGTACGGAAAACAGCAATACTCTATTGTTTGATAACGGAGATGCAATCCAAGGTACTCCACTTGGTTCTTACAAGCAAGCGGTAGACAAGCTCGTTGATGGTGAAGAGCATCCATCTGTAACGGCGATGGAATTACTGAAATATGATGGCGCAACGTTTGGGAATCATGAATTCAACTATGGACTTGATTATTTAGATGAAGTTACAGATGATGCAAACTTCCCTTATGTTAATGCAAATATCCGCAATGCTGCTACAAAAAAATTAGCTTATACACCATATGTATTAATTGACAAAGAAGTAGTTGATGCAAAAGGTAAAAAATCAACGATTAAAGTAGGGGTTACTGGTATCGTACCTCCGCAAATCTTGAAATGGGATAAATCTCATTTAGAAGGAAAATTAACGGTCGACGATTCTGTTCAAGCTGTAGAAGCGATCGTTCCTGAAATGCAAAAAGCTGGAGCAGACGTAATCGTTGTTCTATCTCACTCTGGTCTTGGTGATACGAAGCATGAAGTTGGAGAAGAGGACGTTACGTATTTATTGACAAAGGTTAAAGGTGTAAATGCGATTATTACTGGACATGCTCATCAAGTATTCCCTGGTAAAGTGGACGCTTCTTTAACAAATGTTGATGTAGCGAAAGGAACGATCAATGGAGTACCAGTTGTAATGCCAGGTAAATTCGGCAGTCATTTAGGTGTAATTGATTTAACACTTGAGAAAAAAGGAAACAAGTGGTCAGTAGCGACTTCTAAAGCAGAAGTTCGTACAATTGCGAAGGATGCTACAGACGTGGATCAAACCGTTGTAAATGCAGTGAAAGAAGCACACGAAGGTACAATCAACTATGTTCGTAAAGCCGTTGGAACAACAACAGCAGACATTCATAGCTACTTCTCACAAGTGCAAGATGATCCATCCATCCAAATCGTAACAAACGCTCAAACAGTTTATGTGAAATCAAAACTGAAAGGTACAGCAAATGAAAACCTTCCGGTGCTTTCTGCTGGTGCACCATTTAAAGCTGGAACTAGAAGTGATCCTGAATACTACACATTCGTTCCAAAAGGCGAACTGGCAATTAAAAACGTAGCGGATCTATACCTATATGACAATACACTTGCGACTGTTAAAGTAACAGGAGCAGACGTAAAAGAATGGTTGGAAATGTCAGCAGGTCAATTCAATCAAATTGATGCAGCAAAAACAGGTGAGCAACAGCTAATCAACGCTGATTTCCGTTCATACAACTATGACGTAATTGACGGCGTAACTTATGAAATAGACGTTACACAACCTGCAAAATACGATGCAGATGGTAACCTGAAAAATGAAAGTGCATCTCGTATTAAAAACTTACAATACAATGGCAAACCAATTGATTTAAAACAAGAATTCATCGTTGCAACAAACAACTACCGTGCAAACGGAACATTCCCAGGAGTGCGCAATGCAACAGCTATCGAAATATATCCAGATGAAAACCGTCAAGCAATCATCGATTACATTCTAGCAGAGAAAACAATCGATCCAACTGCGGACGGCAACTGGCAATTCGCTACATTACCTGCTAATGCGAACGTAGTATTTGAATCATCGAAACAAGCTGAGAAAGTAATCCCTGCAGATGGTAATATAAAATACATTGGTGAAGGCACCGATGGATTTGGGAAGTATTCAATTAAATAAATGTTAGTTAAGTTCAGAAATCCTCCTACTGTCATTACGGACAGAGGGGGATTTTTGAGTACTTATAACTATTACGTGGTATCTAAAATTTATATTTTAAGGAAAAATAATGGAAAAAGTAGATAAATATAATAAAAAAGTTGTAGAAAAATGAGTTAGATAGTAAAATTTAATAGTTATAAAGTTTTAGTGAATAGTTACTATTAAGGAGATGAGAAATGGAAAGTAAATTTTTAAAACAAACCACGGCATTAATATTGTTAACTTCTTCTATATTATCTTTTTCAACGGTTGCTTATGGGGAAACTAATTTACAGCAAACGATTGATGAGGTGAAATTAGAAATGAAGCGAGCACCTCTGTATTACGTAGATCCGGCACTTGACGGAGTAATTCAACCAAGCTCCACGCTTTATTCAGTTCTAAATAGCATAAAAAGTAATTATCAAAATGTAAGAAAAGATATACAAAAATCTAAGCTTTCGGAAAGAGAAAAGAAACTTAAAATGAAAGAATTGGATGCCTTGTATGATGAAAAGATTAACAAGGGGATTGTTCCTTATATTGATGCTTATAATTATGCAGTGAAATATTTAGACCCACTATTAAAAGACATTATTGTCTCTCAAGAAAAAAATGACTTACAAGCAGTAGAGCAGGCATACCACAAACTTTCTATTCAATTAAAATCTCGAACTTCTATCCTGTATCGTTTTACAGGTAAAGCTCCACGTGATTTATTGTTAGCAAAATACAAAATACCAGCAGATGACAAACGAAATGAATTGATTATTCCAGTAACTATATATATGAAAGTAGTAGAAGCAGAGAAATTATACAAATTAGGAAAAAAAGAAGAAGCACAAAAAATACTAGATAATATTCAGCCTTTAGTTGCTACCCTTAATAATCAAGCGTCTAGTGAATTCACTAAAGCCCTATTAAAAGAAACAGAGAGAGTAGAATTAGTTGTTTTAGTTCCAACTGTACCGACGCCAACTCCAGTACCACCAACTAATGGAGGAAGTGAATCGTCAGGAGAAACTTCTAGTGAACGAGCATTACGCATTGCAAAGACAAATGCAATTTCAACACTAACGAATTATAAAACAGCATCAGATTATAGTGCAGCTAATTGGATAAAAATTTTAGATTTAAAGTCAGTTGGTAATGGTGCAATTAACTCAGCAGCTACAACCACAAAAGTAACTCAAGTGTTGACAGATGCTAAAAGTAATATTGATTTAGTTGCTACGAAAGTACAGGAAGAAACAGCTCAATCAGTAATTGATTTAATTAATTCTGCAAGTACCCAACAACAAATAGAAGAAGCTCGAAATGCATATATTCAATTGTCTTCAATTGTTAAATCATTGGTGACGAACGAGGATGACTTACAAGTTAAAGAGCAAAATCTTGTTAATAATATTGCAACTGCTACCAAAGTAACTACAAAATATGAATCCGCTCATATTGGAAACTTAGTTGAAGTTGATTCAGTTCCAGTAGGGTTTACAGTATCTTTCGAATCGAGTGGGGATGAATCCATCATTTCTAATTCCGAAGGTAAAATAGTTTCAACAGGTACAGTAAATATTGTATTCAACATTATTCATACATTTTCTGGAAAATCACAAATCACAAGTCCAATTTCGATAACTATCACACCTAGCGATACAACTTCTTTACTTACAGGAATCAATGAAGCAAATAACCTTCATTCTAACGCAGTAGAAGGAACTGAAGTTGGTGAATATGCAGTAGGATCAAAAATATTATTAAAAGATGCTATTGATGGAGCAGAACAAATATTAAATGATGCTGCGAAAAAGACTCAAGCAGAAATAGACAATGCTACATCAGAATTATTAAAAGAAATAACAATATTTAAGGAAAAAGTAATTAAAGCAGGTAACGGAGCAGCTTTAGACGCTAAAATTAAAGAAGCGGAAAAAGCTTTGGGAGATCATGTGGAAGGAACAGGAGTAGGTAATGTTCCCAAAGCAGAGCGTGATAAATTAGTACAAGCAACTCTAACTGCTGAAGTAATATACTCAAGTGCAACAACCAAAACTCAATTACAATTAGACACTGCAACAACGACTTTAGATGATGCGATCATAACATTTAACAAAACAGTGATTAAAGCTGGAGATCCAGCAGTATTAAAAGCAAAAATTGAATTAGCAGAGCAAACTTTGGATAATCATGGAGAAGGAATAGGTGTGGGTCAGGCATCGAAAGAGATCCGTGATGCATTACAAGAAGCCATAACTGTTGCAAATGCTGTTTTTGTTGATGCGGAGAACAAAACACAAGTGCAATTCGATAACGCAACAACAACTTTAGAGCTAGCGATAGCACAATTTGAGGTTCATGTAATTGGTGTAGGAGATTCGAAAACATTAGGCGAAAAAATTACAGAAGCTGAACAAGCTTTATCAACTCATGTAGAAGGAACAAATGTTGGAAATGCAACAATAGCCGATCGTGATAAATTAGCTGAATCTATAGCTACTGCTAATGCTGTTTACGTTGATGCTGCAAACAAAAGTCAAATAGAATTGGACAATGCAAATACAATATTAAATAATGCTATTACAACTTTTAAAGATGCAATTATTAAAGCCGGAGATCCAACAGCATTGAGTTCGGAAATTACAGAAGCAACAAACCTCCATACGAATGCGGAAGAAGGAATAAATGTTGGTCAATATGTGCCAAATTCAAAAGCTACTTTTAAAATCGTAATAGACGAAGCCAAAGTAGTATTAAATGCTGCTGCAACCAAAACAACAGAACAATTAGCGGCAGCAAAGGAAGCTTTAGACCAAGCTGTAGCTGAATTTGAAAATCGTAAAGTTGTTGCATTAACAGGACTAAAAGATGTAACGATAACAGGCACTGCAAATGACACTAGTAATACAGTTTCACTTAGTGAAGGAGAAACACTGGTTTTGAATTCAAGCAATACTTCTATTGCTACAGTCTCAGAAGAACCTTCTGGAACGATTAAAGTAACAGGTGTTACAGCTGGTGCTCCGATTTCAATTACAGTTCAAGTTATAAAAGATGGAAACGTAATTAAAACAGGGACATTTACTGTAAGTGTATTTTCAGAAGGTATTACAAGTAAAGCGATTTCCAATCTAGATTTTTCAACACTATATGCTACTCAAGCGAAGCTCGTAAGCAAACCAGTAACTATAGGTGATTTCACTGGAAATCGAAAAGAATTTACTATTGTTATAGGTCAAGAGCGTATTCCAATCTATATTGATTGGAAGCTTTCCGCAGATTTTCCAAAAGGCGCATCAATGGGAAGTGTGGTAGAAAGTCATATTCAAGATTACTTCTATAAAAAGTATGGAATAAATGGTTTTTCAATTCGTACTATAGCTGCTTTTGGAAGTTCTGATACATTCCAAATAAGTACATTTCAAACAGGTGCTAGCTCATCCTATACATTAGAAGGTTTAAATTGGAATGACTTCTTTGAACAGTCAGTTGCACAAGGGACAGATGAGGATAAATCTAAAAATCGTACATTTACAATTAGTGATGGAACAAATATAGCAACGATTCAACTTACAACTAAATTCTCGACCATTGATACACTAATCAATCAGATGAACACACGTCTGAAAAATGCTAATGTAAAAGTACAAGCAGAAAAAGTCAATGAATCACAATTTAAGTTAACATTAACATCTTCAACTGGAGAGTTAATAGTAGACGGTATAAATAAGGCAGATTTTTTTGAATAAGCATTAAAGGTGTTATAGCTATATTACAAGTGCCTGGCACCCGTAATATAAAATTTTATGAAGTAAGAAAGTAGTCAAGGTTATGAACTTGGCTACTTTTTTAGCGTTTCAACGAAAAAATATCATCTTTGATGTGAGGACACTCTACTTATTATTTATGAGTTGTACCTTTAAACTCATAATGATTCTCCAGTTTAGTATTACAAGTGCCTGGCACCTGAAACATAACATAGCACCTGAAACATAATATTTAGAATTTGTTATTTTTCGATGTGGATACATTCTTCTTATGTACAATTAGATAGAATCGGATGGTTAATTGGAATAAACGGACGGTTCATCGCAATTACTGGATGGTTTAATCAGAAAATCGGATGGCTAACCTGAATAACTGCTACTTTTTCTGTTCTCCAAAACAAAAAAGCCCTCTGCCTAAGCAAAGGACTCTCTCAATTAGGATTTCTGCGTAGTACCTTCTAATTGCGTATGATTTTCCTGTTTAGCGGGTGAATCATTATTATCCCCAGGCAATGACTCTTCTGTTTCAGGTAACTTTTTCTTGTGTGATTTAGGGTATGCTTTTTTCGATTCTGATTTAGAGTTGTTGTCTTGTACGTTTTCATTGAAGTATTGAACGCTTGTCATAGCACCTTCTTCAACCATTCGATTGTCATCTGGATCCTGTGGGTCGGAGAAGCCTGTTTTCGTTGCTAAGTTTGGTTTAAATTTTTGAGAATCTATATAGGATTTTGCTTTAGTCTTTGTGTTTTTCATTTTTGTTTTCGAACTCTCTTTATTTATATACATAAGCGCAAAGGCAGTTATTCCACCCAATAGAAAAGCACGTTTACTTCCTCTTTCCATTTCCAACACTCCCTTTTTTGGTTTTCTATTATAATACCCACTTTTCATTTAAAGAAAACCGCATCACCATAAAAGTTATTTTATAATATTGGTTTTCTGAGTTTTCGATGAGATTGTACAGCTTGTTTGAGACTTTAATGGACATTAAGTAATAGTCCTTTCCTCTTAACTATATCATCCATAATACGGAAAATAGCATATAAGAAGTGAGCATTTTTTCTTTTTCAGTGCTATTCAATGTGCTCATTATTGAAGATAGCTAAACATACAATATGAGAAAAAAGAACTTAGCTGAAAACAGTAATGAAAGCGTATACAATCATTTGTCGAAGGAGAATGAAAATGAATCGAAGAATAATAGAAGAAAGTTCAATACAACTAAACGTCTCGGCGAAAAACTGGGAAGAAGCAGTGAGGATTTGTGGGGAAGTGCTTGTGGATAACGGAAAAGTAGAAATGACTTATGTCGATGCAATGATAAATAATATTAAAGAGTATGGTCCCTATATATTAATAGCGCCTGGTGTTGCATTACCTCATGCGCGTCCAGAAGATGGTGTTAGAGAAGAAGGAATTTGTATTGTTCACTTACAAGATGAAGTAGCTTTTGAGCCTGGAAAAGAGTTTAAGGTATTAATTGGTCTAGCCGCTAGAGATAAAGAATCCCATCTAAATATTTTAAGGAAAATTGCGGAGGTGATTTCAGAAGAAAAAACGATAGAGCAACTAAAAAATGCAACAGGGCTACAGGAGGTTCTGACATTATTTAATGGAAAGGAGGAGCTGGAGCGATGAAAATATTAACTGTATGCGGAATGGGATTCGGATCAAGTATGATGTTGAAAATGACCATTGAAAAAATTCTAAAGGAAAAAGGTATTACAGCAGATGTAGAAACAGCCGACTTTACTACTGCATCTAGTACCTATGCAGACATCATTTTTACAAATGAAGAATTTGCCAGACAGCTGAATGATGGGAAAGTCAAAGTCGTTAGTATTAAAAACATTGCCGATGCCAATGAAGTGAGAGCTGGATTGGAGTCTGTGTTATAAAACAAATGAGAGGATGGAAGTATGGCTTTCTTTGAGTTCTTAATGAATGAGATTTTAAGCATTCCTGCGGTATTAGTTGGTTTGATTGTTTTCATTGGTCTTGTTTCTCAACGAGCTGCTTCTACAAAAGTTATGTCTGGTACTCTAAAAAGCATTATTGGCTTCCTTATTTTAGGAGCAGGTGCAGGGGTAATTGTAGGTTCTCTCGATTCGTTAGGAGGGATTATTAAAGAAGCCTTCGATATTCAGGGAGTAATCCCGAATAACGAAGCAGTTGTTGCTTTGGCACAGCAATTGTTTGGAGCGGAAACAGCACTCATTATGGGTTTTGGATTCATTGCTAATATTTTATTTGCTCGTTTTACTCCATGGAAATATATCTTTTTAACCGGTCATCACACATTCTTTATGGCGGCCTTATTATCTGCAGTTTTAGGAACAGCAGGACTAAACGGTGTAGCATTAGTTATTGTCGGTTCCTTGCTATTAGGATTTTTCATGGTCTTGATGCCAGCACTAGGGCAACCATTTATGAAGCAAGTGACAGGTAGTGACGACATTGCAATTGGACACTTCGGTACGTTTGGATATATTTCTGCTGCTCTAATTGGAAAGTGGTTTGGAAATAAAGAAAAGTCCACGGAAGATATCAAAATCTCCGAGAAATGGTCATTCTTAAAAGATTCATTAATTTCCACTGCTTTAACAATGGTAGCGATTTTTATTATTTTAGCTGTATTAGCTGGTTCGGATGTAGTGTCTAATTTCGCTGGTGATCAAAACTACATTATGTTCAGTATCATGCAAGGTATTACGTTTGCGGCTGGTTTAAGTATTATCTTACTCGGTGTACGTATGATTCTAAATGAAATCGTTCCTGCATTCAAAGGAATTGCAGATAAGATTGTTCCTGGTGCAAAACCAGCTCTTGATGTGCCGATTGTCTTTCCATATGCACCAACTGCGGTAATGATTGGTTTCCTTTTCAGTTTTGCTGGTGGGCTTATTAGTATGGCAGTTTTAGGCGTATTGTCCTTGCCACTTATTATTCCGGGCCTTGTGCCTCACTTCTTCACTGGAGCAGGTGCTGGAGTATTTGGTAATGCGACGGGTGGTCGAGTTGGAGCTGCTGCTGGAGGTTTCGTTAATGGGGTCTTGATCAGTTTCTTACCAGCCTTCTTATTACCAGTATTGGGTGACCTTGGTTTTGCGAATACAACATTCGGTGATGCGGACTTTGGTGTAATTGGTATTATCATAGGATTCATTGCAAGTCTATTTAGCTAAAATACTTTTGGTAGCCTTCTTTTTATCTAATGAGAGGGCTACTTTTATCTTAATGAATACATAACTCCGGAAGGGGAAAATGAATTGAATAAATCTATCCAAACGGTCGATGAATTAGAAAGAACGGCAAATGAACTGAGAAAAAGAATTTTATTTACGGCTCATTATAAAAAACAGGGACATGTAGGTGGGTCTCTATCATGTGCTGATATTTTAACAGTTTTGTTTTTTAATCAGTTAGCTATTGACCCATCGAATCCTAAATGGGAGGATCGAGATCGATTTGTGTTATCAAAAGGGCACACCGCACTTGGTCTTTACGGAATACTTTCGCTTAGAGGCTATATTCCAGAAGAGGAATTAAAAACTTTCGATCAATATGAATCTCGACTGCAAGCTCATCCGGATATGACTCGATTAGATGCGCTTGATATGTCTACTGGTTCACTAGGTCAAGGATTATCAACCGCAGTAGGAATGGCATTAGGCGCTAAAAGATTAAAAAAAGATTTTCATGTCTATTGTTTAATCGGTGATGGTGAGTCCCAAGAAGGCCAAATTTGGGAAGCGGCCAATATTGCTGAAAAGTACAACTTAGATAACCTTATTGTCGTGTTGGATCAAAACGGGCTTCAACAATATGGGTGGAAAAATGAAACGGATCGTAAGCCTCCTGAACAAAAGGCAAAAAGAAAATTTGATAGTTTTGGATTTGAAACATGGGAAGTAGACGGACATTCTATAGCGGATTTAGTGCAAGTTTTGACGGTTGCTAAGAAGAGCTCGAATGGACTCCCTAAAGCAATTATCGCAAATACGGTAAAAGGCAAAGGAGTCAGTTTCATGGAACATAATTATCAGTGGCACTCAAAAGCACCAAATGATGAGGAGTACCGAATGGCTTTAACCGAACTAGAGGGAGGATTCGACTAAGCATGTTATTAAGTGTAAGAGATCAATTTGGAAAGCACTTGGCTAAATTAGCGAACGAAGACTCAAAAGTTCTAGCATTAGATGGAGACCTTGGAAACTCTACTCGTCTTGATACAGTAGAAAAAGAAACAAAGGATTCTTTTCTACAGATGGGGATTGCAGAGCAAAATATGGTAGGGGTTGCGGCAGGGTTAGCATCCGTTGGACTTCAGCCATGGGTTTGCAGCTTTGCCACTTTTCTAACAAAAAGAGCATTCGATCAAATTGTGGTCAGTGTTGCTCAAACAAATTTTGATGTGAAATTAGTAGGAAGTTATAGTGGACTACTGACAAGCAACACAGGCAAAACACATCATGCTTTAGATGATCTAGCAATGATGTCAACAATCCCGAACATGACGGTCCTGGCTCCTGGCGACGCCAATGAAACAGTTGCTGCAATGAATGCCATGTATCAAACAAAAAGGCCAATCTACTTAAGATTAACACGAGATGAAACGATACCTGCTTTTTTAGCCGATTTGGATTTTGAGATTGGAAAGGGTAAAACACTTAGAGAAGGTACGGACATCTTAGTTGTAAGTACAGGGAGTATGACCTATCGAGTGTCTGAAGCGATTGAAAAAATCGATGGCGTTTCTATTGCGCATCAACATTTTCCAACGATAAAGCCGTTTGACAAAGAACTGTTATTGAAAGGTGCAAAAGCCGTGCACCTTGTCGTAACGGTGGAAGAACACTATATACGTGGGGGGTTAGGTAGCATTGTTTCGGAAATTTTATCAGAACACCTACCTAAAAAAGTCTACAGAATCGGAGTT
Organism: Bacillus sp. Cr_A10; assembly: GCF_029222665.1. Taxonomy (NCBI): domain Bacteria; kingdom Bacillati; phylum Bacillota; class Bacilli; order Caryophanales; family Bacillaceae; genus Bacillus; species Bacillus sp. Cr_A10. The sequence goes on from NZ_JARHXR010000019.1 coordinate 230,826, forward strand.
TCCGATGCGTTCTCTGGTTGTGGGACAGATGATGAGTTATTAGAAGTGCATGGACTTTCTAGTGAAAAAATAAAAGAACAAATTATCAAAAAGTGGAACGAGGGATTCAAATGAATTCAAGAAATATATCGTTCCTATCAAAGAAGAAATACACTCATATCTAGCAACTTAATTGCATACGATTCACTTACGGTATTCCCGTTAGATTAAAACAAAACTAAGAGAAATTCTAACAGAATAAGGATTTTTTCTTCCCGTTCCGACATGTCGGAACGGTTTTTTCTTTGATTTCAAAGATTTTAGCGAAATAAAGTTTATATTCAGATAAAAGTGGGAAAAGGGGGTGTGTATTTCTATTTTTCTATTATTCTAGAGGAGGAGAATGGGTTGTTTAAAAAGAGAATATTGTTTTCCCTTGTTGTTATGATGCTGATGCTCTCGGGTTGTGCTGGCTTCCAGGTTGGGGGCGATAATGAAACAACTGTTGAGGCGGATGCAGAAGGAAAGGTAGTTGTCGATTTCTGGAGTTTTTGGGGATCGGAAATTAGACGGCCGGTAATCGAAAAGATTATAGAGGACTTCAATAAATCGCAGGATGAAATTGTTGTTAAACATACTTTTATCCCTTGGGGAGATATTTGGACGAAAGAGCTTGCGGCTATTGCAGCGGGAGATCCGCCAGATGTAGTCATTAATGATATTAATGCGACTGCACTCCGCGGAGAGAAAAAGCAGGCGATGAATTTATCGAAGTTCTTGGAGAAAGATGATATTTCGAAGCGTTTCTATCCGGAACTTTGGGATGCAACTTTATATGAAGGGGATTCATATGGAATTCCGTTTAATACAGATACACGTATTCTTTATTACAACAAAGCTGCCTTCAAAGAAGTAGGGCTTGACCCAGAAAAGCCACCAACTACTTGGGAAGAGCTTGAAGAGTATGCAGCTAAATTGGATAAGAAGAACGGCAATACATATGACCGTTTAGGTTTCTATCCGCTATTCGGTATCAATTACGACGTATGGATGTTGAACGCTTCTGGCAAGAACTTTGTCGATGCTGAAGGAAATGTCGAAGTCGATTCAGATGTAAATCGAGAGACATTAAATTGGTTATTAAATTGGAAGGAACGTTATGGCGATAACGTGGTCAATTCCTATAAATCACAAATTGACAGCCAACAGTCAAATCCATTTTTTACAGAGAAATTGGGTATGTTTATCAACACGCCAACATTCTATACACAAATTAGAGACTATGCACCTGAACTTGATTTTGGTGTAGCGATGTTGCCGGAACGTGAACCAGGTAACGGCCATACAAGCTGGGGCGGAGGCTTTGTAGCAGAAATTCCTGAAGGTTCAAGCCACCCAGAAGAAGCTTGGGAATTCATCAAATACTTGACTGACAAGGAAGCGCAAGAATACTGGGCAGTTAAAAACTATGACAATGTAGCAAATGTAGAAGCAGCCGAAGCAGCAGCAAAGAGCTCCGAAATGCCGGAGAAAGACCAAGTTGTTTATCAAATGGCAGTTGATAACATGGAACATACATTATTGACCCCAACGCCTCTTCACGCACCAGACTTCCCAACCCTTATCAATCCAGAGATTGATAATGTAATGCTAGGGAATAAGACTCCTGAACAAGCATTGAAGGATGCACAAGCAGCTGTCGAACAATTAGTGCAAGAAAACAAATAAAGATAGATAAAAGGGGAGCAGAAATGCTCTCTCAGATTAGTTACACTCCATCTTTGAAAACAGAACCTCAGACTGATGAAAACGCTTGTCAGTCGAGACACGCAGTGCGAGGCGGAAGCGAATAGACCTTGAGGTCATGAGCTTACAACGATGCGCAAGTAACGAAGAATGCGAGCGTTTGTCAACGTCTGAGGGAGCAGAAATGCTCTCCTCCTTTTCTAATTAATAAGGGGAGAGTTGCATTGAAAAAGAGAAAGTTCAACTATAAGCGACAAGAAGGTCTTGTCGGATACATATTCATCCTTCCTTGGATCATCGGTTTCCTCGTCTTTACCGCAGGGCCGCTTTTATTTTCTTTAGTTGCCAGTTTCACGAATTATAATATTACTTCTCAGATGGATTTTATCGGGACTAATAATTACGAGAAATTACTATTTAACGATCAGCTTTTTTGGACATCGCTCTACAATACGTTGTATTACGTAGCCTTTTCTGTTCCACTCACGACAATTGGGGCAATTTTCCTTTCCGTCCTACTCAATCAGGATGTACCAGGTCTACGATTCTTCCGTACCATTTATTATTTACCGGCAGTCCTATCGGGCGTAGGTGTTTATCTTCTTTGGATGCAGTTGCTCGACCCGGGTACAGGTTTCGTCAACATGTTTCTTGGCTGGTTCGGGATTGATGGGCCAAATTGGCTGTTTGATCCAGAATGGACAAAGCCTTCACTTATATTAATGAAGCTTTGGAGTGTCGGCGGTGGGATGCTTCTGTACTTGGCAAGTCTGCAGGGAGTTCCAAAGTCACTTTATGAAGCAGCGGAAATCGATGGAGCAAGTAAATGGCAGCAATTCTGCTATATAACCCTCCCGATGATTACACCGGTAATCTTTTTTGATGTAGTGACAAGTCTTATTGGCGGATTCCAGATTTTCCAGGAAGCATACGTTATGACTAATGGAGGCGGTGGAGCAGTTAATTCACTTTTTTTCTATAATTACTACATGTGGAATAAAGCTTTTAAAGTATTTGATATGGGCTATGCAATGGCGATGTCATGGATTTTGTTCATCATCGTTTTCATACTCACGATGATTAATTTGAAGCTAGCTCCTCGCTGGGTTCATTATGAAGGGGAGTCGAAACGATGAGAGAATCCTATTTTAATAGCATGGCAAATCGGAAGAAAGTACTGAAAATTGTCAACTTCATCTTATTGTGCGTCGGCAGTCTATTATTCCTTTCTCCGCTTTGGTGGATGATTTCAACTTCACTAAAGACAATGCAAGAAGTAATGAGTTTTCCGCCGACTTTCTTCCCGAAAGATTGGAAGTGGGAGAACTTCGTTAAGACTTGGGAGTCTGCGCCATTTGATTTGTATACGGTTAATACGTTGACCATTACGGTGCTGGTTGTGATTGGTCAAGTGTTTGTCAACTCATTCATTGCCTATGGCTTTGCAAAAATTCCATTTAAAGGGCGGAATGTTTTATTTACGATTGTACTTTCGACAATGATGATTCCAGGTTTCGTGACTCTGATCCCGCAGTATGTGTTGTTCTCAAAACTGGGTTGGATCAATACATACTTCCCACTCGTAATTCCTGCTTTCTTCGGAAGTGCGTTCAATATTTTCTTGCTTCGTCAATTTTATATGACGATTCCGAACGAAATGATCGAGGCAGCGAGGATGGAAGGGGCAAGTCACTTTTTGATTTGGAGAAAGATCGGAATCCCATTGACGAAGCCTGCACTAGCGACAGTAGCAATCTTTTCATTCAATGGAGCTTGGAATGACTTTTTAGGTCCACTCCTTTATGTGAACAATGAGAAACTTTATACACTTCAGTTAGGGCTTCAGGTATTTAAAGGAGAGATGAATACCCAGTGGAACTACTTGATGGCAGGTTCGTTGCTTGTCCTACTACCCGTTATCATCCTGTTCTTCTTCTTCCAAAAGTATTTTATAGATGGCATCAATTTACAATCCGGAGGAAAGTCTTGATAGGTTGTGTGTCTTGTTAGAGTGGTTGTACTTGCGATTTAAGTTGCCGTAATAATAGATTAATGCTTTAGAAAAAGAAAAAGAACGAATCGTCTCACAGTTTATTATTTGTACTTACAATGGTGATTTCAAATTTTAGCCCATTTGTAAGTATAATAGATTAAATCTTCTTCGGCTGTAAATCTAGCCCAAAAAAACCCCGCAAATGTTAGTTTAGTCTCTAACATTTACGGGGCAAATCATAAATATTCGGCTGCCATTTTTGATAAAACAAAAAGTATTTTTCTACTGTTAAAATACATAGAAACGCTAAACTCTTACCGTGTTTCCTCTGTTTCCTTAAACATCTCCCCAGATATTTCCCATTGCCTGAACGGCTTTTGGAAACCCGGCGTATCCGGCACAGTGCATGATGAGCTCAATAATTTCTTCTTTGGAGAGCCCAACGTTTAGGGCTGCCTCGATATAATATGAAATCGTACAGCAAAATAAAAAAATAGATATTTGAAGATGAATTGCAGAATGGGGAAAAAATTACAGAATTGCAGATGGCACAAGATTTAGATGTGAGCCGAACTTTTGTACGAGAGGCGATATTACTTTTGGAGTTGGAAGGTCTGCTTTTTACTGAATCAAATAAAGTATATAATCTAGATTTCCGAACAATTCACGGTCTGGGTATCTTTTTTAGGAGGGGAACTAATATCTAATCTGCACTCTTTAAAATTATTAATTCTGAAAATATAGATTGTTTTTACTAGAAAAATAAATTATAATTCAAATAGCTACTCATCAGTGAGGAGGAGGTGTTTAAATGAAGATGAGTAAAGAGCTGTTTTCCAATGAATCGGATTTTCATTACTTGATTGCTCTACAGTGTCTTTCTGATTCGGAAAAACCACTTGGATCATGGATTATGAAAGAAAAGATGGAGAGCCTAGGTGATTCGATTAGTCTGGCATCTGTCGGTAGATTATTAAAGGAGTTAGATGGGCTTGGGTGGACAGAGTTAGTATCCTCACAAGGAAGAATCCTTACAGCAAAAGGGCAACGGCAACTAGAAGCTATGCAAATTGATGTAGAAAGACTAAAGATTGAGGCGGAAATGAAAGAAGCAACTGATCCTGAGAATGCGCAAGACATTATTGATTTACTAAATGTCCGTGTGATCATCGAGTCAGAGGTTATAAAATCAGTCATTGAAAATGCGTCTGACGAAGAAATAGGTCGTTTAGAGGATTCGGTTAAGCGCCATAAACAGTGTGTAAGTATGGGGGAAGATACTGAATTACTCCCGATTAATTTTCACCAAGTATTATGTACGCTCTCTTGTAACCGCTTTCTTAATTCTGTGTTAAAACTTTTAATACATGAAGAGTTAAGACTCGAAGAGAAGTTTCCTGAGATTGCAACTAAGTTAAGGGATGCACATCATCTTGTTGAACACGAACTAATTTTAGAGGCAGTAAAATCACGAGATGTGGAGAGTGCAGTTTTACTTACGAAAAGTCATATCCAAAAGCTGATTCAAAGCGTTACCAATTAATAGTTTTATAAAGGGGACGAGAAAATGGAGTATGGGATATTATCGTTATTACCACCGGTTCTTGCAATTGTCATAGCTATCGTTACTAGACAGACAATTTTATCTTTATTTATTGGGGTTTGGTTGGGTTCTACAATTATTAGCAATTGGAATCCGTTCGTTGGTTTTACATATTCAATTACGGATGTTGTCATTCCATCAATTGCGGATCCTTGGAATGCGGGACTATTATTGCTTGTGACGCTGGCAGGAGGATTTGTCAATATTCTACGCGTTACGGGTGGTGCACGTGCGTTTGCTGAAGTGGCTACAAAAAAAGTGAATACGCGCAAGAAAGCGCAAAACTTTATATGGGGTAGTTCTTTCCTATTTTCTTATACAGAGCCAGTTTTAATCTTAGGCACGGTCACTCGTCCAATCGCGGATAAGTTAAAAGTATCGCGTGTTAAATTGGCTTATATTTTGGATTCGATGGGAAGTCCGCTTGCTGCTATGTCGCCAATAAGTAGTTATGGACCTTTTATTACTGGACTTATTGCCACGCAACTTGCTGTGCTTGGTCTAAGCGATAATCCATGGTCATTATTTATCCAAATGATTCCTTATAATTTATATGGTCTGTTCGCGATGATTGGTGTGCTATTTGTAGTGAATTTGAATTTAGATATTGGTCCGATGTATAAAGCTGAAATGTTAGCGGTAGAAACTGGGGAACTGTATGGAAAAGAAGATAAGTTGATGATAGATGAATCAATCGAAGAAGAGATGATGGTATCCAACACAAAAGCGGATATTTTTAGCTTTTTAATTCCTATGGGTTTATTAATGGGCACCATTTTTACCGTAATTTTTTGGACGGGGAATATTGGTGAGAATGGATTTCGGGGTGCTTTTTTAAATTCTAATATTGTGTTGTCGATCATTTGCGGATTTATAGCAGGTGCTGTTGGCGGAATTGTCTATGCAAAATTGAAATATAAAACATCCTTAATTTATCTCTTTGATGAATTAACAAACGGTATTTTAAAGCTGATGATTGTACCTCTTATTTTGGTCATGGCATGGTCGATTGGTTCCATCGCATCTACAATGGGATTAGGCACGTTTATTACGGAATTTGTTGGAAGCTACTTGCCAGCATTCCTTGTTCCATTAGTTATTTTTATCATTGGGGCTTTGATAGCTTTTGCGACGGGTAGTTCTTGGGGTGTCTTTGCTATTATGATTCCAATAGCTGTTCCAATGGCTGCTTCTATGGATATCAATTTAGCTTTAGCGATTGGAGCTGTAATTAGTGGGGGCTTATTTGGGGATCATTGTTCACCGATTTCCGATACGACGATCATGTCCTCTACAGGGGCAGCTGCTGATCATATTGAACATGTTCGAACGCAATTGCCATACGCTTTAGTTATTGCAATTGCCTCCGCAATCGGGTTTCTTTCCGCAGGGCTTACGCAAAATGTATTTGTTGGTTTAATTGTGACGGCAATTGTTCTATTAGTAGCTTTGTATTTATTGAATCGTCGGGTAAAAGGAAGAGATTCAAGTTTGCTTATGAAGAAGCAAGTAGTCTCTTAATATAAGTGGATAGGAAGTGATAATGTATGTTGAAGGTTGATATGATTATTCATAATGGGCATCTTCTGACAATGGAAGGTAAAGGTGTTGGATTTATTGAGAACGGAGCTATAGCGATAAAAGGTAATTTAATAGAAGCAGTTGGAGAATCGACAGAAATTTTGGCTAATTATGAGGCAGAAAAGATGATTGATGCTACCAACAAATTAATTATGCCAGGATTGATCGATGCACATATCCATACGGGCATCAGTATTTTCCGCGGAGTGGCGCAAGATATGTCAAACTGGATGCAAAAAGGTCTTTGGCCATTCCAGAAACACTTACGTCCAGAAGAAAGTGTTGTTGGGTCTATGGTCAATATTATAGAAGGTTTGAAGGCAGGAACGACTACTTTTTGCGATTACGATGGGCGTATGGACTTACTTGTACACAATTATAAAAAGATTGGTGCACGGGCAAGACTTGCCGAATTGATAAACGAGATACCGGATAATATTGGAGATTTGCCAGTAGGAGAGTTATATCCTTTTGATCCTTCTATTGGTCAAGCAAAGCTTCAACGAAATCTAGATCTATATGAGGAACATAATAATACCGAAAATGGACGAATTACAGTTATCCTTGGTCCACATGGTCCGGATATGATGAGCTTGGAGCTATTAAAAGAAATTCAAGCGCATGCCGAAAGATTAGATACAAAATTGCATATGCATGTTGCACAAGGCGACCGTGAAGTACTTCAAATTGAAAAACGGTACGGTAAGCGAACGATTGAATTTCTAAAAGAACAAGGTCTTTTAAATGAGCGACTCATCGCTGTGCATTTAACTGAGGCAACAGATGAGGAAACGGAAGTTGTTGCAAAAAGTGGAGCAAAATTAATATACTGTGCAGGTAGTATAGGTATTATCGATGGTATGGTCCCGCCAGTTCAGAAGTTTTTGGATGCAGGGGGAACGGCTTGTCTTGGGTCTGACCAAGCTCCAGGGAATAACTGTAATAATATGATTAATGAGATGAAAATGGCAGCCATTTTAAACAAAGTGAAATATAAAGATCCACGAGTATTTAATGCAACTCAGGCACTTCGAATGGCAACAATCGAAGCAGCTAAAGTGATGGGTATTGACGACCAAGTTGGTACGTTAAAAGCAGGTAAAAAAGCAGACGTTATCTTACTAGATTTGTCCACACCTACATTTTTCCCAGTGTTAACAACACCTATTCGTAATATTGTTCCGAACCTTGTGTATTCTGCACGTGGGGATGAAGTCGAAACGGTAATCATTGATGGAAACATCGTGATGGAAAACCGAGTCATTTTAACAGTAAATGAGAAAGAAGAAATACGAAAAGCACAAGCAGCAGCTGAGCAGATTTCTATTCGTGCTAAAGATGATATATTAAGTGCCCACAGTGATATTCTGCAGATGGTGCGTGATGGGTTGTTATAGGATGGTTTTTTGTTGAGCGTGTACCTGTGTATGAACTTAGGACATACAGGAAACAAATAGGGTTATCCAGTGAGCCGTATACCCCTAAATTGAAACAGGTATAGAAAATGAATCTTTTTCTACACCTGTTTTTTGTGTACTCTTTAAAAATGCATCCATGTGTTAAGGACAGTTTTGATAATTGACTACAATTCACTATTAAATAAGTAAGCGGTAGATAACATTCACCTAAGAAGAGGTGGGTTGGCGTTTACCTTTGATAAATCTCTTTTGATTCATTGTAGATAATTATTGCCTATACACAGACTAACCAATAATAAATAGATTTGTTACAATGTAACTATTAGAAAAATTATTAAAAATCATTACTTTTGTTTGATTCCTTTATTGACGAAATGGACCTAGTCCAGCCTATGATCATTGTGCCAATCAGTGAGGAATTGGAGAAGACAATAAAGCAGATGACGGCAGAAAGAAGGCTGAAACACCAAGTGATTGTTTTTGGGCGTTGTCACGGGAACGTGTCAGTTGGTTAAAAGAATATACTGGTAAATTGGGTAATAAAACATAGTATTATTAAATATTTTGAACGACAAAAAATGGATGACATTATTAGAATAGAACGGCATGAGTAATGGGCAGTGATATAAAACGAGTCCCTGTGTTAGAAACAAAATAAAATGCATTTTACATGTTCTGAAAAAGACAAAGCAGCCGAAATTGAATCCGGCTGCTTTCTTCGTTTAATACCCACCTATTTGAAGTAATCCTACTTTAAAATAAAACGCTAAACCCTTAACGTGTTTCCTCTGTTTCCTTAAATATCTCCCCAGCTATTCCCATTGCCTGAACGGCTTTTGGAAACCCGGCGTATCCGGCACAGTGCATGATGAGCTCAATAATTTCTTCTTTGGAGAGCCCAACGTTTAGAGCTGCCTGTAAGTGAACTTTCAGCTGATCGAACGCTCCTTGTGTGATAAGTGCTGTGAGTGTGATGACTTCTCGTTGTGCGTGGGAAAGCGTATTTCTACCGTAGAGATCTCCAAATCCGAAGGATACAATCATCTCCCAAAAATCTGGCGAAATATTTTTAATCCCGGCCATGCCATTTCGTACTTCTTCGGAGAATAATTCTTCCATTGCATGTAAACCGGATTCGAATCGTTCGTTATTTTCCATCTTACTGCCTCCCCATTGTTGGTGGTATTTCGTTTTCATCTACTAATACTTCAATCACGATTGGTTTATTTGTTTCTTCGATTCTATGTAATGCTTCTTTAATTCGATCAGTTAATTCATATGGATTATAACAAGTATATGCTTCCAGTCCCATCGATTCGGCAAATCGGGTGACATTGAGTGGAGTCTCATAAACACCACCTATAGATGTGCCAATCATTTTTTGCATCCCTTTTTCCACCATATCCAATCGTCCATTATTCAAAACGATGAACAAGACAGGAGAGTTATAATTGTACGCCGTGGAAAGCTCTGTACCGTGCATGAACATACATCCATCCCCAACTAAGCATACAATTGTTTCATTTGGGGCTGCTAGTTTCGCACCGATGGAATAGCCAATTCCATTGCCCATTGCACCGAATATGTCATCAAAGAAGAAAGTCCCAGGCTTGTATATATCAAAGTATTTGATACCGTAAAAAGAGTGGCTTCCATCATCTCCGAAAATAATCGCTTCATCTGGAAGCGCATAACGCATCGCCCGTAATACTTGGACTGCTGACATTCGCTCTCCTGGATTATTATCTTCAAGTGGACTTAACTCGATTGGTGCTATAAATGCTTCGCTGTCGGTTTTCGGTATATCTTTTAAAATAGCCGTTAGATTTGCTTTTATATCTCCTAGAACTGGAGTAGTTGGTACTTGGATTGATTTCCCGATAAAGGTCGGGTCATAATCGAAGTGAATAATATGCTCTGGATACATCGCTTCCGATAATCCAGCGATGGACATATCACTTAGCTTTGATCCGATGACTAACAGTAGGTCAACATTCTCTTTTAAGTATGCGGTTGCTTCGTCGGTACCCCCCAATCCGAATGCACCTAATGAAAGCGTATGATTGGAAGGAAAAACTCCTTTTCCTCCTGGTGTGGTAATGACAGGGATGTTCCAATGTTCTGCAAGATGCTGAACTTCTTCATAGGCTTTACTCGAATGAACGCCCTTTCCTAGGAATAGAAGGGGACGTTTGGCCACATTCAGTTTGTCGATTACTTCACTCGTTTTAGGTGAAATCATTTCATAGGATACTGGTAACTCTAGTTGGAACGGTTCAATCTCTTCTAATAAAATATCAAACGGGATAGACAGATGTACAGGTCCTTTTACACCCGATAGAGCTTTTTCCAGTGCATGCTGCAGGAATGGCTTTAGCATATCGCCTCGTTCTACCCGTGCACTAAACTTCGTAACAGATCTAAACATATCTACAAGATCAGCACCGAATAGGCTAGAGTCCTGTCCCATTGCTTTTCCAGTATCTTTCATCGAAGGGTGTCCAGTGATGATTAATAGTGGTAGATTAGAAGCTTTTGCCTGGCCGGCAGCTGTAAGCAGGTTAGTCCCACCAGGTCCAGATGTACCAACTGCGACCCCGATTTTCTGATTCATCAAGGCATAGCCGGAAGCTTCAAACCCTGCGGCTGCTTCGTGTTTACTTAATACAAATTCCATTTCATGGTGTAATATCTCGAATAATATAGGGGATACAGCCTTTCCTGGAATGCCAAAAATATGATGAATTCCCCAATGTTTAAAATTTGCTACTAATACAGATGAAGTAGTTTTCATGCTGTCATTCTCTCCCTATGATTAATGTTGTTCTATATAAATCTTCTCAATTTCGTCCGCGGAAAGTGGTTTGCTAAAGAAATAACCTTGTGAGATATCACACTGATGAGTTTTCAGAAAATCAAGCTGTTCTTTTGTTTCCACACCTTCTGCGATTACCTCTTTATGAAGGTTATGTGCTAATGAGATAATTGCTTTTACAATGATGGCATCCTTCTCATTGTTCATTAATTCACTCACAAAGGATTTGTCGATCTTAATATAATCAATTGGAAAATTTTTAAGATAATTGAACGAGCTATAGCCTGTTCCAAAATCATCAATACTGATGCCAATACCGAGAGCTTTTAGTTGTTCCAATACTTGAATGGAGTAGTCGTACTCCATCGCCATATATTCGGTAATTTCCACGACTACATATGCTGGATCGATAGCTGTACGTTTCAATACATTTTCCATATATGGTATCAGATTTCCGGTAAGGAATTGCTGCGTGGATAGGTTAACGGACATTTTCACAGGTGTCATTCCAGCATCATGCCATTTTTTGTTTTGAGTACAGGCCTCATCGATGACCCACTCTCCAATTTGAGTAATCAATCCGTTTTCTTCTGCTAGTTTTATAAATTTTCCTGGAGGTATCAGACCTAACGTAGGATGCTGCCAACGAATTAGCGCTTCAAATCCAACCAATTTACCGGTGTCGTTATTAATCTGGGGCTGATAATAGAGAACAAACTCATTATTCTCCAATGCTCTTCTTAAATCTACCTCGAGCATGTATTCGTCCATCATTGCATCTAATAATTCGGAGGTATGAACGACATAGCGATTTTTCCCTTGAGATTTTGCCTGGTACATCGCATTATCGGCATAAACCATGAGCTGTTCCATTGTAATTGGATGGTTGGGATAAATCGCAACCCCGATACTCGCTGTCGTATGTAATTCTTTTCCGCTGACATGAAAAGGTTGCAGCAACAGTTGGAGTATCTCTTCCGCTTTTTTCGTGACATAATCCGGTTCAACAAAATCTTTCAGTAGGAAAATAAATTCATCGCCACCCATTCGAGCGAGCATATCCTTTTCCCCAAGACAACCACTCAAACGTTTACTTACCTCGATCAGGAGTTTATCCCCGTATGAATGATTAAAGTTATCATTAATGATTTTAAAACGATCCAGGTCTATAAATAAAAGGGCTAAAGTTCTATTGCGACCAGCATTTAATTCCTTAATAATGGATTCTATTTCCTTATTAATATATCGTCTGTTTGGTAGATTTGTTAAATCATCATGATAGGCTAAGTAGTTATACTTCTCCTGCAGTATGTAACGATCTGAGATGTCCCTAAACTGACCAAAGGCTCCTATCATTTTATCTTCTTCATATATAGGCTGTGCATCGAACAAGCAGACAATGAGGTTGCCCGCGTCATCTTTAAATTTAATTTCTTCATTTTTAAATATCTTTTTCTGTTCCAGTACTTCTTTGAAATACTCGCCCGTTAGATCCGATTCAAGAATATTTCTTCCCACTACCGAATCTCTACTAATATTTGAAATTTTTTGGGCAAAGCTATTAAACTCGGTAGTGATCCCTTTCTCATCTGTAATTACAATTCCGTTTCTTGTTCTACTTAACATAATCTGATTCATAATATTAAGCTTTTTATTTTGTTTTCTTAATAATAATTCTCTTTCGATTGAATCAACTGCCTGAGTTAGCATCGTTAAGAAAAGTTCATTCTGAAACTGGATGGGCATCATGATACATACACTACCAAGCAAGTTGTTTTCATCCGTATAATGAAATGCAGTCCCGTAACAAGCAATATCATGAAGAAACGTATGATAATGTTGTTCGCCAATAATACTGATCGGATGCTTTTGTTGCAACGACAGACTAATAACATTCGTACCTGTATCTTCTTGGGTGAATAGACTGCCAGACTTGATACCGAATTGTTCAATGGTAGACTTTATCGTTTCATCTCCTTCAATTTCAAGAAGATAACCAGTTGCATCCGAAACAACAACAAGTATTGGAGTACCTTTTAAGGAATCCAGTAGCTTATTCGAGAAAAAACTTACTACTGAAAGTATTTCGCTATAAGATTTTCTCTTCTGTTCAAACTCCACTTCACTTAAAAAGGTCTTTGGTCTTGATACCACATTCGGATCCATCCCGGCCTCTATACACTTTCTCTTAGATTCTGTAATGTAGTTCGGTTCCGTCGTATTCATGTTTTCCTCCTTAAGCCTTTATATATAATTTATACCCTAGTCTAAAAGAGTTGATTTTTTATAGTAAAAAGGAATTCGTTTCCGCTCTGGTAAAATTAATACAAAATGACCGATAGAAAGAATTCCCAATGGTACTAACTTTACCGCAAAACATTGTTAAATTCAATGTCAGAGGAAACGAGTAGAAGGTTCTCCTGTCCCCTGACATCTATGGCAAGAAATCAATAAGAATCTGGAAGTTCAAAGGATTTCTTCAGTTATGTTTCAAATAACTATTAGTGTAGTCTGTGAAAAAAGAATCTTATTTTTGGTATAATTTTGATGTTAAGGAAGGACTATTACTTCGAAAATGGCAGAGGCAATTGCTAGATGCTTCTACTGATTATAGAGGAAGAAATCTCTAAATTAACTAGATTGATGCAAGAATGCTAAGGAACCAGTTATTGTGATGATTATCGGGGAGTTAAAGGCAGGGAAACAACTTTTATTAATGCCTTCTTGTGAGAAGCTTGACAATTCTGCAGTTGGAAGTAGGGGGAGCAGCACCAGTTTACAGATTGAAAGCTAAAAGCCGTCGAAATTGTATCTTCGACGGCTCTATTTTTGAAAAGAAAATGCCTATTTATTAGTTAAAATTGTTTTTGTACTTCTATGATTTTGTAGCTTCCATTGTCTGTTTTAAGCAATGTAATTGTATACGTATGAGCATCTACGAGACCATTATATTTTTGGTGTTCACTGATTTTCACAAGATTGGACATGCCTTTTTTGTTGTCTTTATCTACAGTTGGTGCTTGGTAATGGGTGATAGATGTTTTATCCGTCCATGTTAAGGTACTCACTACAAAGTAATTAGAGTTAATGTTATCCGTGTTTTGTGGGAAGTAATAATGTGTTTCACCATCAATTTCTTTTTTCAACATGCTGTTAGAAATAAATCGAGATGTAAACTCATCAGCGAAATGAGGGCTGAAAAGTGTCAGAATCTCTTGTTTTGTATGGTAGCCTCTTGTCGTGCTGATTTGTTTTGCAGCAGCTTCTTGGAAAAGTTTTTGAAAGGATAAGATTTCAAGCTTTCTCTTAGAAGGTGTTTCGTATTTGATCTTCGTATTTTTTTGTACAAAGCTTTCCGCACCTACACCATATAATCCATTTAAATTAGATTTGTAGCTGTAGACTCGGTATTCGTCGCCTTTTTTCAATGTACGAACAGTTGTAAGGGTACCATCAGATGCAAGTTTAACTAAAGGAGTATCCTGTAATACTGTCACTTTACCAATTTGTCCAATTTTTAATTCTGTTTTGCCCCACATAATTTTTGAAGGTGTGGCAGCACTTACTGAAGCAACTGATGCAAACGACAACGAAACTAATAAGACTGTTATTGCGACCATTTTTAATAAATTTTTCACTAAATATCTCTCCTTTACGTTTAGTAAGTGAGAAACTATCATAACATGCAATTTTGGTAAATTATAGATTATAAGGAACTAAAAAGTATGGCGGAGGGAGTGTCTAAAGGGGGAAAGAAAGTATTGATATACATAGTAGAGAGTTGGCCAGAGATTCTTGAAAGGAATACTAACTTGGTAGAATTCAGCTGTTTGTCGTGTTCAAGTGGTTTTTGGTTTTTTCACATTTAAAAGGTATATGAAGATGTTTGTCGAATCTTGCATTAGAGAATATAAAATTGCACAAGTTCTGATGTGGTAGCTTGTTTGGGATTTATCCAGCGTTGAAAGCAGCAAGGATGAATACGAGTAAAGCCTTAAGGTTTTAATGATCCTAACCAATGAGAATGAGGCGAATTCTATATTGAAAATTAGAAAGTAACAAGCAATCGAATAAATATTTTTGGCTGCTAATCTTTTAGTATCCTTCTATTGCAAAGTATCTTTTTGAATTTAATAAAAACAAAGCTATGCTCAAATAACTATGGGTTAAATGAAGCAAGATTTGCTATTATCTACATAGTAATTTTAGAAAAATCCAAATATGGAGTGATTTGTTTGGAAATGACATATTTAGGGCTAGAAATCAGTAAACTTAGAGCTGAATTGGGAATGTCTCAAAAGGAGCTTGCAAAAGATATTTGTACTCAGTCTACAATTAGTCGAATTGAGGCAGGTGAAGTTTATCCTGCAATAGATACTTTATTAAAAATTGCATTAAAGCTACAGGTCCCTGTTGAATATTTAATTGAAATGCTATTTTATAAGAACGTATTAGAAAGTGAAAGATTAATAAAAAATATTGAGTTTCACTTAAAAGAGCATGACTATAAAAAGATAATTTCAATTATAAATAAAAATGAAATATCCTTGGACAATATTTGGTTAAATTTTTATTTAGATTATCTTTTACAAACAGCTCATTATAATTTAAAAATGATTTCTCCAGAAGAATGTATCACCAATTTGAAGAATATTTTAATTTCATCCAATCAAACTACCATCCAGTTCCGTTTTTTGCATATAAAAATTAACAATACGATTGCCATCGTATATGCAGAAAACGGTGAAGCTAACAAAAGCTTATATTACTATAATAAAATCCTTAAGGAACATATTCAAAAAAATTATAATGATTATAAGATTTATGAAACGCTTATTACAGTACTATATAACAAGTGTAAAGTACTGTATGACATAAATAATATTGAAGAAGCACTTGATACTGCTAATCAAGGAATAAGCAAATCCAAAGAAACAGGTATTATCTCCTTAGCAGGACAATTCTTATATTATAAAGGGCAATGCTTAGAAAAAATGGATTTTCCCTTTAAAGAAATAAAAGAAGTATACACGCAATCTCTGTCTTTATTTGAATTTATGGAATTTCCTTTTTATATTAAAGCTATTAAGGAAAATAAAAAGCAGTACTTAAAGTAAGTTTAACCAGCGGTATTCTTTCTTTAAAAGTAGTCTAAAGTCACAATCAAAAGCCACTGTTTAAAAAAAATATCCATTTATGCATATCCGGAAGATTTTATAAAATATAACTATTATATTTTATAAAGGCAAACATACTTTATATAGTATTTTGTACTCCACAAAAATGAGGTTATTGCATGAATGGAACTAATATTCCACCTAATCTAGTTTTTTGGGAGAATCATGACCAAGTTATAAGTTCAATTAATGAGTTGGCGGAAGAAATACGAAATAATTCATCCATTCTAATCGTCACAGGGTTTGGAGAATTATATTATGCCACTAAGATGTATTACGAAGGATTAAAAGCCTATTTCAACTCGGATGCAAATATTCCAGAGATTATTTTTGCTGGGGAACATAGGAGTGGACTTTATATAAATCAATTGATCCAGTACATTGCATACAAAGACGTATACATTAATGTTATATCCAATTCAGGTTCTGTAAACGGACCACCCAGTGCCTATAGACTATTACGGGCTTACATGGAACGACGCTATAGGTATGAATCGACTTCCCGAGTCATTGTTACTACTGATGGCCATGATGATGCCTACAAGGTTTTGGCGACAGAGAGGGAAAACCGTACATTCGTGATTCCAAGGATAAAGAAACCTTTGGAGATTTCTCCCGTAGGATTGTTACCGCTAGCAGTTGCTGGATGTGATGTGGAAGCATTGCAAAAAATGTGTGAAGAGGTAGCATTAAAATTATTAAAAGGTAATCATGAACTCAGCATTGAAAATCTTTATAAAGCAACTAAAGAAATATTATCTGGACAAAAATAAACTTCATCTATTTATAAGTCAAAAATAGTTAAAGGGTCTGTTCTGTATGTCACTTATAGTGACTTTTGGGACAGACCCTTCCATATTCAACAAAGTGTAAGATATATAGCTAAGGAGTTAATGTAAAGCGTTGGCTATTTTGGATTACATGATCCTAAAACGGTAGAAAGGTAATATACATTTGGTCTGTGAGGTTCTAAATTCCAAGCGCTTTTTTTCTTGGAGAAGTCATAGTGACAAACAAATTGGGTTTCATTCCTCTCAGTTGCATTGGAATATAAAAAAATATGGATGTTCATTATTGAATCCCTGTGATAGCAATAAACTTATCTTATAAACTTTCATCTGATTTACTAAAGCGAGCCTTGGGTAAACTAATTTTGTATATAAACTAAAAGATAGTTAATGGTAGGAGGATGAATATGAAGATTCGAATGGAATGGACATATAAAACGCCGAAGGGAGCAGAAATAATCTTTCGTACAGATGAAATGCCAGCTGCACAGGCTCTTATGCTTGCAGAAGATATGGAGCGAACTGGTCGTACAAAAAGTTTGGTGTTTCTAGATAGTTTTGATAGTAGTTGGACAATCAAAGAATTGAAAAAATATATAAAGGGAATTGAAACAGAGCCGCATAATGTAACTGTCTATTTCGACGGGGGATATGATCGGGAATCGAGTAGGGCTGGGTTAGGCTGTGTTATTTATTATGAGCAGAGTGGTAAATCGTACAGATTACGACGGAATGCTCCTGTTGTGGGGCTCACTTCAAATAACGAGGCAGAATATGCAGCACTTCATTTAGGATTACAGGAGCTGGAGAATTTGAATGTTCACCATTTACCTGTGAGGTTCATTGGTGATTCTCAGGTAGTAATTAATCATCTGAGCGAGGAATGGCCAGTTGTCGAAAAAGATTTGTCCAGCTGGGCAGACAAAATTGAGAAAAAAATCAAAGACATCGGTATTCAACCAGAGTATGAATTGGTACAACGAAAAGGGAATGCAGAAGCCGATCGGTTGGCTACGCAGGCTTTGAATGGCATTGAAATAATTGCTACGAGTGAAGTGATAGGAGATAAGTGATTTATTGCTTGAAGTAAAACAAAGCAAAGCGTCCTTTTGTAAAGGACTCTTGTTTGTTTAGGAAGTTATTGTTGTTGATGGCTAAATAAAAGACATATGGTTAATTTTACCTAATAATTCTATCGTTTCGATAGACGAAATAATTAGTCCTTCGTGTCTCTAAAGATACAGGATGAAAATCTATTTACATTACTAACTATTCAAATATTCAAAATATATTTACTATTTAATAATCTTTTGATAATCTATAAACGAAAATAGATAAATAGAAGGAGTGAATGTAATTGAAGAAGAAAATAGTTAGTACAATTGGAATATTAGGTTTGTGTACAAGTTTGGCTCTCCCTACCTATGCGGCGGAAAAGGTGGATTCAGAAACACATCATCATGAGTACTCAATTTCTGGTTTTATAAGTCACAGTGAACTCAAAAAAAGTTTATATCAGATGGAAGCTTCCAGTAAAGGGCTTTTAGAGGTTGATGTTGCTGGTCAATCTCATAAAGGACTAGATATATACACTGTGAAGGTTGGAACTGGAGATAAGGTAATTCTAATTCAAAGTGAAATTCATGGAAACGAGAAAACTGGAACTGTGGCAATTTTGAATCTACTCAAAAATCTTTCCGCCAATTCCAAGGAAGCAAATCAAATAAGAGATGAAGTCACACTTGTTTTTATGCCGATGATGAACCCAGATGCATCTGAGGCCGATAAGCGTCGAAATAGCATGACATGGGCAGAGGTAGTAGAGGACTTTCCACAGCTAGCGAGCGCTAAACCTTCTTGGAACTACCTAGATCGAGGGATTAGCCAAAGCTATAACTATGGCGAAAACCCTGGGTTCGATGTAAATAGGGATTTCAATCCTGATCTCAATTATGTTCCAACAGCTCAAGATTTTCCAGGGGCATCCAATAAGCCTGGATGGTTTATCACACCTGAATCGCAAACTTCACGTGATGTATATAAGGCATTGAAATCGGAATATGGAAACGTAGATGTCTTCATAGATCTTCACCATCAAGGCATGTATTATGTGGATGGTACTTCCGATGAAGTGACACTATCGTTATCCGCACAGTTTGTTCCAGATCCGAATACACCAGAAGGGGCGAAATATGCACAATTTGCCGATAACTATAACTATGACTTTTCAAGACAATTGAACGTTGCAGTATATAATGAACTTCAATCCTATGGAAACTCAAAGTTTAAGAACATATCACTCTATTCCCAAGGACTTGATCTTCCGGGCACAGCACTTGGAAGCTATGCCCTTAATGGAAGTGGAACGGTGCTGTTTGAGGTGAGAGGACAGACACAAATGATGGGACAGAAAGAAAAAGGACAACTTGTGAAATCGGTTGAACGTGGCCTTGACGCAATTATTAAAGGGGTTGCAGATGGAACCGTTGAAAACTTGAACCCGGCAGACTATGAGAAGATTCCACTTACGGCATCTAAACCGACAAATTAAACAAGAAATATATATTAGAACCGCCTTCATATCCAAATGATATGAAGGCGGTTCTTTTGTGCTTTTGGTATAGCGTTTTTGAGTTTGACAGAACGTATCGCAAGATTAACTTCAATAATTTCGCAAGTTATTCTCTAAAATCTCAATATACTTACCGATGAGACTTCATTTATTTCTTGCTCTGCATCATTTCTCTTAATTTTCTCAGCATTCGTTCACGTCTTTTTTTAATTCCAGGAATGGTTATTCCAGCTCTTGTTGCTGCTTGTTGGAGGGAGATACCTTCGACGAAGATCCAAAGAATTAATGCGCGTTCGTTTGTTGTTAGCTGTTCAAGTGCAAGACTTAGATCCTCATTTTGGATACTTCTTTCTAATACATGTTCTAAGAGAAAGGAAAGTTTTTCATCTTCCATGGGATTAATTGTTTCCTCTACATGTTTTTCTTTCTTTAATTCGTCCAGGATGGACCCATAAATGCAACGGTATGCATAAGGTGCAAATTCTCCTTTAGCTTCATCAAATTTTACCCATGCTTTCCATAAGGCGATTCTGCCTGCTTGTTTGTATAAATCATGATTTTTGTAAATGTTTAATTTTCGGATGCAGGATGAAATCATGGGTTCATATTGTGTTAATATTTTTTCGAACGAGTTCAATGGGTTTTCCTTTGGAGTCGTGCACGATTCGTTTATTCCTAGGTAGCCCTAAGCATAGATGTGATTGGTATTCTTATCTAATCGTTTATTAGGGCGTTTGTTAAAGAAAAACTATACGTTTTCCATATTTAAACGAATTGTTTTATATTGGAAGAAATTCCTAATAACTATTAATAATTCAAACAATTACATATATTCAGTATAATTAGACTATACAAGTATATGGATATTTGGTAGGATGGTGCTATAGGAGGAAAAGGAGGATATTATTGAAAAAATGTTTTTTAATTGATAAAAACACGTTAATGCTTAAATCAGTGTTTACTGGAGTTTACAAATCTAAAATCATTAAGACATATGGAGTCTATTATTCACCATTGTCCGTTCAACAACTATTGGGAAATGCTTGTATTCCATATGCATCTACTTTAGAAGGGCGCATCCAAGCGATTAAAAAGATGATGAATTATTTTGTGAAGACACCTCTTCTCATTGATCCGAATGGGATAGCTGCTTTCCCAACGATTTCTTATAAAAACCTGGAGTGTGTTTGGATCTTTAATCATCATTTTGAAGTTGAATCTCTTGGAAAAGGGAAATCTAAAGTTACCTTTAGTAATGGTGAAGCTTATATCGTTCATGTATCTAAAAATGTATTATTAAAACAAAAGCAGAGGCTTCACGCCACGATCGACACCTACCGCACGATCCATCGTGATTAAAAATATATAGGAAATGATCCTATTAAAAAGAATTGTCACGATACATTTCGCATAAACATCTACCACTAAAAATTGTCTCCTATATTAAATGAGAATGTTGAAGTGTTATAGATAGAGATTATAAAAGAAATAGAAGGACGTGCGACTAGAAGATACTCACTTCAGTCGCTTTTTTGTTTTTGTATTTTAAAGAAAATATAGAGAAAGGAGTTATATGACAAAGAGATATTACTGGTGCCAGGCACCAGTAATATCTTTGTCATATGGAGAACTATAAAAATAATGCGAATATAGGTTCGATGGCTCTTTATTTCTTTTGTTAGCATAGTGTAAAGTGATAATTGACTTATTAACTAAAGGAGAATTACTAGCATGACAGGAAACACACACATCGTAGGCGGTATTGCAGCAAGTCTTGCTTTTGCTCAAGTCTCCCATTATGATCCGGTTATTTTGTTGGGGGCTGGTGTCGTTGGCGCATTGATACCGGATATTTGCCATGGAGGGAGCACAATCGGTCGGAAGCTTCCAATCGTTTCAAAGGTTATTAATACAATCTTTGGGCATCGGTCTTTTACGCATAGTTTGTTATTTTTACTTCTAATAGGGGTTTTATTAACAACATTCATGAAAAACGAGTCGGTGACAGCAGGGATATTAGTTGGGATGGTTAGTCATTATATTTTGGATATGGCAACTAAAAATGGGATTAAACTATTGTTTCCTTTGAAGGTAACAATTCGTTTTCCTCTCACAACGAGAACTGGTGGATCAGTAGAATATGTAGTATTTGCTGCATTGTCTCTGCTTTCAGTGTATTTTGGATTTGGAGCGTTCGGTGATTATTTTTAAAAATAGAAGTACTGTTCCCAAGTCAAATAGCGGATCAACTTTGAACTGTCCTCTTACATATTTTTATTATCAGATAGTGTGACAGGAGTATTACTGGTGCCAGGCACCAGTAATACTCCTGTCATAATCTTCTTTCTTCTTTCTTTTTTTATATTTATCCCCAGCCAGCGTATTCTTTGAGTTTTTCATATTGGAAGTTCCCGTTTTCGATATTATGGAACGCTTTATCTAATAATCTTAATGCTTCCTTCACTTCTGCGGTCGTTATTGTAAGTGGAGGTGTTATTTCTAACACATTTCCGTAAATTCCTACATTATAGATTAGTAGTCCAATTTCATAGCAATGGTAACAAAGAGCTGCAGTTTTTACTGCGTCTGGTTTTTTAGAGTCTCTGTCAGTTACAATTTCCACACCAATGGAAAGCCCCTTACCTCGTACATCTCCAATGCACTCGGTATTTCTCTTTTAGTTTATTTAAGCCATTTAAGAACAAAACGCCTTGTTTTTCTGCGTTTTCTAGCAAGTATTCCTCCTCGATGATTCGGATGTTTTCAATCGCTGCAGAAGTAGAAATCGGGTTTCCGCTTGTTGTAAACATGTGACCAGCTGCAACCGTGTCTAAAATTTCTTTTCGACCAACTACCGCACTGATTGGAAGTCCTGCCCCCAGTGACTTGCCTAATACGACTACGTCTGGAACAATACTGGAGTGCTCAAATGAAAACCATTTTCCTGTGCGCCCCATACCAACCTTTACCTCATCCACTATCAGATAAATTCCATGTTGGTCACAGATGTTACGGAGTGCATTCAAAAATTGTTCGGGTGGAAGAATCATTCCTCCATCGCTTTGGATAGCTTCTAAAATGACACCTGCAGTATCTTCAGCGGGGCAAATAGTAGTAAATACTTCTTCTAAGAAATGCATTGTTTGGTCAGTTAAATTTTCACTTATTCCGCTGAAAGGTCTATATACATTTGGATAAGGGATTTTTACTACATTTCCTCTACCTTCAAATTTTGATTGCGCACTATGTCCCGAAAGAGAAGAAGCACCCATCGTTTGGCCGTGATACGAACCGATAAACGAAATGATTTTATTTCGACCAGTAGCAACAGGAAGAAATTTACTAATTAAGTCATTTGCATCAGAACCAGAGTGTCCGAACCATACCTTTTTCTCGAAATTACCTGGAACAATCTCGACAAGTTTATCCGCTAATTGAATCATTGTTTCGCTTGGAGCACTTAATTGTGTCGTAAAGGAGAGCTTTATATATTGATCGTGAATAATTTTAGCGATAGATTCTCTTCCATAACCAACGTTTGCTACTGCCCAGCCAGCTGTTAAATCTAGGTATCGCTGATCATTAATATCCGTTATGTAACAACCTTTTGCCTCTTTTACTGTAAGAGGAAAGAAACGAAGCTTTAAACCTTCTGAGATAAGCTCTTTATCTTTTTTTAGTAACTCTTTTTGATCCATTCTAACTCTCTCCTCGCGTAATGGTAATTTCATATTTTTTTATTTTATAGTTTAGACTTTGCCTTGTAATACCCAGCATTTCAGCGGCATTTGTAATATGAAAATTAGCACTTGCTAATGTGTTAGCTATTATCTCTTTCTCAAAAGCTTCTACTTGCTCTGTTAAAGATAGGGAAGAAGGAAGATAGTCTCTAGGGAAATCCACTTCGTTATATGTGACTTGCTCTTTCGATATATAGCTTGGCAAATGATCAGCAGAAATGACTGTACTGTTATCTAATAGAGCAATAGCACCTTCAATGATGTATTCTAACTGTCTTACATTGCCTGGGAAATTATATTTTAATAAGATTTCAAGAGCTTCTTCTGAGATGTTATAGGAAAAATTCTCATTGAGCATAAATTGCTTTTTTAGGAAGTATTCGATTAGTAATGGAATATCCTCTTTTCTTTCACGAAGGCTGGGAACTCTCATTGAAACTCCGGCTAATATATAAAACATTTCCTCTAACAAGTGATTATTCTTAAGGGCTACCTCGGGTTTTTCGTTCATTAAAGAAATAAAACGAATCTGAATTGGTATCTCGGAAATGCCATTTCCTATAATTAATTTATTGTCACGTAATACTCTTAATAGTTTCTCTTGCACTGAAACATCGATAGTATTTACCTCATCCAATAAAATAGTTCCACCATTTGCAAGTTCTAATAAACCTTTAGAGTTACTATCCCCAAATAATGTTTTTTCCAATAAATTACTGGGTATTGCTCCACAATTTAAGTTAAAGAAAGGTGTTTGCTTCGTTCTAACTTTATTCGTTAAACGACTTGCAACAAAATTTTTTCCAACACCTTTTTCCCCGTATATGAGTACATTCGTTGTAGAACTGGAAGCGCTTTCTATATCATTAATAATTTTTAACATTGTTTTATTTTTACTTGTAAGTGAAGGTGCAGAGAGTATTTTCTTTTCTTCTTTTATAGCTAGTGTATTGTTTCCTTCAAATTTCATTTGAACCATGTCACTAATGATTGTTTCTGTTTTTGACAAGTCACGGACAATGGATAATGCACCTATTTTTTTGTTTCCCAATAAAAGAGGCTCACTCGTTTTGTTTACTGTGTATTTTTTGCCGCTATTCGAAAAAAAAGACTCATTTTGTATTATTTTTCTTTCTTTCACTAAAGAGTTTAGCAGAGGGTCCACTTTAAAATTTGCCTTTTGAAACACCGATCCATAGAGTTCTTCTCTTACCCCCAAAGGTTCTCTAGAATCTAGCTCTCCCATTTTTTTGTTATAAAAAATTACTTTTTGATTGTTATCAATAAAACAGACTCCTTCCTCCACTTTATCTAAAATACTATGAAATAGTCGTATTTGGTTATTTGCTTCTTTTAAATCATTTAATGTGTTTTGGAGGCTAGTAATATTTTTAAACACTATTAAAATATTATCTTTGTTTATATATCGAAAATTTGCGAGCAGTTGATTCAAACCAATTGAAATGTTGATATTCCTCATATCTTGTTTATTTAGCATAAACAATTCCAAATCCTTCGAATGGATGAGGAAGCAAAGTGGCTTTCCAATCAAATCACTTATAGTTAGCTTCGGAAAATAATCAATAACCGCTTTGTTTACCCCAGTTATTAAACCTTCCTTATCCGCAATGATCACCCCTTCAAAAAGAAAGGGTGCGATTTTCTCAAAATCAATATTCTTTAAAAGTTGTTTCAATTTTTGTCACCTCCGAAAAATTTCTTTCATACAGTTGTTTGTAAACTCTGAAAAATCTTATAATCGAGTCTATCATACTTAATAAATTTGTTGAACAGAATTTTCGACAAATATTTATTAAGGGAAGAAAAATATTTTTCGCAAAATTTTTGTCGTTAGGTTTAAGGAGGAGTTTACAGATGAAAGAAGTTAGTTTAAGTGGAATTAAAGTAGTGGACGTCCATGCTCACCCGTTTGCAGCTAGTAAAGAGATGGAAACACCGGTTAGTTTTTTGAGAAAGTTGTCTCTATCAGTTATTCCAGAAATGTTTTCGAGCATTGAAGGGCATCAGAAGCACCAACCTTATCCGGGATCAAATATGTGGATTCAACTACTACTAAGAACTATGTCTAACTATTACGGTTGTGAAGAAGATCTAAAGTCAATTGTAGAGATACGTAATAGAAAAGCAGAGGATTATAGTGCGTATTCAAAAGAATTATTTAAAGATGTGAACCTAGTTGGAGCAATTATGGATTTTGGTTATCCTCAACCACCATTAGATCGAAAAGAATTTGAAAAACTTTGTGGAGCTCAAGTTTGGGAAATAAGTCGAATTGAGCCAATAATGACCTCGTTAGGAAAACAAAATCTGTCTTTTGATGAGTTTGTAGAAAAATATCGAAATCAATTAGAGGAGGATTTAAGCAAGGAAGAGGTTGTTGGACTAAAAACAATCATTGCTTATCGTAGTGGACTTGAGGTTCAAGAGATGAACAAGGTAGATGCGGAAAAGGCATATCAAGAATTTCTGCTAAATGATCGTTCTCCTGCTAAAGCTTTTAGAGATTATTGCTTTCACATTGCGATGGAAGCGTGTACAAAAGCAGATAAGTTTATGCATATTCATACGGGAATCGGTGATGGTGAAGTTGTCATGACGAAAGCTAGTCCTAGTTTCTTGTTGGACACACTTCGAAAAGAAAAATATAAAAGTACGAAGGTCCACTTAGTGCATGGAGGGTATCCGTGGATGGAAGAAGCAGCTTTTATTGTTAGTATTCTTCCTAATGTGTATATGGATATCTCCTTACAAAATCCTTTTACAGGTCATGGGGTAGAGCGAATTATCTCACAAGTTCTTGAGTTGGCTCCTTTTGACAAAGTGATGTACGGTTCCGATGCATTTACTGTTCCAGAAATGAATTGGATGGGTGTTAAGCTCTTTATCGAATGTTTTGAACGTGTGTTAAGTGGTTGGGTTGAAAAGGATTATATGAGTGCCGAAAAGGCTCGATACATCGGAGAAATGATTTTGTACAAAAATTTTGAACAAGCATATCAAATAAAATTATAGATTACTAGGGGGACAAGAAATGAGTCAAAAATTAACATTAGACTTAGAGCCTAAGAGAACTTTAAAGTTTTGGCATATTTGGGCATTAGGGGTAGGAGCAGTTGTCGGTGATGGAATCTTTTTATTGATGGGGCAAGGTATTGCAATTGCAGGACCAAGTTCTATTGTATCTTATATGCTAGCAGGTTTATCTCAGCTATTTCTTATTATTGCATTAACTGAAATGGCAGTAGCTATGCCAAATGCAGGTGCCATGTCGATGTGGGTAGAGAGGTTTATGGGAAAATCATGGGGCTTTTTAGCAGGAATTACGTTTGCTATTGGATGGATTATTGCTGGGGGAAGTGTCGGTCTTGCTTTAGGGAAAATAACTATGTGGTATTTCCCAAGTTTAACAGGTGAGTGGTGGCCAGCTTTCTTTGCGATTTTATTTATTACTATTTTTGCTGGTATTAATATGTTAGGTACTGTGATAGCGGCACGTACGCAGCTATATCTAGTTCTTGCATTAGTAGGCGTAATGGTTATTTTCGCAATTCTTGGTTTAAAAGATGTTGATTTTAACAATTTTACTCCTTTTATGCCGCATGGTTTAGAAGGATTCTTTGGAGCAATTCCACTTGGAACTTATGCTTATTTGGGAGCATTGACGCTAGTGACAGCTGGTGCAGAAGCTATTAATCCAGAAAGAGATTTACCAAGAGGGTTAATTTGGTCTAGTGTAACTTTTATTGCAATCTATTCGTTTGCGCATTTTGTCCTTCAAGGTATCATCCCATGGAACCAAGTGACAATTGATAGTTCTCCATTTACTATAGCTGCTGGAAAAGTATTTGGAGTTGCAGGCGCATTCATTATGAATACGGCTGCATGGATTGCTGCTGCAACGACTATTTTAATGGGAACAATTTATGCAACGTCTCGTATTTTCTATCAACAGGCTCGAGAAGGAATGCTTCCAAAATTTTTGGGTACTATTCATCCTAAAACTTATACACCAGTTAATGCGATTATTGTGATATGGGCAGCTACTATTGTATTAATATTAATAGGTCAAATTAATCCAGACTTTATTTATATTGAGTTATCCAATCAGTTAGTAATTGCTTGGTTATTCTCTTGGTCGCTTGCACTGATCGCAGGGGTAATTTATCGAATTAAATGTAAAGAAGAGATTAGTAAATTATCTTGGAAGCAACCGCTATTTCCATTGTTTCCTGTACTAGGATTTATAAGTATAGTGGCGATTCTATACGGTTCTTTCATCAATTCATTGATGACACTTGTTCGAGGTGGAATCTGGTTAACTATATTATTTGTTTTATTTATTATTTTTAATAAAAATGCCTTTAAAGATAAGAAAGAAAAGGAAGTTTCAAATGAATCAACCAATTTTAACTGATATAAGTGATGAAATTATTAAAATACGTAGACATTTGCATCAGTATCCAGAATTGTCTTTTCAAGAGTTTGAAACCTCGGAATATATTCGTAGTGTGCTAGATGACTGGGGAATTTCTTATCAAACAATTGGGGAGACAGGCATTTATGTCGATATTGTCGGATTAAGTGATGGTCCTGCAATTGGGTTAAGAGCAGATATTGATGCATTGCCAATTAACGAAGAATCAGATGTAGATTTTATTTCAAAAAAAAATTATATTATGCATGCTTGTGGTCATGACGGTCATACAGCCATTTTACTGGGAGCAGTTTATGAATTGGATAAGCATAAGGAGCTTCTAAATGGCACGGTCCGATGTATTTTCCAACCTGGAGAAGAGGCCGATGGAGCAGCTTTAGCTCTAATTGAAAAAGGAGTATTGGCAAATCCTACTATTGAAGCCGTAGTAGGATTACATGTTTGGCCGTATATTCCTTTTGGAGCAGTTGGAATAAAAGAAGGAAGTATTACTGCTTCTTGTGATGATTTTAAAATCATTATCAAGGGGCAAGGAGGTCATAGTGCTAGACCTCATCAAGCAGTGGATGCAATTGCGATTTCTGCCCAATTGATCCAAAATCTCCAGACTATTACTGCCAAAAGCTTTAATCCCGTACATCCTATGGTTATACATGTTGGGAAAATAAGTGGTGGAGAAGCAAGTAATGTTGTAGCAGATACGGTGGTTTTAGAAGGTACTGTGCGAGCACTACAACCAGATGTAAGAAAAAAGCTAAGAATGGAAATAGAGAAAGTATGTAAAGTTGCTGAAGCTCAGTGGAATGCAAAAGTAGAAGTGAATTTTATTTTTGGTGCACCACCGATTGAAAATGATCGTTTTATCACAAAAGAGTTTGAAGAATTGGCAACGCAATTACTTGGGGTTGAAAATGTATTTGAATTAAAAGATCCTTCCATGGGAGCAGATGATTTTGGTTATTTCTCTGAGTCTGTTCCGAGTTTGTATTTTCGTTTAGGAATTAAAAAAGAAGATGAAATTTCCTATGATCTACACCATCCTAAATTTCACTTTGACGATAAGGTTTTAGCTACAGGAGTAAATCTTTATGTTAATTTTGCTATAAAATTATTAAAGAATATTAGATGAAAAATTGGTTTATGGAGTGATGAATAAAGTGACAACTAGAGAAGAAGTACTTGAGAGAATTGAAAAAGAAGGCATTGAATATATCCGCATTGAGTTTTTAGACTATACTGGCGTAACAAGAGCTCGTACGATAAATAAAGCAAGCGTTAAAAGTGCCATGGAAGATGGTGTGAATTTTAGTGCAGCGATCATGGACTTTACTATGTTTGATACGTATGTTCCAAATCCAATGTATGGACCGAATGATGGTGACTTTTTTGCAATACCTGACCCTGATACGTTCGTCGTTTTACCACACCGCCGAAAAACAGCAAGAATGTTTTGTGATTTAGTAGATGAAAACGGAAATCCATGGGAAGGTTGCCCTCGAGGAGTTCTGAAAAAATTATTAAAAGAAGCTGAGGAAGTATTAGGCGGAAAATTGTTTATGGTGTATGAGCAAGAAGCGTACTTATTAAAAGAAGAAAATGGAAGTTTAATACCTGCTGATAGCAGTGCATGTTTTTCTTCCGACGGTTTAGATATTCAAGAAGAGTTTACACAAAAATTTATTGAAACAATGGCCAAAATGGGAGTGGAAACGGAACAAATGTCTAGTGAATTTGGACCGGGACAAGTGGAGATTAACTTGAAATATGACGAATGTTTAAAAGCAACAGATGATCAGGTTACGTTTAAGCAATTGTTCAAACATTTGGCAAGAGACATGGGTATGGTCGGGACGCTTGCTCCTAAGCCATTTAACGATTTAGCAGGGAGCGGACTACATATACATATTAGTCTGTTTGATGGAGCAAAGAATTTATTCAAGGATTTGAATGACGAAAGGGGATTAGCACTTTCAGAAAAAGCGTATCATTTCATGGGAGGAATTTTGCATCATGGGAAATCGTTAGCTGCTATTGGGGCACCGACGATGAATTCCTATAAACGTATGGTTCCAGGATCATGGGCGCCTGCACATGTATGCTATGGTGCTGGAAATCGCTCTGTTCTCGTTCGTGTTTTAGAACCACGAAGAGAGAGAAGATTTGAATACCGTGGAGCAGATGGCACATGTAACCCATACCTATTATCTGCCGCACTTATCGCTGCAGGCTTACATGGGATTCAACAAAGAATGGATCCAGGTGCTCCATTAGAGAAAGATGCCGGATCTTTATCCGAACAGGAACTTGAAGCACTAGGCATTGAATGGATTCCGCGTAATTTGAAAGAAGCTCTAGACCATCTGTCTAAGGATACTGTATTGGCAGATAGAATTGGACGACCGATCTGGCAAGAGTTCATCAAAGTAAAAGAGGAAGAGTGGAACAAACACTTCTATCGTGTTGATGAATGGGAACGTAAATTGTATTCAGAGCTATTTTAATTTCACCTTTTAATAAAAGGATTGTTACTGGTGCCTGGCACCAGTAACAATCCTGTAACACAATCTGTTGTCATAAGAAAATCATAGGTAATGGAAGCGATCCTAGTAATAAAAAAGGGGCTGTCCCAGAGTCGGTTAGCGGATCGACTCTGGGAACAGCTCTTTTTGGTAGTTCATGGGTTGTGAAAGATTTTAATAGATTTACCAAAGTTGGCATACAGTAACTTATGGTTTATTTAAAAAGAGAGCTGGTCTAAATGATTAGTTTATAAAATAATTTAATAGAATTGAAAATACAAGGGGGAAGAATCTAATTAAATCGGAAATTAATTTACATATATTGTGACTTCGAGACTAATTATAGTGAAACTGAGACCAAAAATGTAATAACCAAGATTAAAATGGTAGACAGCGAGACTAATTCAGAGATTAGCGAGACCAATTTAGTTTTACAGTAATACCAAGCAAATTAGTATAATATAATTAATAGTAGAAAACGATAAGGGGATGAAAAGTTTGAAAAAGGCTTTAGTTTTAGGAGGCACACGATTTTTTGGGGTGCATTTAGTAGAAGCATTATTAGAAAAAGGGTTTGAGGTTACGATAGCGACAAGAGGGAAAACAGAAGATTCATTTTCAACTAGAGTGAATAGAATCATTGTGGATCGATTGAACCTGAAAGAATTTAAACAACTTCTAGATAAAGAGACTTGGGACATAGTTTTTGACCAAATCTGTTATTCCTCACAGGAGGCATTGGCTGCTATAGAAGTTTTCAAGGATAATACGAAGAAATATGTTTTCACTTCTTCTAAATCTGTATATGACATAGGGAATGCAGAAACTGGATATGTAGAAGAGGATTTTATTCCAACCGAGCATCCTATTGTAATTGGTCCTAAAGAAGACTTTACTTATAATGAAGGAAAACGCCAGGCGGAAGCGGTGTTATTTCAAAAGGCTCCTTTCCCCGTCGTGGCTGTCAGGTTTCCAATAGTTATTGGTGTGAATGATTATACAGAACGACTTAAATTCTATGTGGAGAAAGTAGTCAATCAAGAGGAAATTCATCTGGTGAATTTAGAAGCTGCAATGGATTTTATATCGGAAGAGGAAGCTGGACAATTTCTAGCTTGGATCGGTCTTTCTGATTTTACTGGGCCGATAAATGCAACTTCCAATGGGAGCGTTAAACTACAAGAGATGATTTATATAATAGAAGAAAAGGCAAAAGCTGCTGCGAAAATAATTTCTACTGATAATGAAGATACTATTTCTCCATACAATATTTCGGAGACTTGGTTAATAAGCAATGAAAAGGCAAAAGAATTAAGGTTTGAATTTAGAGAGTTGAAGGAGTATTTACCTGATTTAGTAGAGGATTTAATGAAGGTGGTAAAATAATTAACCCTCCACTTCGGTAAAGTGGAGGGAGGGGGGGTTATTTAAGTAAATCTTTTATTGCACACGAGCAAACCCAAAACCGGAAGCGTAATCATCGCCAGTTGTTGCGCCGATTCCACCTTTAATATCAACTGCTTTAGCACGGTTTTGTAGATTTGTACGAAGTTGTGTATTGGACCAAGTTGGATTTTGAGCCCAAACTTTAGCAGCTAGCCCAGCAACGTGAGGAGTTGCCATGGATGTACCACTAATTGTGTTATAGCCACCATTATTCCAAGTAGAATAAATTGAAGCCCCTGGTGAAGAGATTTCAATATCACCTTGTTGGATGACATAGTCACCATCAGTAGAACTGTATCCACGAGATGAAAAGTCTGCTACACGGTATGTTCCGTTTTGCTGACGATTTTCAAGTGCCGCAACTGCTATTGCATTTACAAGTGCACCTGGATAACCAATGGAGCCTTGAGCTGGTCCAGAATTTCCAGCTGCCGCAACGATAAGCACGCCTTTGCCGTATGCATAGTTTACAGCGTTAGTAATTAAGCTATTGCTTACTGAAGAGCCTAGAGACATATTGATAACAGTTTTTGTACTTGTTGCCACTGCTTGATCTGCTGTGTGTTGAATAGC
The DNA here is from genome assembly GCF_029222665.1 of Bacillus sp. Cr_A10. Classification (NCBI taxonomy): domain Bacteria; kingdom Bacillati; phylum Bacillota; class Bacilli; order Caryophanales; family Bacillaceae; genus Bacillus; species Bacillus sp. Cr_A10. The sequence goes on from NZ_JARHXR010000019.1 coordinate 263,232, forward strand.
CGCAGCGATATCATCGGAATAGCCAGAACCATTTGCTCCAAGGACCTTGTATGCCCATAGGTCAGCTTCAGGAGCTACTCCATAAATACCTGCTTTGTCACTACCACCATCTGCTAATGCAGTACCAGCTACATGGGTACCGTGACCATTTCCATCGGTACAGCTACCATTTACTAGAGGGGTAGAACCTGTAAAGTCTTTACATTGTTCAACTGTGTTAACTAAGTCATAATGGCTAGTGTTTACTCCCGAGTCTAGAACTGCAATATTGATACCTTGTCCACCTGAAGTGGTAGTAAGATTGCTATTATTGTAAATTGCTTTAATGCCCCATGGTACTTGTTGCGTTGGATATTCTCCTGCAAGTGCTTCAAATTCGGATGCACGTACATCCGTATCCAATGTTACGATATCCACTTTCGTTACCGTCACATTTTTATTCTTTTGCAATGCTTCAAATTGTTTTTGATTCATATCTGTAGAGAATCCGTTCTCTGTCAATTCCCAGCGTGCTTCATACTGTCCTTTTAAAGTAGATTTCGTTGTTTTGTTGTTTGCTTCCACGTAAACGCGGAATGTTTCCGAGGAGTTTTTGTCTTCACTAGGTGGTGTAGCGCCTGCGACTTGAATTGGTGCAGATAAAGTCCCTACAATTAGTGCACTTAGTACGAGCATTTTCACTTTTCTCATTCTTCTTGACTCCTTTTCGGTTTGTTTTTTAGTACACTTTTAAACTATCACATAATATACCTTTTGTTTATTGGGAAAATTTCGATTATTATATAATGATAGTAGACTGAAAGTTTAGGAGTTGAGATTGTGCAAATTGGCTCATTGATTAAGTATCACCGAACGAAAAAGGGAATAACGCAGAGGGAGCTAGCGATGGGGATTTGTTCAATTCCTCATCTCAGTAAAATAGAGAATAATGCGAAGGATGCAAACAAAGAAACGCTACGATTGTTGCTAGAACGCTTGGAGATTAACTTGCAGGATGTGGAAAAAAGCGAGCAGAATATTCGACATTTGCTCAAAGAGTTTTTAGATTATATCCAGTTTTATGAGAAAGACAAAATTACAGAAGCATTTAATCAATTAGAAAACTATGTGGATATTATAGTATTTACTGACTACGCTTATGTGTATGAACTGTATAGATTAAGATACTATGTGTTTATTCGTGATTTTAATAAGGCGGAAGAACAGTCAAAGTGGTTGCAGGCACAGAAGCAGAATTTTTCCCAACATGAAGAGTATTTATTTACTTATTTTAAGGCGCTATTTTTAGTCTTAAGAGGGAGATACGAAGAAGGAGATGAACTGTTAACTCGCTTAGTACAGACGGATAATCGAATTAACCATTTAGAAGGTGAGTTTTACTACCATTTAGGCTTAGTAAAGGGTCATTTACATCAGCATAGTCAAGCAATTTTTTATGGAAAAAAGTCTTTGGAGTCTTATTATGAAGAATACAATTTAAAAAGGATTCTACATGTAATGATGATGCTAGCAATTAATTACTCTCGTGCGGAACTTTATGATGAGGCACTTGAAATTTATAGTCATCTACTTAGAAATGCAGAAATGTTCAATCAGATTGAATTGTTACCACATATATACAACAATATAGGCGATCTTCATGATAGCATGGCAAATCACTCTATAGCCCTTGCATATTTTAAAAAAAGCGTATCACTTATGTCAAAGGATACTGATTTCTATCTGTTAAGTTTATATAATTTGGCTTATACGGAATATAAATTAGGACTGTGGGAGGATAGCAAAGATAGCTTTGAATTGTTAAAAGCGGAAGCGACGCAAATGAGAGTTGTACATTTTCGTTTATTCGCAACATTTTATTTACTATTACTAAGTGATCAAGAAGTAAAGGCAATGGACCTTCTGGAAAATAAAATATTGCCATCCTCTTCAAAACTTGCAGTGTTAATAGGAGCAAAAGAACATTACTCTTCTATACTGGCGAATTATTACAAAAGAGAAGGGAAATTTGAAAAGGCAGTTCAATATATTGATAAAGGGGAAAATGGATGAAAAAATTAATTTTGTTTATTTTAATGTTGTCAGTTACCTTTTTTGTTAATGCAAATTATAATAGTGTGAACCTTGCCTCAGATTATGAAACAAATGGAAAGGCTACATTAACAATTCCACCACCGATGTAAGCATAGTTTTAACAAAGCATCTCAAAACATTTAAATTGTTTTGGGATGCTTTTTATCATATCAGAATAAGTAGAAAATATTTTGTTATGTAAGATCTATAGACTTTATCCAATAAACCGCGTTAACTCCTGATTAAACTTCTCAACCTCGCAATAAAACAATCCGTGACCACTATATTCAAAAGGAATCAAAATAGAGTTGGTAATTTCTTGATGCAATAATTCCCCTAAAACGAAAGGGCACACTTTATCTTGTTTACCGTGCAAGATGGCGGTAGGAACTTGTATGAAAGGTAAATCATTGCGCAAGTCTTCATCTCGGAGAGAAACTAAACATTTTGCGGTTGAGTATCCCGCTGCCATTAATCCAAGTCCATGGAACCAGTCGATAAAGTCTTTTGTCAAATAACGGGCGAAAAAGGTATCTCCAAAGCCACTTAACATTTTCGGCCGATCTGCGTAAGTTTCTTCTATTAATTTATTTACTTCTTCAACAGTTATTCCATACGGGAAATCGGAGCGTCTTGTGAAAACAGGTGCAGCTGCTCCAATAAGAGCAAGCTTTGCCACTTTATGTCCACCGTGAAGAGCCATATATCGTATAGAAATAGCACCTCCCATCGAATGCCCTGCTAATGTAATATCCTCGAGGCTCAGGGTATCAATAACTATCCGAATATCATTCGCCATACGATCGTACGAATAACTTTCCCATGGTTTGCTCGATTTACCGAACCCCCTCAAGTCGATTCCAATGCACCTATACCCCATAGCTGGAAGCTGATTGAACTGATATTCAAACATTTGATGATTTGCGGGCCAGCCATGGATGAACACAATTGTTTTTCTTCCTGTCGGGTTAACATCCTCCACAAAAACATTCACACCTTTTTCCACTCTAACGTAATACCCCATTAGATTCCTCCCAAACACAGCAGATTTACTATTGTATGGGAATTTTGATGGAGATATTCGAGTTTTTTCTACGGTTTGTTACATGGTTGTTACTGGTGCCAGGCACCAGTAACAACCATGTAACAATTCATTCTTACGCGTAGAAAGAAAAAGATAAGAAAAAGATAAGAAAAATTTAGCTTGGATGATTGAGTTTGGTTAGAATTGTCAATGCTTTGGTATAGAAGAAAAATTCCAAATCATTATTTTTAAGGAGACTATGAGTATGTCAGAAGGAAAGAAAAACATTACAAGAAGAGACTTTTTAAAAACAACAGGTGTTGCTACTGGGGCTTTAATCGGTGGGGGGCTCATTGGTGGATTAGTTGGCTTTAATATGGATAAGAATGATCAGGATGTTTCCAATGCAGGCAAGGAAAATCATGTAATGGCAACACCGCGAGGAATGCAATTCTTTCAAAATACTCGTGATTTTCAGGTACTGTCTAATGCGACGGAGCGTATTTTTCCTAAAGATGATTTAGGACCAGGGGCAATTGAGTTAGGTGTACCTTATTTTATTGACAATCAATTAGCAGGGCAGTATGGAAGTAATTCGAGGGAATATATGCAAGGTCCATTTGCAGTAGGTGCAGCTACACAAGGGTATCAAAGTCGATTGACACGAGGGGCAATTTTTAGGCAAGGAATTACATTGTTAGAAGCTGAGGCGAATAAAAGATTCGACAATGGGTTTTCTAGTTTAGAAGGCGAGCAAATGGATGAAATTTTAACTGCTTTTCAAAATGATGAAATCCCTATGGCTGGAACAACTTCAGCATTTTTCTTCCGTTTGCTAAGATCTGCTACCTTGGAAGGTGCTTATGCAGATCCTATGTACGGTGGAAATAATAACATGGATGGTTGGAGAATGAAACAATTCCCTGGTCATCAGATGGCTTATATTCAATTAATTGAAAGTGATAAATTCCAAAAAATTGAGCCAATGTCACTTGGCGAAATGTAGGAAGAGAGAAGAGGGGTACTATTTATGGCTAAGACGTTACCAAAAGTAGATGTAATTGTAGTTGGCTTAGGATGGACTGGTGGTATCATTGCTGCTGAATGTGCTAAAGCCGGATTAAAAGTTATTGGTTTAGAGAGAGGCAGATCACGAGGGACTGAAGACTACCTGAGAATTCATGATGAATATCGATATGCCCTTCGCTATGAATTGATGCAAGACTTATCCAAAGAAACTATCACCATTCGGAATAACCGAAAAATGCCTGCATTGCCAATGCGTCAATTAAGTTCTTTTTTACTTGGTGAAGGACTAGGAGGTTCTGGAACGCACTGGAATGGCCATACATGGAGATTTTATCCTTATGATTTCCAAATTAAAACAATGACAGATCAAAAATATGGTCCAAATAAATTGTCTAAAGATTATCTCCTGCAAGATTGGGGAGTTACCTATGACGATTTAGAGCCGTATTTTTATAAATATGAACAAACAGCTGGAATTTCTGGAGAAGATACAAATCCTTTCTGGGGAAAAAGAGCTCAACAGTTCCCAACTCCACCTATGAAGAAAACACCTATATTGAAAAAGTTTGAAGGGGCAACTAAAAAACTCGGATATACTCCTTTTATGTTACCATCTGCAAATTTGTCTGAAGCTTATACCAATCCAGATGGCGAAGTTATTAATGCATGTCAATATTGTGGTTTCTGTGAAAGATTCGGATGTGAGTATGGCGCTAAGACGTCACCTGAAATAACGGTTATTCCGACTGCTAGAAAAACTGGTAATTTTGAAGAGAGATTTCATGCAAATGTAGTGGAAGTTATGAAAAATGGAAATAAAGTAACTGGTGTTAAATATATTGATACTCTATCTGGGGAAGAATTTATTCAAGAAGCAGAAGTAGTTGTGTTGGCTAGTTATGTTATGAATAACGCGAAACTTCTGATGGTTTCTAATATAGGGGAACAATATAATCCTGATACAGGAAGAGGAACACTTGGGAAAAACTATTGCTACCAAATACTTCCTGGAGCAACTGGTTATTTTGAAGAACAAATGAATGTTTTCATGGGTGCAGGGGCACTTGGTATGACGATCGATGATTTCAACGGGGACAACTTTGACCATAGTGATTTAGACTTTATACATGGCGGAAGTATTTCCATCACACAGACGGGATATAGACCGATTGAAACAAACCCGATACAAGTTGATACACCTACATGGGGAGCAGAATTTAAAAAGAATTCTATCTATAATTACACACGTACATTAGGAATTGGGGGACAAGGTGCATCCATGCCTCATAAAGAGAATTACCTTTCATTGGATAGTACTTATAAGGATGCTTATGGCGTACCGCTTCTTCAAATGACCTATAATTTTACGGATCAAGATCGTGCTCTGCATAAACATTTATCTGAGGTATGCTCCAATATTATGAAGGAAATGGGTGCTAAAACGGTAGATATTAAAAAACCTATTACGGACTACGATATTGTAGGTTACCAAACAACTCATAATACAGGTGGAACAATTATGGGAAGTAGTCCAGAGGATAGTGTAGTGAATTCGTATCTACAACATTGGGACGCAGAGAATTTATTTGTAGTCGGCGCAGGAAACTTTCCTCATAATGGTGGTTATAATCCTACAGGAACAGTAGCTGCACTTGCTTATAGAAGTGCGGAAGGAATTGTGAATTATAGTAAAAATGGTGGTTCACTTGTTTAATTAATTTCGATTTTTATGTATTTTTTAATAACTTCATTTTGTGACAAATTAAAATGTTATTCCCCAGGAAATACTGTTGGAATAACATTTTTCCTCTTTATAAATAGTCACATAGAAGACAAATAATTATTTGTTTCGACAAATTGTGAGTGCGAAAAATTGATTTGGAAGGGATATTTTGCTATCCTTTAATGCGTGAGTAAATTTATATAAATAACACTTTGGAGGGATTTACATGGCAGAACGTATGGTAGGTAAACAAGCACCAAAATTTACAATGGATGCAGTAATGGCGGACAAATCTTTTGGAAAAGTAAACTTAGAAGAGATTATGAAAGAAGATAAATGGACAGTATTATTCTTTTATCCAATGGACTTTACTTTTGTTTGTCCGACTGAAATTACAGCAATGTCAGATCGTTACGATGAATTCCAAGATCTAGATGCAGAAGTTATCGGAGTTTCAACAGATACAATTCACACGCATTTAGCTTGGATCAACACAGCTCGTGAAGACAACGGTTTAGGTGATTTAAAATATCCACTTGCAGCAGATCCCAACCATCAAGTTGCTCGTGAATATGGCGTACTAATTGAAGAAGAAGGAGTAGCACTTCGTGGTCTATTCATCATCAACCCAGAAGGTGAACTTCAATATCAAGTAGTAAATCACAACAACATTGGCCGTGACGTAGATGAAACACTTCGTGTATTACAAGCTCTTCAAACTGGCGGTCTTTGCCCAGCAAACTGGCGTCCAGGTCAAAAAACACTTTAATCTTATTAAGTAGTTTTAATTCTGATAAAGATTAAAGCCTCCGGTGGGTGTCACAGATTTTGTATTTTGCAAGAAATGCACCAAGGAGAATTTGACTAATTATGTAACGGAGGAACTGTAAATGAAATTACGTACACCAATGCCTGAACTTACAGGTGCTACTACATGGTTAAATGGAGAAGTCTCCACTAGCGAATTAGTCGGTGAAAAGCCAACTTTGGTTCACTTCTGGTCAATTAGTTGTGGATTATGTAAGGAAGCAATGCCGAATGTAAACGAATTTCGTGATCAATATAAAGACGAACTAAATGTTGTTGCTGTACACATGCCTCGTTCTGAAAAAGACGTGGATTTGGATGAAATTAAAAAAGTAGCAGCAGAACATAATATTACACAACCTATTTTTGTTGATAGCGAAATGAAGCTTACAGACACGTTTGAAAATCAATACGTACCAGCTTATTACGTCTTCGACAAAGATGGACAACTTCGTCATTTTCAAGCAGGCGGAAGCGGCATGAAAATGTTAGAAAAACGTGTAAATCGTGTATTAGATGAAATGCGTAACGCAGAATAATAAAAATTATTAAGCCAAGAACGGCGGATCTTTTAGAATTCGTTTAGTTCTTGGCTTTTTATTATGGCGTTTGGATACCGAATTTCAGGGATTTAACATGTAAATGGTCTTCATTATTAGTATAGAAACTCCATATATTGGGGTTATATCGCCATTTTTTATTAACTACCGTATGCGCCTTAAATTGTGCTAAAATTGCTTCAAAAGGGGGGAGACAATCGGATGGATCAGTTTATGAAGAGAGCAGTGGAGCTTGCGGTTGAGAACGTGGGAAACGGTGGACAGCCATTTGGAGCCGTGCTTGTGAAAGATGGAGAAATAATAAGCGAAGGTGTAAATGAATTACATATCAATTATGATGTTAGCGGACACGCAGAGCTACTTGCAATTCGCCGTGCCCAAGAGCAGTTACAAACAAATGATCTTTCTGGATATACAATGTATGCAAGTGGTATGCCTTGTCCTATGTGTTTTGCAGCAATGAACTTTGCAGGCTTAGATAAAGCATATTATTGTGCAACACTAGAAGAGGCTAAAGCTGTGGGGCTTGGTAAATCAGCAATCATTTATGAGGATTTGCAGAAAACAGAAAAAGAACGCACTTTTGTTATGGAACATATGAAACTTCCAGATGAATTAAGAAACCCAATGACATTATGGAAGAAACAAACGGATAAATAATTATGACAATAGTATTACGGGTGCCTGGCACCAGAAATAATACTGTCATACATCGGGCGATGGGTTAAGTGAATGAGAGAAAAATGGCATAGGGGGATTTTTGTGAAACCGATTATTGGTGTTTCTTCTAGTTTGAAAGAGGAAGCTCTTACTGTTTCTATGGACAATATTGAAGCGGTTGTTGCTTTTGGTGGTGTTCCGTTTGTTTTACCGAATCTAATCGGTGATGGGATTGATTCCATTGTTGAAAAGTTGGATGGTTTACTTTTGACGGGAGGAGGAGATATTGACCCGACTTTGTTTGGGGAAGAGCCTTTTGAAGGTCTTGGAAGTATTACTCCGGAAAGAGATGCTTTTGAAATAGCTATTATTGAAAAAATGCTTGCTCTAGATAAGCCGATATTTGGGATTTGCCGTGGTGCTCAAATTTTAAATATTGCAGTTGGTGGAGATATGTATCAAGATATTTATTCGCAAACGGAGAGTAAGCTTTTGCAGCATGATCAAAAAGCACCTCGTTGGCATGCTTCTCATTATGTGCAAGTGACGAAGAATTCCCTATTACATGAAATTACACAATCGGAAGAGTTTAAAGTAAATAGCTTCCATCATCAGGCAAACCGCATGGTCCCAACTGGTTTTGAGGTTAGTGCTGTTTCAAGTGATGGGTTTATAGAAGCATTTGAAAGTAAAAGTCACCAGTTTGTCCTTGGGGTCCAATGGCATCCTGAATGTTTATTATTGAAAAATGACATGACATCCGCTTCTATTTTTAGAGCATTTATAGAAGCATGTGTTAAATAACTGTCGAGGGAAACGACTGTTTTGGAGCAGTCGTTTTTATTATGCTCGCAAAGTTAATAATTATTTAATTGTAGGAAAGGTAATATTTTTTAGTCATGAATGTTTTCAAATTGGGGAAGCTAGATGGAGTATTAAAAAAAGGAGGTTTTTTTGCAAATGTGGCGTTTGATTACTCTCATGAGCTCCTTATGTGCATTTTTCTTTCTTAATTCCTCCGTTGCTATGGCTGCTGAAGAGCCGACGCGAGAGCAAATATTAGAAATGCGCATGGATTACTATATAAAGTACTCGAGTTTAACGTTGCCATGGTACTATTTAGCAGCAGTCGATCAATATGAACGAAACATTCAACAAGTTCGGAACGATATTCCTGAACGAGATGGCATTGTGGCTATTCAGTTTTCGGATAATTATTGGACAGGTATACTCAATCCTCAAAAAGACGATATTGACATGACCTCTATTGTTTTATTTGAAGGAAATGGGGCGGATGGCAATAAAGACGGGTATGCGGATCGTAAAAATGACGATGATGTGATGTATACAATGTCTGAACATTTAAGCGAATATGGGCCTTCGGAAAAAGATTTTAAACGAGCATTAAAGGATTATTATCATAAGGATGAAACCGTTAGACAAATTCTTACAATTGCAAAAATTTATGAAGAGTTTGAAACAATCAATTTAGATAAAAATGCCTTCCCTTTGGCGCTTCAATATAATTATAGCTATCGAAGTACATGGGGGGATAGGCGAGGTTGGGGCGGTCGAAGAATGCATGAAGGTACCGACCTGTTTGCATCTCATGGTGTTCCAGTTAAATCAACCACGTATGGAATGGTGGAAACGATGGGCTGGAATGATTATGGTGGGTGGAGAATTGGTATTCGTGATATGCACAACAACTATCATTATTATGCCCATTTAGCAAATTATAATAAAGGGATAAAGGAAGGCGATATCCTTGAACCCGGCACTATAATTGGATACGTTGGAAGTACCGGATACGGGAAAAAATGGACCTCTGGAAAATTTCCACCTCATTTACACTATGGTATTTACAAATTCAACGGCCGAATTGAATGGGCGTATGATCCTTTCCCTTCATTGAAACGCTGGGAACAAGAAGAACGAAAAGCGAAGAAAAGAAAGTAATCACT